>CAJCJH010000076.1 GCA_903970615.1 Rhodospirillales bacterium
CAGAGCATCAGCGCCGGCCCGCTCGGGATCTGCGGCTCGACTTATGGCAGCTCGGTGCGCGTCTACCCGACCAACACTCAGTATGTTCATGGCAACACCAAGAACTCGCTGGCGGGCAACGCCACGGCGTATCCGACCAATCCGTACATCCGTTCGGTAAGTGCGGTACCGGATGGTCCGCGTCAGGAAGAAGTCATTTTCCACGAAGAGAACGAAGGCTTGATGGGCTTCGGCTTGCCGCATCAATCGCATCACTGCGTCGGTCAGAAAGGCTGGGTGAATTCCGGCGATCCGACCTACGACAAGGCGATCACGGCTGCGGGTGTGGCTGCCAATGCGGCTTCGAATGTCTCGCCAGCGGGTTGCACCAATGGCTCGACCAACTATGTGCCGCATGATGGTGCGTTCGCCGCAGCGATGTGCGGCGGCGTGCTGTTCTATTCGCCGGATATCACGGTTGATGGCGGCGCCACCAACATCTTCGGTGGTAAAGGTCCTTACTGGCGTGCAATTTACGACGTTGGCCCTTGCACGGGTGTGTCCTACTTCCAGCTGACCGACGACGATCGTTTACTGATTTTGCCGATTTCGGGCATCGAAAGTCCGGCGGCGATTGATCCGGATGGCGCAGTTGAATTCGACCGCGACTACCCGCGTGAACACAGCCGTCGCGTGCTGACGCTGGATATCCGTCCGCTCCTGGCGAAGGGTCACGCCGATACGGCTGCCACCAAGATCGCGTGCGACTTCGAACCGGCGGACGCTACACGTACTGCCAATACCACGCTGGGCCTGCCGGCGACTCGCGCCGACTTGAGCGGCGGCATCAGCGCCCGATTCAACATCCTACGGCACAATAACGAAGCGTCGGACTGCCCGCGTGTTCGCGGTGCGATCGGCCAGTTTGAAACTGGTCCGCTGGGCGTTGGCGCCACCACCACTCTGACCTCGAATGTCACCCAGACCGGTGTCGGCTACTGCCGCTTCGGCCAGACCATTCAGGAAGTGGAATCGGGCACGGTCGGCAACATCTGCTTGAGCGCGGACAAGGTTGCTGGCGAACCTTCGGGCTTCGATAGCGGCAATGGTCCGGGCAGCGGCAATCTCAACACCCTGCAGAATTTCTACACGCATGGTGGCCCACACTTCTCGGTTATGGATCGTATCGGTTACCAGCAGACCCCGGATGGCTTTGGTGGTTATCTTGATCTGACGCCGCTGGATGACGGCAGCGGCCTCGGCGTGCCGCGTGATGCCGTGGTTGGCCAGCAGCCCGCCACCGGCACCGAGCGCTTCGCGTTCATCCAGTACTTCGTCGAGTTGAACCACGTGCCGTTGCCAGGTACCGGTTCCGACGGTGACCGTACGGTCTGCCTCGGCCGCGTTGATCGCACCACCGGAGCCACCGTGCTCGACACTTCGTTCACCGATGAGCTGCTAGGAACGCCTTGCCTCGACTTCGACAGCGCGGCACGCGAAAACTGGATCTGGCCCGGTGCACGCGGCATCAAAGGCACGGCCAAGCCGCACTCCGCGATCTTCGAGCGCGATGGTGCGAATCTGTTCGGCCCCGGATATTACCCGGCTGCGCCGCTGGATCTCGATGGTCCTACCTGAGGTTTAGTTGCCGATCACTCCACTTCATGAGTGGATGATTGAGAACTGATGACGCTGCTCGCGCGAGCGGGCAGCGTCTTTTCAGGTTTTTGTGAGTGAATCGATATTTATGAGTGAATCGAATGGATAACTCCTTATCCAAATCCGATTCACTCTCTTGCTTGTGATTGTTCAGGAGTAAACCTCAAGATGTCTTCAATCAAATCTGCCCGTAGTTCAGTCTGGTTGATCCTCGGATTGGCCGGCACCATCGGCAGCAATGCCGGTCTCGCCGATGATGTCGCAATCCCCGCATCCAGCGGGCTAGCGGCTGATATCGTCGTCAACGGCCAGCCGATCAGCCAGAATCATGTGACCTTGATGGCCACCGGTTTCGATACCGACAAGAATGGCCACAATCTGAATGCCCCCGATGCGCGCGCCGCTGCGCGTACCGAACTCATCACCGAAGAACTGCTCGCGCAGGAAGCGCGCAAGAGCGGTTTGGACAAGCAGCCGGCGATCGCCGATCAGCTGGCGTACCAGAGCCGCGAAATACTGTCGCGTGCCTATCTGGAAGATTACTTCGCCAAAAATCCGGTCACCGATGCCAGTCTGAAAGCGTCTTACGAATTCAATCGTGCCAATGGCAAGATCGTTGAATTCCATGTGCGGCAAGTGCTGGTGCCGACATCTGCGCAAGCGCGCGAAGTGATCGAAAAACTCAACAAGGGTGAGGATTTCGCCGAACTGGCGAAGCAGTACACGCAAGACCCCGGTGGCCAGAACAATGGCGGCGATATCGGCTGGTTCCGGCCGGATATTTTCATCGATCACTATTTCAGCGACGCAGTGGTCAAACTGAAGAAAGGCGAATACAACAAAACACCCGTACGTACGCGCTTCGGCTGGCATGTCATCAAGATTGAGGATGGCCCTCGTCCGGTTGCGAATCCCGGCACCTTCGATGCGCTCGACGATAACGCCAAGCAGGCGCTGCGACAGAAAGCTGCGCAGATCACCATCGAAAATCTGACCGCAAGACTCACTTCAACTGCCAGGATCACTGGTCCAGGCACGCTGGCATCGAATGCCAAGAGCGCTAAATGAAAAGCACCGAATTCAATTCAATGAAACGACTCCGGTCGCACGCCAGATTCTCAAGCCTCGCAACCGCGCTCGCCATGGTGGTGCTGGCCGGCTGTGCGCAAACTGCGGGTAAACCGGATACATCAGCGAACACTGCTGATGTCAGCGATGGGCTTTCGCAGCAGGATCGCGTTTCGTTCTTCGTCAACCATGCGCGCAATGGCGAATGCGATGAAGTTGCGAAAGGCATCAAGGCAGGCATTCCGATCAATCAGCGCGATGCGCTGGATCAGACCGCGCTGATCGCCGCGGTCAGCCATAACTATGTCGAATGCGTGCGCCTGCTGCTCGACAAAGGCGCAGACACGAAAGTGACCGATAACGCCGGCTGGACGCCCCTGATTTTTGCGGCTTATTTCGGCGGCAGCGATGAAATGCTGAACTTGTTGCTCGATCACGGTGCGGACATCAACGCACAGAACGATCGTGGGCTCACCGCGCTTTATCTCGCCAGTGTGACCGGCCATGAACCGCAGGTGAAGCTGCTATTGGCGCGCGGTGCGGATCGCAACATCGCATCGAAGGCCGGCTACACGCCGCTGGTTGCCGCAAAGATGAAGACGCTCGATCCGATCGTTGCTCTGCTCGATCCGTCGCCTGCGAAATCTGCATCGTCGTCGGCGTCCGTCCCCTCTGCGAGTCGTTGATCGCAAGCAGCGGACAAGCCCGAAAGTCCTGATCGATTCATCTCCAAATGCCTGTCCGCAAGACTCCACAGTGCGTTGCAGTTCTCCTCTCAATGGCGTTATTGAGGCCGGCGGTTGCGCACCAGGATAGCGAGCGTGAGCTAATTGAAGCGGGTCATTCTGACTCCAGAACGCTGACGCTGGATAAGTCCGAACAGCGGCGTATTGGCGTGCGTACCTTGCCGGTATCAGTGCCTCCGCCCGCGATCGAACTGCCGGCGAAAGTCGTCGCCGATCCCCGCCAGAAATTGACATTGACGGCAGATCAGCCCGGCATCGTCGAAGCTCCGCCGGGCGGTTTCGTCAATGCTGGTGACACCGTTCAGGCGGGTCAGATTCTAGCGATCCTGCGGCCGGTGTTGTCCACTCCGGAACAGCGCGATCTGGAAACCGACCTTGCTTTTGCCCACCGCGATGTGGAACTCGGAAAGACGCAGATCAAGCGTTATGGCATCGATATGGCGCAGCAGTTCGATGTAAAGCTGCCGACGCCTTCGATACAAGTGATACTCGATTACCGTACAGCAGAGAAAAAAGTACAGCAGTACAGTTCTGCGATGAATGATGGTATTCCCTTGCGCGCGCCAGCAGCGGGTCTGGTGCTGCGCAACGCGCTAAGACGTGGCGCAGCGGTGGCGTCTGGCGACATCTTGTTTGATCTGGCGCCTCGCAATTCCGTTGCCATCGAAATGGACTTGGCTGATCGCGGACTGGATGCGGCTGCTGCTTTGCAGGCCAAAGCCAATAAAGGCCCGCAAGTATCGCTACATTTTTTAAGCGCCGCTTACGATTCCACACTGCGTGTGCAGCGAGTTTTTTATGCGGTAAAGGCCCCCGAATACCATCTGGAGATCGGCGAACCGGTCTGGGTGAAAGTTCCACAGAGTCCAGCAAATACTGGAACCTGGGAGGTCCCGGCGGCGGCAGTCATCGAAGATCATGGGACATCCTGGTTGTGGGTGCATGAAGCTGCCGAACAGTTTGTCGCACATGCCGTTTCCGTAGAGCCTGCAAGCTCTGGTTGGGTTCAAGTGCAAGGCATGCTGGATGACGATGATCGTGTTGTCGTCGAAGGCGCAGCGGCTTTGCAGCAGCGCTCACACCAAAGTCCGCTGCACTTATGAACCTGTTCGACTCCAGTTGTAATGGTTTATCGAAAGCCTTAGTGAAGTTCTCATGGAAATCATCTTAACCAGTTAATTCCGAGTGGATTAACTCCACTTGAAGCGCAAGCGTGATAGTCAATCGTCTCCAGATATGGAAAAGGAAATTGAAGTGAAAGGATCAATCATTGCAGCATTCGGCGTTATCTCTCTCGGCAGCAGCTTTGCTGTGCAGGCCAGTTTCACCGACTTCGATACCAGCTTCGGCAACGGTGGCGCAGTTACGATCACCGATCCTGAGACGAAACTTGCAGCTGATATCCTTGACGCTAGTGAAGGTGCGGATGGCAATATCTACTTGCTCGTTGGCGCGGATGAAGTCGCCAGGCTAACGCCGACCGGTGCGCCCGATACCAGCTTCGGCACCAATGGCTTCCTTGTCCTCAGCGGCGCGTCTTCGACTTACACGCTTTATGATCTGGCGGTGGATTCTGCAAACCAGAAGATTTACGTGGCCACGCAGGACAACGCTAATTTGACCGATACCAGTACGGCGGTGACCCTTGCCGCTTTTGATTTTTCCGGCAATCCAGTGACTACATTCGGCACTTCCGGTGCGGTCTCTTTCGCCAGCCTTGGCAATGCCACTTCGACTGGTCTGCAATTACTCAGCAATGGTGGTGGTTTGCTGCTGGATGGTTACGTCGAGCTACAGGGCAGTTCTCCACCAGCCGTATTTGCGGTTGAGGTTTCGTCAGCAGGCGTTCCGTCAAGCACCTTCGGTACTTCGGGTGTCGCACAGCTAGGTGTGCCGACCACAACTGCAGGGCTGGGTAGTCAATCAATCAATACCTACAAGGCCACTGTGGATTCTGCTGGCCGTGTCTACGTTGCCGGTGGCGGTAGTGCGGACGGGACCGTTGGATTGCTGGCCCGATTCACAGCGGCTGGCCAGCCAGACAGCAGCTTCGGCAGCAGCGGACTGGTTGCACAATCCTTGACGACGACGGGTGCCGAAGCGGAGTTCGAGCTGGTCAGTGTTCAGGCGGACGGTTCGATCGTGGCATTTGGATCTTATGAAACATCCAGTTCGAGCAACAGCTACACCGGCGTTCTGTACACCTTCAACACTGCAGGAACATCGAACTCCACACCACTGAGCAATGCCGATAACAATGTTCCTAGCGTTCCTAACTATCTGCAACAGACCGATGGCAAGTTTGTCATCGTGAACGAGGAGGCCTCGCTGGGTAGCACGTCTAGCCCCAATGTCGTTCGTTTGCTGGGAACTTCAGCCACAACGGGCACTACATCAGGCGGAACCACCACCGGCGGCACTACGGGAACCACATCGACCAGTTCTTCCAGCAGCGGTGGCGGCAGCGGTTCGGCATCGCCTTTAATGCTGTTGCTCGGTTTTGCAGCTTTCTTGCGCCGCAAATTCGTCAAGGCGTGATTCCTTGCCTTGTATTGATGACACTTGCTTGCCGCTGCTTGTGATGAATCTGCGAAGTCTGATGATCGGCGCATTGCTGACGCTGCCGGGTGTGCTCAGTGCGCACTCCGGCGGCGGGCTGGAACCGCCTGAAGAACCCGCACAAGCATCCGCTCAAAATAGCCAATTGGATATCCCCGCGAAGCCGCATCTGCTGGCGGATGGGCAACTGTATGTTCCTAAAGCGGTGCAGCATCTGCTGGGCGTGCGCACCGAAGTCCTCGGTGCCACGCCAGCAGCTACGCGACAGATCGTGACCGGTGAAATCGTCGCCGATCCCAATAGCTATGGGCATATCACGGCACAGCAGTCTGGCCGGCTGGAAGCGCCCGCACAGGGTTGGCCGCTGCCGGGTGCAAAAGTCGAAGCTGGCGAAACGCTGGCTTATCTGGTGCCGCTGATGACTGCGCGCGAGCAGGCGCAACGTCGCGCTGCGCTTGCGCAGGTCGACGAAGATATGCAGATTTCGGAAATCAATGTCGAGCGCTTGAAGCTGCAGGCGGAAGCCAATGGCACGCTGGAAAACGCCGGTAATGTTTACTACGAGCAGGCGCTGCTGGAGTTGAACGGGCTGAAGGATAAATACCGGCTCGAATCGGAAGCCTTGAACAGCCGCGTCGCGGTTCGTGCCGATGTCGCTGGCGTGTTGACGGCGGCGAATGTGCGCGCAGGGGAAGTCGTTACGGAATCACAAGCCTTGTTTGAAATAGCCGATCGCGCGCATCTGCGGGTTGCGCTACAGACCTTCGATTCGACACTGGCCACGCGGCTGCGATCGGCCAGTTTGCTGGATGAAAATGGCAACTTGGCGCCACAAGCCTTGAAGCTGCAGGGACAGGAACCGCTCGACGCACAGCAAGGCTGGCGCTTGCTGTTCGATGCTGCGCCATCGCAAAAAGTGACACGAACGCCGGGCGAAATCGTCACGCTTGCGCTGGAGCTTTCGAGTGCGGAAACCCAGCCAATACCGTCAATCGCTTGCGTGGCGGGTGCTTCGGGTAATGCCGTGGCCTGGGTGCATGTTTCGGCCGAGCGATTCGAGCGGCGCAGGCTGAGCGCCTGTGAGTTCGATCACTCTGATAATGCCGCAGATATATTCAAACCGGGCGAACGTGTGGTGACGCAAGCGGCGGCGCTGCTTTCCGAGTATCGCTGAAGATAGTCTCGCGTTCTTGTTGAGAGGAGATTGTCCGGATCACCGCGACGTTAAAGCATCACAAGCGCAAAAGAAATGATGCCGAAAGTGCGTGGCAGGATTATTTTGCCGGCACCGCATGCGCGCGATATATCCATCGAAGAAAACGGTATTTCCCAGTTATAAGCGGCATCCGCATAGTGCGCGCCTCAATCGAATAACCAGCCGCCGGCCATGCCACGCGGCTCAACGGGAAAATGCTTGTGATGCAGTTGAAAAGGAAGATCGAACAGCGTGTGACTATCCATGCGCTGACCCAGAGTTCACAGCGCCAGGCGAAAGCGCTGCTGCTGATTGGCTTGATTCCTATCGGGTTGATGAATGTGGCACTCGCGCAAACGGATGCAGAGGCGCCGGAAACCAAAACTACGGTGCCCGTGCAAGTACCAGCAAATACAGGCTCTCAGAGCGATTCTTCTACGGAGAATGGATCCGCTCCCGCAGCGTCGCCAGCGGCACCCGAGACCGCGCGGCTGCCGGAAATCGTCGTCACTGCGCAGAAGCGTGGCGAGGGCATCAACTCGGTGCCGATGTCGGTCAGTTCGTATCGCGGCGAGGAACTGAAAACCTTCGGCGTCACCAATACCAGCGATCTGGGCAAGCTGGTGCCGGGTTTTACATCGGCGGATTCCGGCTTCGATATTCCGATCTACACGCTGCGCGGCGTTGGCTTTGCCGATACCAGCTTCGCCACCAGTTCCACTGTCGGCCTGTATAGCGATGAAGTGAGTCTGGCGTATCCGATCATGAGTAAAGGTGCGAATCTCGATATTCGCCGCGTGGAAATTTTGAAGGGGCCGCAAGGCACGCTTTACGGCCGCAATTCCACCGGCGGCACGATCAACTACATCGCCAATACGCCGACTGGAACATTCCAGACCGGCGGCGAGGTTTCCGAAGGAAGCTATGGCCGCGTCGATGCGGAAAGCTATGTCAGCGGGCCGATCACCGACTCGCTGAAAGGCCGCTTTGCGATCAACTCCATTACTTCGGCCACCGGCTGGCAGGAGAGTCATACGCGGCCCGGAGATACGCTCGGCCGTCTGAACAAACAGGCTGCGCGCGGCATTCTCGACTGGCAGGCGCTGGATGATGTGCTGGTGCGTTTCACGCTCTCCGGTTGGCGCGATCAGAGCGAACCACAGGCGCCGTACGCGATTGCCTTGCAGCCGCAGAATCCGTTTTTCGGCACGGCCGGGCTGGACCCGACCGTCGCCAATTATCCGATCATTCCGGACAACAAGAATCCGCGTATTGCCGACTGGAATCCGAACCGGGATTTCAAGGAGCACGACAATTTCTGGATGGCATCCTTGCGGCCGAGTTGGGATATCAGCGACAACGTCAATCTCACCGGCCTGTTCACCTTTCAGCAGGTTCGTTCGGATGGCACCGCACTGCCTTCCAGCGGACTCAATGTTGAAGATATCGATCAGGTGATCAACGCCTTCGTGCATTCGTATTCCGCCGAAGTGCGCTTGTCCGGCAAACTCGGCGAGCGGGCGAACTGGTCGTTGGGCGTGAATGGCGACTTCAGCAAACAGCATGAAGTCAACGCGGGGTATTCTTCCGAAAACAGCCTGAATATCGGCATATTCGGCGATACGCCGCCGCTGGACCGGCCGATTTTCTTCCAGGTGGGCGGCGCGAAAAGCGATGCGCTGACGCACTCCGGAAGCGTCTTCGCCGATGCCGATTGGGAGTTCATCGAGACCCTAAAACTCACGCTCGGTGCGCGGGCGACGCGCGAGAACGAGAACTATCAGGGCTGCACCTTGATCTTCGCCAACAACGATTCGATTCTGCCATTCCCTTATTTCACCATCGCCAGTTTCATCCGTGGTGGCGACACCGTGGTGCCGGCCGGTTCGTGCGGCAGCATCGGTGCGGATGGCAAACCCGGCTTGGTCGTCGGCAGCCTCGGCGCGGGCAATGTTTCCTATCGCTCGGTGCTGAGCTGGACGCCGATCGAGCCGGCGCTGTTCTACGCTTCTTATTCGCGCGGCTATAAATCCGGCGGATTCCCGACCATTTTTGCGGTGGATCAAAGCAGCCTGGCGCCGGTGGTGCAGGAAAAGCTGGACGCTTACGAAGTCGGCACCAAGCTCACTGCGCCCGGCGGCGGCCTGCAGGTCAACTTCAGTGCATTCTATTACGACTACACCAACAAGCAGTTGCTGACCTATTTCAAAGACCCGGTTTTCGGCGCCTTGCAGTATTTACAGAACGTGCCGAAATCGCTCGACGAAGGTTTGGAGTTGACCACCATTTACTCGCCGCTGCGCAAGCTTTATCTGACGGCTGCGGGTTCCTACATCCGCACCAAGGTGATTCAATATACCGGCGACAATTCGCAAGGTACGGCGTTCGATTTTGCGGGCCAGCCATTCAATTACACGCCGCGTTTGCAGGCCTCGCTGATCGCCGCTTACACCTTTGCCTTGACGCATCATCTGGACGTTGCGCCCGGCGCCAGCTTCACCTACACCGGCGGCACCAATTCCACGCTCGAACACGACCCGCTGTTCGCGCTCAACGCCCATCGGGTTTACGACGTGCATGTCAGTCTGGCGCCACCGGATGCGCATTGGAGCGTGAGCGCTTATGGCCGCAACATCACCAACGAGTTCTATCGCAATTCGGTCATCAAGCTCGGCGATTCGGTTTTTGCCTATACCGGTCTGCCGCTGATGGTCGGGGTCGCCTTGACGGTCGATTTGCGTTGAGCATCGCCGAGTATTCACAGCTTGCGCGGCTCAGGCCTGGGATGAATCGCGCCAAGCGAGCCCAGCGGCGTTGAATCGTTCAAGCCGGCGATGGCCGAGGCATTCCGTGCCGAAACGCGATGCCTTGGTTATCCTACGCGGGTGATAATTCCGAACGAGCCCGTAGCCACTTCATGACGGCCCCAGCATGACCACGATCGCATTGCTCGGCGCCACCGGCCGCATGGGTCGCGTTTTGATCGAAGGCGTGCTGGACGACCCCGTCTTGCAGCTGGTCGCCGCGTTGACGAGGGCCGGCAGTGCCAATCTCGGCAAGGATGCCGGCATATTTGCCGGACGTGCCGCGATCGGTGTTGCGATTGATGACAATCTCGGCGCGGCGCTCAGCAAAGCCGCGGTGCTGATCGATTTCTCGCAGCCGCAAGGCACGCTGGCCGTGCTCGAACAGTGTGTCGCCGCCGGCAAGGCGCTGGTGATCGGCACCACCGGTTTCGACGTCGCGCAGAAACAGGCGATCGCGCAAGCCGCTAAATCGATTCCGATCTGCCTCGCCGCCAACTACAGCATCGGCGTGACTGTCGCCCTGAAGCTGCTCGCACAGGCGGCGCAAGCGCTCGGGCCGGGTTACGACGTGGAGATCGTCGAGGCCCACCATCGGCACAAGGTCGACGCACCCTCCGGCACCGCTTTGCGCATGGGCGAAGCAGTGTCCGAAGCACTCGGCCGCAAGCTCGGCGATGTCGCGGTGACTGCGCGCGAAGGCCACACCGGCGCGCGCGCAGCGCAGACCATCGGCTTCGCCACGGTGCGCGGCGGCGACGTCGTCGGCGATCATACGGTGATGTTTCTCGGCGAAGGCGAGCGGCTGGAAATCACGCACAAGGCCAGCAGCCGCAGCAATTTCGCACGCGGCGCGATTCGCGCAGCGGTCTGGCTGACGCGACAAACGCCGGGGCTTTACGACATGCAGGATGTGCTGGGCCTGAAATGATTCGCGGGTCTCGCGGTCGCATCTGAAGCCGGCGATGCCGCAAGCGGTAATGCTGTTGAAAACTGCCGGATCGATGCTGCAAATCACGATTCAGGCCCGCCTACTCATCACAACCCAGTCACTATTCAGGGGCACGACGATTGACTATCCGGAGCGGCGCATCGACCAGTGAGCCTCGCCATCTGCCGCGACTGGCTTTGGCGGCGCTCGGCGTGGTTTATGGCGATATCGGCACCAGCCCGGTGTATGCGCTCAAGGCCTGCTTCGGTTCGGATTCGCACCTGAACCCGACGCACGCCAATCTGCTCGGCATACTCTCGCTCATCATCTGGTCGCTGCTGATTACGGTGACGCTGAAATATCTCAGCGTGGTCATGAACGCCAACAACAAGGGCGAGGGCGGTATCGTCGCGCTGGTGGCGTTGCTGAACCCCTGGCGCGCGAAGCCCGGCTCGCTGCGTTATGTGTTGATGATGGTTGGCCTGTTCGGCGGCGCGCTGCTGTTCGGCGATGCGACCATTACGCCGGCGATTTCGGTGCTCAGCGCGATCGAGGGTATCGACGTCGCCACACCGGCTTTGCATCGCTGGATCATCCCGCTGACGCTGGCGATCCTGTTTGTGCTGTTCATGATCCAGAAGCGCGGCACCGGCAGCGTCGGCGATATTTTCGGGCCGGTGATGGTGCTGTGGTTCGTTGCCATCGGTGCGGTCGGCGCGATCAAGATCATCCATCAGCCCGCGATTCTGGCTGCGATCAATCCCTGGTACGCGTTGCACTTCCTGATCCATGGCGGCTTCATCGGCTTCGCAGTTCTCGGCGCGGTATTTCTCTCCGTAACTGGCGCGGAAGCCTTGTATGCGGATATGGGCCACTTCGGCGCCGCACCCATTCGCATCGCCTGGTATGTGCTGGTGCTGCCCGGCCTGGTGTTGAACTATCTGGGTCAGGGCGCCTTGATTCTGGATTCGCCCGGCGCCATCGATGCGCCGTTCTACAACCTGGTGCCCGCAGGCTGGATTTATCCGGCAGTGGTGTTGACCGCGCTTGCCACCGTGATCGCTTCGCAGGCAGTGATCTCCGGTTGTTTCTCGCTGGTGCGGCAGCTGATCCAGCTCGGCCAGTTTCCGCGCATGACGATCGTGCAAACCTCATCCGAAGAGCAGGGCCAGGTTTATATTCCGTTCGTCAACTGGGCCTTGCTGATCGCCACGCTCGGTCTCGTGCTCGGCTTCAAATCGTCCGATGCCTTGAGCGCGGCGTACGGCATAGCGGTGTCGGCGACGATGGTCATCACCACGGTGCTTTCGCTGTTCGTGGCGCGGCGCTACAACTGGCGCTTGCATATCGTTTACGCGCTCAGCAGCTTGTTCATCCTCATCGACCTCGGCTTCTTCGCCTCGAATCTGTTGAAGATTACCGGCGGTGGCTGGTATCCGCTGCTGGTGGCCTCGTCGGCTTTCATCGTGATGATGACCTGGAGCCGCGGCCGCGCGCTGCTGGCGAAGGAGCTGTTCAAGGACACCGAACCGCTGCAGGAATTTTGCCGCAGGCTGGCCGAACATCCGCCGTACCGGATTCCCGGCACCGCCGTGTTTTTCACTTACGGTACGCAGGTTCCGCCGCGGCTGGTGCTGCATCTGGAGCGGCATCATGTGCTGCAGGAATGCGTGCTGCTGCTGACCGTCGTCACCGAAGACGAACCGCGCATTCATGCCGCCGATCGGCTGCAGATCATCGGCATTGCGCCGGGCATCACCCGCATCACGGTGCGTTACGGCTTCATGCAGGCGCAAAATATTCCGGTGGCCTTGCAGCTTTGCGAGGAACTGGGTCTGAAGCTCGATCTGAAACACGTGACGTATTACCTCGGCCACGAAACCATCATTCCTTCCAGCGAAGTGCCGGGCATGGCGATGTGGCGCGAGAGCCTGTATTCGTTCCTGTCGCGCAATGCGAGCCGGCCCACCGCGTTCTTCAACTTGCCGCCGGAAGATGTGGTGGAGCTGGGTTTTCAGGTGAAGATCTGATGTCGGCTCTCAATCAAGCCGGTGAAGCCAGCTATGAAATCGCCGCCGCGAGTGCGGCGGATGTCGGCGATATCCTGCGGCTGATTCGTGCGCTGGCCGAGTATGAAAAACTCATCGATCAAGTGGTCGCTACCGAAGCCGCTCTTCACGAAGCCTTGTTTGAATCAAAGCCGCAGGCGCAAGCGCTGGTCGCGCGCAGTGCTGGCGGCGTGGTCGGCTTCGCGCTGTATTTCCAGAACTACTCCACGTTTCGCGCGCGCAGCGGCATTTATCTGGAAGACTTGTTCGTCGAGCCGGCGCATCGCAGCCGCGGCATTGGCCGAGCCTTGCTGCGCCAGCTGGCCGCAATCGCAGTCGAACGCGGTTGCGCCCGGTTTGAATGGGCGGTGCTCGATTGGAATCAGCCGGCGATCGACTTCTATAAAAGTCTCGGCGCAACACCGCTGGACGACTGGACGGTCTACCGCCTCACCGGCGCTGCGCTGCAGGCATTGGCGCAGGAGCCGACGTGAAACTGGCGCCGCCGTTGCCGCGGCAAAATGCCGCGCAACTGACTGCCTTCAATCGAGCGTTTTACGAATCGCTGTGGTCGCAATCGAAGCTGATCGAGCCGCACTGTTTCAACACCTGGCCGCTGGTGCAATCGCTCGCAAGCACGTCTGGCCGCCGGCTTGAAATCGCGCCTGGCATGCGTCCGCGTTTGCCCTTGTGCGATACCTTGTTCATCGATCTGAGCGCATCCGCGATCGCCGCGCTGCAACAGCGAGGTGCGAGTGCTGCGCTCGGTCTGGTCACTGCGATTCCCTGCGCCGATGCCGCGTTCGATTTCGTCTGCGCGTTCGATATCGTCGAGCATGTCGAGGACGATCATCTGGCCTTGGCGGAACTGGCGCGCGTCTGCGAACCCAACGCGATGCTGCTGATGTCGGTGCCGCTGCATCCAGAGCACTGGAATGCGTTCGACGATTTCGTCGGCCATCGGCGCCGCTATGTTCCGGCCCAACTGGCGCCCTTGCTGGCTGCGTTCGGTTTCGTCATCGAACGCAGCGCGGTTTATGGCATGCAGCCGAAATCGAATTGGCTGCTCGCGCTCGGCAGCTGGTATCTCACGCACCAGCGCGAGCGCGCGATGTGGTGGTACAACCGCGTGCTGCCGTTCAGCCTGCGCTTCCAGAACGAACTGGCGTTGAAGGATGGCATGATCGAAACCGAGGATGTGGATGAAGTGCTGCTGGTGTGCCGCAAGCGCGCATCGCTTGCTTGAGCGCAAACCATGAGCCTTGCCGACGAAGCCGATCGCAGGCCGTACAAAGGCCGCGGCGCGGTCTCCAATCCAGCTGGCCGCTTCGAGTCGCAGCGCCACACGCATTGGGACGATGGCTGGGATTTGAGCGAAGACACGCTGCCTGCGCTGGAGACCATCGTTACCGATGAACCGGCGAAATCCATCATCAGCTACAACGACTCGCCGGACATCGGTTTCGATCGCTCGATCAATCCTTACAAGGGTTGCGAGCATGGCTGTATTTACTGCTATGCGCGGCCGAGCCATGGCTATCTGAATCTTTCCGCCGGGCTCGATTTCGAGACCAAATTATTTTACAAATCCAACGCTGCAGAATTGCTCGACCAAGAATTTCGCAAAGCGGCTTATCGGCCGGCAGTGATCGCGCTCGGCGCCAACACCGATCCTTATCAACCGATCGAACGCAGGCTCGGCATTACTCGCAGCATTCTCGAAGTGATGCTGCGATTCCGGCATCCGCTCGGCATCATCACCAAGGGTGCGGCGCTGGTTGAGCGCGATCTCGATTTGCTCGCACAACTCGCGCGCGAAAATCTGGTGGTGGTCGCGGTGACCTTGACCACGCTGCAAGCCGCGCTCAAACGCACACTCGAACCTCGTGCCGCCTCACCCGCCTCGCGCCTGCGATTGATCCGCACACTCAGCGATGCCGGTGTGCCGGTGCGCGTAATGTTCTCGCCGGTGATTCCGTTCATCAACGATGCGGAAATGGAGCAAGTGCTGGAACATGCTTCGGTCGCCGGTGCGACGATGGCGAGCAGTACGTTTCTGCGCTTGCCGCACGAAGTGAAAGATCTGTTCCGCGAATGGCTGGAAATGCACTATCCCCTGAAAGCGCAGCATGTGATGAGTCTGGTTATGCAGTCGCGCGGCGGCAAGGCCTACGATTCGAGCTTCGGCAGTCGCATGCGCGGTGAAGGCAATTTCGCCGAATTGATCGCGCAGCGTTTTCGTCTGGCGAAGCGGCGCTATGGTCTGGAAAGCACTAGGCATAGTTTCAATCTGTCGGCGTTCAGAATTCCGGAATCTGGATCTGATTCGGATTCAGTGCCGGGTGCAAAACAGTTAAGCCTATTCTGAAAAGCCGTTTCTCAAAAAGCTTTCCTTCGATCGCTCGTCAGTTACTATCGGACTGCGAAAACCAACTCTATAATCGGCATCATCATTCGAGTGAATCGCTAATCGCCAGTCCAGCCGACCTGTTTCGTGAGCTTTGACCGAGCGCGCCAATTTTAGGGCCTCGCTCCGACGTGAGCTTGGTGGCGTGCCGCTATTTTCAGTTTGAAGCATGGTCGTCTTCGTGTGGGCCGAGCAGACAACGTCTGGTAGGCCGCTTATCCCTACTGCTGTTCTGACAGCATTAAGTTTGTTCGACCACCCAAAAACGAGACGATGGTTAACGTGAAAAGCAAACTATCGGCAATCACATTTCTCGTGCTCAGCTTGAGCATAACTTCTGTTCTTGCAGACACCGAGTCGGCAGATGAGTTGGCTGTGGTTGACTGGCTGAAAAGTTCAGCACATTCATTCAGCAGCCAGAGCCCATCGATGGAGGAGATACAGCCGCTGGTGGGGCAGCTGGCCGGTGCGCAAGTGATCGGCATCGGCGAAGCCACCCATGGCTCTCACGAGGACCAATCGTTCAAGGCTGATCTGATCAAGGCGCTGATCCTGCAAGGCCGGGTCGATATCTTCGCTCTGGAAGCGAACCGCCAGATCGGCGTGGACCTCGATGACTACGTGGCCGGCCGAGGCGGCG
>CAJCJH010000077.1 GCA_903970615.1 Rhodospirillales bacterium
ATCGAGTAGCAGCGCGTATGGCGAACGCCGTCAATATCCACCCCGATGCTGACGAACTGACCGGGCCGATGCGCGCGCCAGGCGCGGCCGGGCTGAATCACCAAAGTGCGTGCGTCGGCAGTTTCGTCGACCAGCTGTTCGATGCGCCCCTGCAAGCTGCGGCCGAAGCGCAGCGGATTCACCAACTCCAGATAATCCGCGGGGATCAGCGGCGTTACCAGCGAGCGGCCGAACAGCGCGGCCAAACGACTGCGGGAGACGGCAGGTGTCTGGGTTCGTGCTTGCCTTTGCGTGGAAGCGGTCATTTGCAGGTTCTCCGATTGGCCGGAAAGTTTGTGAACGTATGTTCACTGTAAAACTACGACCCACAAAAGTCAACAAGTGTTCACTGAATAATATGAGCCTTGAGAAAATTGTGGTTTGCGCGAAAGTTGAACGCGACCGCCCATCCAACGATGATGAGCTCCATGACCCTCAAAAAACTGCGCGCAAAGCGCCACCGCAGCGCGGTCGAGCGCGAAGAAGCCTCGCCAAACGGTGGCCCGCGCGACGAGCGCAAACAGCGCACGCGCCGCGCGCTTTTGGATGCCGCGCTGGAACTGATGCAGGGCGAGCGCAGCTTCAGCAGCGTCAGCTTGCGCGAAGTCACGCGCTCGGCCGGCATCGTGCCGGCGGCGTTCTATCGCCATTTCAGCGGCATGGAAGAACTCGGGCTGGCGCTGGTGGACGATTCCTTCAAGACGCTGCGTCGTTCCATGCGCGAAGCGCGCGCCGCCGCATTGCCGGCCACGCATCTGATCCAGCGCTCGGTACAAACCTTTCTCGGCTACGCACAAACGCATCGCAAGCATTTCCAGTTCATCGCCAAGGAACGCTTCGGCGGCTCGTCAGTCATCCGCTTCGCCGTGCGCAAGGAAGTACATCTGTTCACCAGCGAGCTGGCAACCGATCTGGCGCGGTTTCCGCTCGCGGCGAAGATTTCCACCGAAGACTTGCAGATGATTGCCGGCACGGTGGTACAGGCAGTGCTGATGGCAACCGAAGCGTTCCTCGATTTGCCGCCTAACGAACCGGACGATGCCGCGCAGTTGTTCCGGCAGACCGAAAAGCAGTTGCGCTTGCTGTTCATCGGCGCGCAGGGCTGGCGTAGTAAAGTCGCGAGAAATGCCTGAGCGCGATTCCATTTCCTCGCAAGTTCGGCCGATCGTCTACGGCCAATTTCGGAGTTAAGCCATGACCCTCGGATTACTGGTAATCGGTGACGAACTCCTATCCGGCAAGCGCGGCGATCGTCATTTGCCGAAAGTCATCGAACTGCTGCGCGCGCGCGGCATCAGCCTCTGCTGGGCGCAGTTTCTCGGTGACGACGAGGCACAGATCGCCGAAGCGCTGGCGGCCGCGCGCCGTCGCGGCGATGTGGTGCTGTCTTGCGGCGGGATCGGCGCCACGCCGGACGATCGCACGCGCCAAGCGGCCGCGCTCGCGTTCGGCGTGCCGCTGGTGGCGCAGCCCGAGGCGCTGGCCTTGATCGAGGCCGAATACGGCGCGAAGGCGCACCCGAATCGCGTGCTGATGGCGCAGTTTCCGCAAGGCGCGGGCATCATTCCGAATCCGGTGAATCGTGTCGCCGGTTTTTCGATCGGCGACTGTTACTTCGTGCCCGGCTTTCCGGAAATGGCTTGGCCGATGCTCGAATGGGTGCTGGACGGCCCGCTCAAATTCCTGCACGACGCCGCGCCCGCGATGGAGTTTCGGCTGCGTGTGATCGGCACCAGCGGCGAAGGCGATCTGCTGGATTTGATGGAAGCCACACTCGCGCGCTTCCCCGGCATCAAGCTATCCAGCCTGCCATCGCGCGGCACGCCCGGCCAGCCGCGGCATATCGAATTTGGCATCAAGGGGCCAGCTGAACTGGCTGCCATTGCATTCGTCTGGTTTCGCGCGCGGCTGGTTGAGCGTGGTGATGTTGAGATTGAGGACTTGCACGCCCCCTAAGATCAAGTCTTCTGCGCTGACTTGTTAGATCAGGTCGTCTTGAAACTTTATAAGTAGGGTTATAGCTCGGATTTACTTCACGCGGGGTTCCGCGAGATGAGTCCCCATAAATTCGACTCGCCCTCTTTTGCGGAAGCTCTCGCGCCAGCCATCAACAATAATTCCTTGGTGTCTTCCTCAGACGCGCCGATGACCTGTGAAAGTACGGCAAGCTTTTGCCATTTCGGCTCTCTACTAAGCATTATTTTCAAAACTTTTATTCCCGCTCTATCGTGGGCATCACAGGATTTAATCCAATCATTAATCATCGGCCCTGCTGCGCCGACTGCGGCCGCTAGCACAACCCATCCAGCATCAGCCGTTGCTTCCCCCATGGAAAAATCAAAAATTCATGGCGCGCCGGTCTTTCCGGTGCGCGATGTGATTGTGATGCCTTAAGCGCTAACGCCCCGGCGTCTCATTCGCCAAAAACAACCAAGTCTCCACAACCGTATCCGGATTCAGACTCATACTCTCGATACCTTCATCGAGCAGCCAGCGTGCGAGTTCCGGGTGATCGCTGGGGCCTTGGCCGCAGATGCCGATGTATTTGCCTTGCTTGCGGCAGGCGGTGATCGCCAGGTGCATCATCTTTTTCACGGCGCCGTCGCGCTCGTCGAACAGGTGCGCGATGATGCTGGAATCACGGTCGAGGCCGAGCGTGAGCTGTGTCATGTCGTTAGAGCCGATCGAGAAGCCATCGAAATATTCGAGGAATTCTTCGGCCAGGATGGCGTTGCTCGGCAGCTCGCACATCATGATGAGTTTCAGATCATTCTTGCCGCGCTCTAGGCCGTTGGTTTGCAGAATCTCGTTGACCTGCCGCGCTTCATCGAGCGTGCGCACGAACGGCACCATTACGCGCACATTGCTCAGGCCCATTTCTTCGCGCACGTATTTCAGCGCGCGGCATTCGAGATCGAAACACGGGCGGAAACTTTCCGAGATATAGCGCGACGCGCCGCGAAAGCCGAGCATCGGATTCTCTTCGTGCGGTTCGTAGCGATTGCCCGCTACGAGGTTGGCGTACTCATTCGATTTGAAATCGGACAATCGTACGATCACCGGTTCCGGAGCGAACGCGGCCGCGATCATCGCAATGCCTTCGGCCAGACGCATCCAGAAATAATCGATCGG
>CAJCJH010000078.1 GCA_903970615.1 Rhodospirillales bacterium
CAGGACCCAGGACTCGAACCCATGAACATGAACAACACGATCAAGCGGCTGCTGTCCCTGGCGTTCCTGACCCTCGCGGCCAGTCTGATGCTGCAGGGGTGCGCGGATGGGCCGGGGAACGGCACCACCAGTAGTGGAACCACCAGCAGTGGCATGACTTCGGGTGGGACCAGTGGCGGTGGTGGCGGCACCACTTCAGGCGGCACCAGCGGTGGTGGAACGGCGCCTTGTCCAACCGGCGTGGTATGCGATGGCAGCACTACACCAATCCCGGTAACGTGTCCCGACCCCAGTCAAACCTTTACGCAAATTCCAACCGGTGATGCCTACGTCACCCATGTCGATGCAAGCGGCCCTTCTTGTATCAACTGCTCGGTGGTGGACGCAGTGGATGTGATCGATATTTTCACGGATAACTTCGCAATCATGTCGCTTCCCGCCGGAATTGTTGGGTCGAATTCACTCACGGTAACTGATGTTAAAACCCAATTCCCCGCAGGAAGTTACCCCGGATTCATCGTCGCACTTCCGAACGCGCCGGTCGCGGGCCTGAGCCTGCTTCAGACCGTTGGCGTTACGACCATCAGCAACGGCCAGGACACTACTGACACGGCGAACCCGATTTCCAATCCGGTGACGCTCAGCTTGGTGGGTGCTGGCACGGGCAGCAACACACTCCAGTTTGCCACCGTTGGGAAGGCTACCGTTCCTTACAATGCAGCGCGCCTTACTTTCGGTGGCGGAGCCGCGACGATATCGGTGCTCACCCAGCTTGATGTTTATGGCGCCGGCGTTTGTCAGTGATCCGTATAGCAAGACTTTGTAATAGGAAAAGTCCGCGCCTGAAGATCAGGTTTATGCAGTAGAAAGCGGTTTATTCAGAGCTGCAGATTCAAGGCAAAAAAGCCCGGGCGCGCTTAGCGATTCCGGGCTTTTTTTGTGGGCAACACTAGCCTGCTACCAAAGCCCGCCGCTCGCGCGTATTCAGCTTCGATAAAGTCTCGCGATCTATCATCGAATGCGCTGCCAAGCAGAATCAAACCAGCGCGAGGAGATTGGCGACGGCCGTTATCGATCATTGTTCCTTGAATTTGACGATCAGGTACAAATAGTACTGATGATGCGTTTAGCGAGTAACCTCGCACGTAATTTCGATTGAGACGTCGGATACATGAAATTCGAGCGCTCTTCGCACATTGATGATCCGAATGATTTCGCTGAAACAGGAAAAAACCATGACGAAACAATTCTTGAAAGGTTTGATGCTCAGCGCAGCCTTGTGCTGTGCTGCCACTTCCGTGCTTGCGGATTCTGATGCCACGCTGTCGCAAGTGTACGAGGCCGCGAATTCCGGCCACATGGATCAGGCGCAACAAATGATGACACAGGTGCTGCGCGACCATCCGGGCAGTGCCAAGGCGCATTATGTCGAAGCCGAATTGGATGCGAAGCAACATCAATACGCAGCCGCCCGAACAGAACTCAGCACCGCAGAGCGCTTGCAGCCCGGTTTGCCGTTCGCCAAGCCGGAGTCGGTTCGCGCCTTGCAATCTGAACTCGGAGTTTCCTCGGGATCAAACGCGGCGCAGCTGGCACAGATGAATGGCGGCGCCGCGGCCGCGTTTCCATGGGGTCTTGCGCTGATTGTGTTGGGCGTTATCGCACTGGTCTGGATGTTTGCCCGCAGCCGCCGCAATGCCGCGCCGCAGTACTTGCCGAACTCGATGACGGCTGTCAACGCTATGCCGCCGGGATATGGCGCGCCGGGTATGGGGCCGAATGCCGGTGGCGGCATGGGTTCTGGAATCGTCGGCGGCTTGGCTTCGGGCTTGGCGGTGGGCGCGGGCGTAGTGGCAGGCGAGGAAATCGCGCATCACTTCCTGGATGGCAATCGCCGGCCGGAAGACGTGCGTTTTCCGGAAGACGACCGCCGTTTTGAAGGCGATTCCAACAACGCGATGGGCGGCTCCGATTTCGGCGTTTCCGATAATGGCTCGTGGGACGATTCCAGTTCGAGTGGTGATAGCGGTGGTGGCGGCGATTGGGGTTGATGAATCAAGGTGGATATCGAAATTCAGCTCTCGTTCGATACGCTACCCAAACGGCAGAAAAAAGAAAGCCCCCACAGGGTGGGGGCTTTTGTTCCGCAAAGGCTTATCTCAGCCAGAGCAGCCCGGCGTCAGGTTGCTGACGTCGATCGGAGTTTCGCTGTCCTGGTTGGGATCAAACATGAAGTTCAGACTGTTGATATCGTAAGGCGTATCGGTCTCGCAGGTCCGCGTGGTAATTAAGGCCTGCACGAACATTGAATAATCGGTCGTAAACGGATTGGCAGCGACCGTGTTGTGCTCGTTATCACAGGCGCCCAGCAACAGAGCCGATGCCACCAACGGAATTGCGATCAGACGCTTGGCTATCATCATGTCGAATCTCCTTACGAGGCCGACGATGAAGCAGTCGCGCCTGGCAGCGGCGTGTTGAGATACGGGAACACGGTGAGATAGCTTGCAGCCGACGGCTGGGCGCCATCGTTGACGACCGCGCCAGCATTGACCACAGCAGGCGTCGCGCCGCTGACATCGCAGGTCTGCAATTTATTGGGATTGGCTGCGGTGATTGCACCTTCAACCACGGTCAACTCGATGTCGACAACATCATCGATCGGACGGCGGCCATTCGGGAAGCCGGCGAGATCGCAGGCCAGAAAGCCCAAGTCCTGCTGACTCGCAACCGGCGTTGCCGCAATCGCCGTGTTCAAGCGAAGCATTTCGCCAGGCACGGTCAGCTTCGCAGGCGCCGTGTAGTTGAAGGAGGTTCCGTTCACCGGCGTGGTGATGCCGGTCACAAACGCCGCGAGAATGTCGTTTCGCGGAGTGGCCGGCGGCGGCACGCCGAACAGCACGTCTACCAGCACCGGCAGCGTCGGATAAAGCACATAAGTGCCGAAGTTGGCGACATCGTTCTTCGGTTCGCTGGCATTGAATTTGTCCTTGTCGGTGATGCCGATCACGACTTCATTCACCAGCGGGCTGCCCAGACGCGAGACCTGCGTCCATGCGCCGCCAACCACTTCCGGACCTTTACCCGTTGCCGGATTGGCCGGGCCTGCGGGCGTTGCATTCAGCACGCGGCTCTGGCGCAAGCTTGCCGTCGCCCAGGCGCCGATCACCGGATCGGTGCCATTGGTCAGGCAAGCGGCCGGAATTTCCAGCGCCAGACTGGTGATGTTCTTGTTGCCGATGGTATTGCTCGCCGAGTTACGCGCGCCCAGCGGGCTCAGATCGATCTGGTCGAACACCTGGCCGAGATTGACCACGAAACCTTCCTGCCGCTGGCCAACAAATACCTTGCCGGTTGCCGGCGCGCCCGAAACCGTACAGCCCGGAATGTTGATCGGGTAGATGTACTGATTGGCGTAGTCCGCATAGTCCGGAATGGACTTGGTGCCAATATTGTCGATCGGCTTGGTGAACGTGCTGGTCTTGCCATCGGTGCTGGTTACCGTGGATGGCGTACCGGTGCGGCGATTGCCGCGCACCAGCGTCAGGCTGTAAGACTCGGTGACGTTCAGCGCGCCGGGCGTGCTGCCGCTGCCGCCGCCGATGTTCGCCAGCGGAACTTCAACGCCTGCGGCCGGGCCGCCCGCCACCTGTACCATGCCGTTGACCACATTCAGGCTCGGAATGTTGGCCTTGCCGAAGTTGTTGGTGAAGCGGAACTGGAACGTCAGGTCTTCCTGCGAATCGCCGGTGTTATCGACGAGGATTTCATACAGCGCGTTCGGGTCCATCGTGAAATAGTTGGGGCCACCGTAGGCGTCCTGCAGAGGATCGTAATTGGCGATGATGGTGACATAACCGGCACGGCCGCTTTCGTACGAGTTGAACATATAGAAGTCGGTGTTATCGACTTTCGGATTCTGCGTGATGAACGGCGCTTCACGGTGACTCGAAGCCAACGCCGTCCCGCTGACCAGCGCCAGCACGAGGCCGGCGAATAAAGTTTTATTGCAGCGCATAAGTCCCATCCATTAGTTGTGTAGTCCAGAGCGCTACGGCTGCCTGCGTCGATTGGATGCTCAATTAGATTCGAGGCTGGATAAACCACTGGACGAGGAAATGTTCTTCAACCGAGGCAGCCGCTACCGATCGTCATGCAGGCATCCATGTCAGGATTCCGAAGGCATGATCCTGACGAAAAATTCATGGCGGCGTAAGGTAAGCCGTGCCCGGAATTACCACATCGAAGGCGCGCTGCACCAGCCATAAAGTCGAGATTGCAATAATCAGGATCGAACCCCAGCGCAGAATGCCGATCTGGTAGAACCGCGTCCGCCGCAGCACAAAGGCTAGCGGCAATAACGGCAGCACGATCGCTTCCTGGCCGAGCTCCACGCCGAGGCTGAAGCCGCCGAGCGATACCGCCATCGATGCCGGCGGCAGTTGCAGCCCGGCCAGCGCGCTGGCGAATCCCAAGCCGTGAATGAAGCCAAACGCAAACGCCACCAGCCAGGCGCTGCGCGTGACGATCGGAAACAGATTGTTCGCCGCCGCAACGATGATCGATAGCGCAATTCCGGACTCGACCAGCCGGCTTGGCAGATGCACATAGCCAAGTACGCTCAAGGTCAAGGTCACCGAATGCGAAACCGTGAAACCCGACACGACCTTGACCAATTCGATGATCGAGGTCGAGAGTTTTTCTGCCGGCTGCCAGTACGCGCGATGTGGCGCGCCCGCTGTCGGGTCTGCTTTGCGCCGGATCAAAACCGCCGGCAGCAGCAGCGAAAAAATGAACAGCAGATGATCCGGCCCGGTCCAGATATGCCAGATGCCATCGGTCATGAAGCTCTTGAACTGCTGCCAGCGATCCGGCGCGCGCAGATTGATCGACGCCTCCGGATTCTCCGGACCCAGCACCGCGCCCGCCGTGCGCTCGCCAGCACGCAGCGTGACGATGCCGCGATGGTAAGGATCGACATCGCGGAACAGCGTGTAGTCGACGATCAAGCTGCTCGGAATATCCTTGTCGCAGACCGCATCGAAATCGATCACGTCGTAAGCGCCATCGCTGTGCTCGTCGATGCGCTGGGCGGTTGGCGTCATTTCGCACACCAGTCCATCGCCTCGCACCACCAGCCGATCGAGCGCATATTTTTCGATCGCCGCGCGATGCGCTTTCACTTCGCCCCAGGTGATCTTGCTGTCGTGATTGCTATCGATATCGAGCACAAAGCTCAAGTCGCGCAGCGCGATATCCCACTGGCCGCGCAACACGTTTGGATTCGCCGGATCGGTGCGCAGATTCAGATAGGCATCGCTCTCCTTATGTGCGAACGCGCTCAGCGGAATCGACAGCAGCGCAAGTCCAAGCGCGCGCCTGATAAAGCGCAATGTCGAAGACAATCTCATCAGGCTGATTTGATCACGGCTGGGCCATTGCAGGAGTCAAAGCATTTGCTGAAATGGCTTTTCGCGCTTCCGCTTCGAGCGCGCGAATTTTCGGATCTTCGAGATGCGTCTGTTCGATGAAGTCCAGCACTGCCTGCGCCGCTTGTGGCTGTTGCGCGGCCAGCGCGGCTTCGAGATAAATCCGCACATCTTCCGGTGCGCGCTGGATCGTCCAGTTGCTTTGCGCAATCTTCAGCGCGCGCGCAGCATCGTGCTGCAATTCGAGCACGAAGCGCGCCTGCTCGCGTGCATAGAGTTGATCGTCGCC
Organism: Rhodospirillales bacterium; assembly: GCA_903970615.1. Taxonomy (GTDB): domain Bacteria; phylum Pseudomonadota; class Gammaproteobacteria; order Nevskiales; family Nevskiaceae; genus Nevskia. The sequence goes on from CAJCJH010000078.1 coordinate 5,719, forward strand.
GCGCACTTCCAGATCGCGGAAACGCTGCGCCATTTCAGCGGTATCTTGCGCCGCTTGCGGCAAACCCAGCATCGCTTCGGCCAGCGCCAGGCGCAGGAATGAAGTGTCGGATTGCGTATAGTCCTTGACCAGCGCAATCACTTCTCGCGGACGATTTTGATCGAGCAGAAAATCCGCGTAATCGGCCAGCAGAAAGTTGTCCCCGGGCGCGGCTTGCAAGGCTGCCTGAAAATGCTGCTCAGCCAGTTGCAGCTCGCCCTGATACTTCGCCGCATCGGCCAGCAAACCTTGTGCCCAGGCTTGAATGGATGCCGGCTCGTTCGGCTCCTGCTTCAGCAGAATATCGATTGCCTGATAACCCTCTTTCGCGCGCCCGGTGACCGCGCTCAGATCGCCAAGGCAAGCCGCCGTAATCAGCGCATCCATGCTGCCGAGCAAGTGCGAGCAGGCATGCCGCGCATAAGTCATATCGCCTTGCACCTGCGCAACCGAAGCCAGCGTCAACCACGCCGCACCGTTGTCGCCATCAAGCTTTAGAATCTGTTCCAGCAAGGCGCGCGATTGTGTGAACAGATGACGGCTCTGCAGCACCGTCGCCTCGATCATCAGAACTGAAATCGGCACCGGCGTTTTTTGCAGCCAAGGATCGACCACCGCCAGCGCGCGGCCGAGATATCGCGCATCGCCCGTCGCGCGGCCGTAGTCGATATACGCCTGCGCCAGCTGCACATTGAGAGTTACATCGTCCGGCTGCGCCTGCTGCTGTTTGCGAAGATTCTCGAACGCGCGAACCCGCACATCTGAACTCGAAGGCAGTGTTTGCAGAATCTGATCGTCATCTGCCGGCAAATAAGGCACGCCGATTTCTGCGCGCGCCGGCAGGCTCGTCAACAACCCAAAAGCAGTTATGAAAATCAGCGATCGTAGCCGCGGCAAAAGCTTCCACGATGGCAGATCGCGGCGGATCAAAAAAAGCCACTCAGTGAATCACGCAACACCGGGATCGATCATTTCTGGTTTTGAATCTGATGCTGAGTTACGCAGCCCGGCATTTTGCGGATGCCTGATCCGCGAGCGTACCTTCATCTTATGCCGATGTCGTCAGCGATGCCTGTTTGGACTGGATGCAGCTCATCAATTCGTGCCAGGATTTTTCAAAGGCCTGGGCACCCTCACGCTGCAATTGTCCGGCGAGCTTTGCTGGATCGATTCCCGCCGCCTCGAATTCGGCCAGCAGGCGTTCCGCGTCGCCACCATCGACCGGCATCACGCCGCCCACAAGGCCATGCTCCGCAAATGCAAGCAGTGTTTTTTCCGGAATCGTGTTGATCGTGTCGGGTGCCGCCAGCGCTTCGAGATACAAGGTGTCGCGCACCGCTGGGTCTTTTACGCCGGTGCTGGCCCAGAGCAGACGCTGCGGCGTGGCACCGGCGGCCTTCAATTTTTGCCAGCGCGCGGAGGCGAGCAAGTCTAGATAGGCTTTGTAAGTGCGTTGAGCAATGGCGAGCCCGAAACGGTTTTGCAGAGACGCCGGCACTTTGTCCTTGATCGCAACATCCCAGCGGCTGACAAACACCGACGCCACCGAATGCACGCGCGGATCGAGACCCGCCGCCACTCTGCGCTCGATCCCGCGCAGATAAGCTTCCGCAGCCGCCAGATAGTGCTCGCAGGAAAACAGCAGCGTGACGTTCACCGGAACGCCGGCAAAAATGCTTTCCTCGATCGCTGCCACGCCTGCCGGCGTTGCTGGAATCTTGATGAACAGATTGGCGCAGGCCGCCTGCTGATGCAGCCGCAACGCGGATTTCACCGTGCTGGCAGCGTCGTCGGCCAGCAGCGGTGAAACCTCCAGCGAGACCCAGCCATCGGCGCCATCGGTGGCCCTGTGGATCGGCAAAAATAATTGCGCAGCTCGGCTCAAATCTTCCAGCGCCAGTTCAAAGAACAGCGCTTCGCCGTCATTGCCCGCCCGCGCTTTCTGCTGGATCGCCTCGTCGTAAAAACCGCCGTTGCGAATGGCAAGATCGAAAATCGTCGGGTTGGACGTCAGTCCGGTTATGGCGAGTTCGCGGATGTACTTCGCCAGCGTGCCGCTATCCAGCAGGCCACGGGTGATGTTGTCCAACCACAGGCTCTGGCCGAGGTTGTGCAATTGCTGCGTCGGGTTCATCGATCGGAATCGTTTTGAAGCTGGCGTATATCCCCATTCTAAAGCCTTTGTGGCAG
>CAJCJH010000079.1 GCA_903970615.1 Rhodospirillales bacterium
GCGCATTGCCAAGAGCACTAAGCGCAGCGGGGCTTGGCGGGCGATTCGATAATTTCTACCACGTCGCCCTTGCCGTCGTAGCGGATCAGGGTTCCGTCCTCGTCGGCGCCCCAGCCGCCTTCGGCGCGCAGCTCGGCCACGCGGGCAGCTTCCTCCGCGGTACCGCCGTTTTCAATCACGGCGTCCAGGTGGACAGCACGCAGCGTCGCGGCGACCGGTGATGGCGCTTCTGGATTTTGGTGGTGTCGATCGATCTCGGCTGCGGCCGCATCGAGGGTCAGATCGCCGGCGATGACGCGGGCCTTCACCGATTCATAGAACGGGTCCCCGCTCGGGTCCAAGCCTGATAAACGAAGGCTTGCTTCCGCTTCGCGGTAGGCATCGCGTAACTCGGCCGCACACAGTTTGGTCATGGCTGAATTATAAAGTCCGGCTCATTCATCACCTGGTCGATGTAGTCAACTGCCTTGATCTTTGCCGCTTCGAGATTTTCCTGCCACGCCGGCCACGAGGGACTAAAGCCACCAGGTGGGAGTCGTATGGTGACTAACCAACGGCCCTTTGTTTGCGGCGTCAGCGATATATCCCAACCTCGGTGCGAGGCGTAATAGCCTTCGGTCAAAGGCCCGGTCTTCGAACCAACGCGCGTCCAATCAATATTGCTCACGTCTTCTTTGGCGCGCCGATAATTCCGGAGTAGCAGCCGGAAGGTCGCCATCATTTCACCCGCTACCTTGGTCTCACCGGACGCCATTCGTTGAATTGACCGCTCGATAGTAGCGATCGGCCGGTAGTCCCCAAGCTTCCGAAAATGGACTGCCAGGCTGTGTGGCGTCTCGCCTAGTTCTTTGAGCGTGGCGTTGACGGTGTCCTTCATCAATTCGGGAGAAGGCGGCGGGTCTAGCTCATCAACAAAATCGTCATCGCTCATTGGTTTTCTCGGCGCGTCTAGATATTAATGGTATCATATTTTTCCTATTTTGGAGTTGTTTTTTTACGTTGGTGGTATCTTTTACTTCCATATGTGGATATTTTACGGCCGGAACTTAGCATCCAGTCGGAAATAATCAGGATATAAACCGGTTGATAACCGGATGGAATCCGGGTATATTTCGGCTGTGTTTCTCAATGGAGTGGCGTGTCATGGGCGAAACCGTCCGACTTGAAATGAAGATGAGCAAAGACCTCTACGATCGCCTCGAACAGATTGCCGAGAGTGAGGGCACGAACCGTGGCGAGCTGATGCGCAAGGCAACGACCTTGTTCCTATTTGCACAGGATGCGAAGAAGCAGGGCAGTTCGATTGCCTCCGTGAAGGACGGCAAGATCGTTACGCAGGTGATTGGTCTGTGAGTTCTCAGCCTGGCACGGCGATTACGCCGGCGCCCGGCACAGGCGGGGCGCCTGGACCCGGCGCCCCACCTCCCACGTTCAGCCTCAGCACACCGACTGGCGGAGTAACTGGAAGCTGGAAGCTTGATCCGGTCGAGCATGATTGGGACCGTATAGTCAGGTTGGGCAAGGACGTTATTCAGTTCCTCGTGTTCGTCGGCATGTTCGTCGGTGGCACCGGTCTATGCGTCTACGGAACGCTAGCTACGGGAATAACTCCTGAGATGCACGCACTCGCGCTGCAGGGGCTCACAGGCGCGGCCGGCGGCGTGCTCGGCTACCTGGTGAAGAAGAACAAGGAATCGTGAAGCAAGCACATATTTTCCTCCGGCGCCCGTTGGCATAGCGGACAAAAAAGCCGGCCTTGCAGCCGGTTTCTTTATTGTCCTTTTATGTATGATAAAGGACGTTATCATACGCAATATGGGTAAGTCACCGATCTGCCGGCCAATGAACGCGAGATGGGGGAATGCGCTGATCGCTATTTTTTAATCAGTGTGATTAAATAAGATTGTTATTGATCTGCCTGGATTGGACATGGAAAGTCGTGTTATCACCGCTCACATCCCGGTTGATCTGGCCGCACAGATTGATCAGCTGTCAGGGCGTCTGGAGCGTCCGAAGGGATGGATCGTCAAACAGGCGCTCATCGCTTGGGTTTCGCTCGAAGCCAAGCGCCATCAGCTTACGCTCGATGGTCTGGCGGATGTCTCCGCCGGCCGAGTTGTCGATCATGGCGCAATTGAAACCTGGGCCAGCAATTTGAATCGTTCTATTTGATCCATGCTGCTGAATTGGACTGCGTTGGCGGAAGCGGATCTGGTTCGAATCCACCAGTTCCTGGCGAGAGTCAACCCTTCGGCGGCGGCGTATGTGGTTGAGCAGATTGTCGCCGGGGTCGGGCAATTGCAACAGCACCCGCGAATCGGCTTGGGACTGAGCGAATTCGAGCCTCGTAAAGTCCGCCGATTGATCATCGGCGATTACGAGCTGCGCTACGAACTGACCGATTCCACCCTTTACATCCTGCGTCTCTGGCACACCCGCGAGGATCGCTGATGGATAAGACCGGGGTCTTACGCCGTTCCAATGTTTCGATGCCGGCGCTCTACGCCGGCGACGACCATGCCGCTCAGCGTACCCTCGAATTCTTCACCGCGAATATCCGCAACTCCAATACGCGCAAAGCCTATGCGCTTGCTGCGGCCGAGTTCGCGGTGTGGTGTCAATCGGTGGGTATCGATGATCTCCAGCAAGTTCAGCCGGTTCATGTCGCCGGTTACATCGAGGGTCTGCAACTCGCTGCACCCTCCATCAAGCTGCACCTGGCCGCGCTGCGGATGCTGTTCGATTGGCTGGTGATCGGGCAGGTGATTCCGCTGAATCCCGCTGCGTCTGTACGCGGTCCGCGACACTCTGTGAAGAAAGGCAAGACGCCGGTATTGGCGGCAGATGAGGCGCGGGTGCTGCTCGATGCGATCGACACGAACACGGCGATAGGCCTGCGCGATCGGGCACTGATCGGTTTGATGGTCTATACCTTTGCCCGCGTCGGTGCCGTCATCCAGATGCGGATCGAGGATGTCTATGTGCAGAATCGGCGCACCTGGGTGCGCCTGCACGAGAAAGGCGGCAAGCGCCATGAAATGCCCTGCCATCACAACCTCGATGCCTATCTGCATGCCTACATCGACGGCGCGCAGCTCGGCGTAGGCAAGGGCATGCTGTTCCGCTCGGTAATGGGCCGCACCGGTTTGCTCTCAGACCGGCCGATGAGCCAATCCGATGTTTATCGGATGATCCGCAGGCGCGCGGAAGATGCTGGCATCGAAACGAAGATCGGTTGCCATTCGTTCAGAGCAACCGGTATCACGGAATACCTGCGCAACGGCGGCAAGCTCGAAGTCGCGCAGCAGATGGCGAACCACGAAAGCGCGCGAACCACGGGCCTTTATGATCGGCGTAACGATCAGGTCAGTCTCGATGAGGTGGAGCGGATTTTGATTTAAGGTCGGGGTATCACCCACCGGCGGCTTGCCGATCTACGCCAACACCTTGAAGCTCTCACCACAGTCGAACCCGTCAGCAGCGGCGATCCGCGCTTCATGAATAGGCCCTACGGCCTCGATCCAGTTGATGGCGAG
>CAJCJH010000080.1 GCA_903970615.1 Rhodospirillales bacterium
CCCCAGCCGCCGATGCCGAGGGTCATGCCATCGCGCAGCAAAGCGACGACTTCGCCTGCGGATTTTTGTTTATCGAGCGCCATCGGTCAGCGGAACCCGACCGAGAAATCATGCCCCCAGATGCTGACCTGCTGGGTCTGCGTGGTCTGCCAGCTTGCCGGATCGACCTCAATGCCGCCCCAGCCGTATTCCAGCGCGAAGTTACCGGGCGTCATCATGTAGAACGAGGTCATCTTGTCGTTCTCGTGCTGGCCGAGTGTGGCCATCAGCTTCACGCCTTGCTGCTCGCGGCGCACCTCGGCGCGCGCAATCTCGGCCCTGTCCTCGACTTCAAGCATCACGTGCACGCAACCACTCGCGCTCGGCATTTCAGCGAGCGCCAGACTGTGATGACGGCCGCTGGCTGCGTGCATGAAATAAATGCGCATCACCGGTGCATCCGGACCGGGCTGGAAGTTGAAGATGTCGGATAGCCCGAAGCCCAGCACATCGCGGAAAAATTTCAGCGTCGCATCGAAATTCAGTGCCGGCAGCACGGTGTGGCCAACGCCGAACTTGCCGGTCTTGAACTTCAGTGCGCCGAGCGGCGACTTGAAAGGCGTGATTTCGGCGGTCGATCCCCAAGCCAGTTCATGCCGATTGCCGGAGGGATCGACGAAGCTCGCGAGCCCGCGTAACTGGCGTGCAGCGAGGGTTGCGGCATCGGCCGGCGTCGTCTCGATGCCCGCTGCGTGAATAGCTGCAACTGCGCTGTCAAACGCGGCTTGATCGGGCAGTTCCCAACCCGAAGCGAGGTAGCGATCTTCCGATCCGGCAACCACCGCGATCCGGTATGCGCGCTCGTCGAGCTTCAAGTAAAGACCACCGCCGGGTGCGGGCAAAACCTGCGTGCCGAGCATCTGTTCGCCGAATTTCTGCCACGCCGACAAGTCGGTGCTTTGGACGACGAAATAAGACAGCGCCTGGATTTTGCCCATGATGGATCGATTCGGATTTCGAGTAGTTTCTTGCTTGCGAAGGATTATCGAGAGCCATCGTCTGCGACTCTTCATCCGATAGGGTGAGGCTTGCGCGGGTGCGGTGTAAGACGCTTGCGGCACGCTCGAATCTGGAAGCTGCGATGCCTGTTGCCAACGATGATCCCGCGTCGCGCTGGGACTTGCCGATCGAATCACCCTTGATCGTCGATCCCGAAAATCATCCTTGGGATGATGCCGCCGACCTCGTCGTCGTCGGCCTTGGCGGCGCCGGTGTTGCGGCCGCAACCGAGGCACTCGAACACGGGGCTTCGGTCATCGCACTCGACAACTATGGACTCGGCGGCTCGACCGCTGCAAATGGCGGCGTGTTCTACGCCGGCGGCGGCACCGCGATCCAGCGAGAAGCGGACGAAATCGATACGCCGGAAGAGATGTTCAACTATCTCAGGATCGAAGTGGGCGGCGTGGTCGAAGACTCCACACTCCGGCGTTTCTGCAACGAAAGTGTGGAAACGGTCGATTGGCTTTTGAAGCACGGGGCAAAACTCAGCAGTGCGGTCTGCAAGGATAAAACCAGCTATCCGCCGCTCGATAAATTCCTGTATCACTCGGATAGTTCACTCGCGGCACCCTATGCGAAGCACGCAAAACCGGCGGCGCGCGGTCATCGCGGCTTCACCACGAATGGAAAAAAAGCCTGGGGACTCGGCGGCGCGATTTACGATCCGCTGCGCGCCGCGGCCTTGAGGCTGGGTATGCGTTTCAGCGCACACGCACAAGCCACACAGCTTGCGGTAGACGTCAGCGGTCGTGTGATTGGCGTGAAAGCGCTGGTGATTCCTGCCAACTCCGAAGCTTCTGCAAGCTACGCAAAATATATTGCCGCCGGATCGAAATGGATGGGCCTGCTGCCACCGAGTTTCCCATTGGCCGGGCTGACGCAAGCGATCGGCCAGCGCTATCTGGCGAAAGCGAAGCAGATCGAGAGCAAGCATCGCGTGGCGCGCTGGTATCGCGCCCGACATGGTGTGCTGCTGTCGACCGGAGGCTTCGTGATGAACCGCACGATGGTCGCGGAACTCGCACCGAAATATCTCAGCGGCATGCCGCTCGGCACGCTTGGTGATACCGGTACGGGTATAGGTATGGGTGTCAGTGCAGGCGGTTCGCTGGGATTGGCCGAACGGGTCAGTGCATGGCGTTTCATCAATCCGCCGCTAGCCTGGGCGCGCGGTGCGCTGGTCAACGCGCAGGGCGCGCGCTTCGTCAATGAAATGCTGTACGGTGCCAGCATCGGTGATGCGATGGTCGAGCGCAACGACGGCAAGGCTTGGATCATCCTCGACGCGAGACTGCGCCGCGAGGCAAAGTTGCAGGCCAAAGATCCCCAGACAGTGCCGTTCCAGCGCGACGTGGCAATGATGAATCTCCGGATGAACGCGAAGAAGGCGCCGACGCTGGACGCACTCGCCGACCGGATCGGTTTCGACCGCGCCACACTCGCCGCGACCATCGCCAGTTACAACCGCGCTGCACGCGGCGAAATCGACGATGCGTTCGAGAAGCGCCGGAGTGAATGCGCAGAGATCGCCGAGGCGCCGTTCTATGCCATCGATGCCTCGATCGACTCGCGCTGGCTGCCGCTGCCGACGATGACGGTCGGCGGCTTGCGCGTCGACGAACTGAGCGGGCGGGTGAAGCGCGACGACGGCAGTTGCATCGCAGGCCTCTATGCCGCCGGCCGTACTGCGGTCGGCATCTGCTCGAACATTTATGTGAGCGGGCTTTCGTATGCGGATTGCGTGTTCTCCGGCCGTCGCGTAGCGCGCGATATCGCGGCGGCTTTATCCATTCCTGCACAGCGCACGGCGGCTTGACCATGCTCGATCTCCAGACGATTTCCGACCGGCTCGAAATCCAGCAGTTGCATATCGATTATTCCGCCGCCATCGACAGCAAGAACTGGGATGCGCTGGATCGCATCTTCACGCCCGACGCGCAGATCGATTACTCGGCGATGGGTGGGATCAAGGCCGACTACCCGACGATGAAAGCCTGGCTGGCGGAGGCGCTGAAGAAGTTTCCGCACTACTACCATCTGGTCAGTAATCTGCAATTGACCATCGACGGCGATACCGCGAAGAGCCGTATCGTCTGCTTCAATCCGATGGTGATGCAGCTGGAAGCGGGCCAGAAAATGACGATGTTCTTCGGCCTCTGGTATCTCGACGAACTGCGCCGCACCGCTGCCGGCTGGCGCATCACGCAACGGGTCGAAGAGAAATGTTTCGACTACGGCATACCGGCCGGCCTGAACGCTGGCAAGGATTGAGGCTTTGGCGAACGGTCGTCCTGTCGGACGAAGCCGCGGCCTTGCGGATCGAAAATACTGCCGGCTGGACTGCGCGGGAGCATTGCGCAGGAATCCGGTTCATCACTAAAACGAAACGTGAGGAGCGAGCATGGCACGAGTCCAGGGCAAGGTGGCAATCGTCACTGGCGCTGCGGGCGGTGTGGGCGAGGCGGATGCGATCCTGCTCGCCAGCGAAGGCGCGAATGTGGTCATCACCGATATCAACGAGGAGGCCGGTCGCGCAGTGGCTGCGAAAATCGGCGATGCCGCGCGGTTCGTGAAACACGATATCGCATCCGAAGACGACTGGAAGCGCGTGATCGCTACTGCGGAAGAAGCCTTTGGCGGCCTCGATATCCTGGTCAACAATGCTGCGATCCTGATCTACGGCAACATCGAAGATACCGATCTGGCCACCTGGCAGAAGATCAATCGGGTGAATTCCGACGGCTATTTTCTCGGCTGCCATCACGGGCTGGCGGCGATGAAAAAACGCGGCGGCGGTTCCATCGTGAATATGTCTTCGATGGCCGGTATCGGCGGGGTCGGTTCGTTCTGCGCGTATTCGGCGAGCAAGGGCGCGGTCGCCGCGATGACGCGCAGCATCGCGGCGCACTGCCGCATGAACCTTTACAAGATCCGCTGCAACTCGATTCATCCGGATGGAATCATGACACCGATGGTGGCCGGGCTGCGTGGATCGATGCCGAAAGGCAAACAGAGTGCGGTGCGGGTGATGGATCAGAAGCAAATGATGGCGCGCTTCGCCAAGCCGACTGATATCGCCAATCTCGTGCTGTTTCTGGCTTCGGATGAATCCAGCTTCATCAATGGCGCCGAGATGCGTATCGACAATGGCTATCTGATGTGGGCCGATTGAGCTTGCAGCATTCGCAGCCGATGCCGACCGCAAGCAGCCACACCGAGCCGCTGACGCTGCCGGCTGCGTTTGCCGATTCGGTGTGCCGCTACGCGGACCAGACCGCGCTGCAGGCTGAGGATGGCGAACGCCTGAGCTATACCGAACTCGATGCGCAGCGGCTGCTCGCGGCGCGAGCATTGTTGGGGCTTGGCGCAACATCCGGTGATCGCATTGCGATGTGGGCGCCGAACGGCATTCGCTGGGTCATCGCCGCGCTGGCGATACAGAGCATCGGAGCAGTGCTGGTGCCGATCAACACGCGCATGCGCGGGCAGGAAGCAGGCTATGTGCTGGATCGCAGTCGCGCGAAAATCCTGATTTGCGCTGGCCGCTTTCTCGATCAGTATTTTCCGGCGCAATTGGACGCCCATCGGCCGGCCGGCCTGAAAACGCTGATCGTGCTGGGCGATCTCGAAGGCAGCATGCAGCAGCTGGACTGGCCCGGATTCCTCGCGCATGCCGAAGGCGTGAATGCAGCGGAGGTGAATCGGCTGGCCGAGCGCATCGCGCCGGCGGATCTGATGGACATCATGTTCACCAGCGGAACCACCGGTCAGCCGAAGGGCGTGATGAGCGCCCACGGCCAGAATCTGCGCGTCGCGCGCGAATGGGCCAGACGCACCGAGCTTTCTCCGCAGGATCGCTATCTCATCGTCAATCCCTTCTTTCATGCGTTCGGCTACAAGGCTGGCTGGCTGGCGGCGCTGCTATCGGGTACGGCCGTGCTGCCGCACGCGGTGTTCGATGCCAGCGCCGTGATGCGCAGAATTGCCGCAGAAAAAGTCACCGTGCTGCCGGGGCCGCCGACCTTGTTCATCAGCATTCTCAACGCACCCGATCGCGCGCAATACGACCTCGGCTCGCTGCGCGCGACGATGACGGGTGCGACCACCGTCGCGCCGTCGCTGATCGAGCGCATGCGCAGCGAACTGAAATTCAAGGTGCTGTTGACCGGCTACGGACTCACCGAATGTTCCGGCATGGTGTCGTTCGGCTGCGCGACCGACAGCGCGGAAACCATCGCCCACACCTGCGGCAAAGCGCTGCCCGGGACTGAAGTCTGCATCTTCAATGAGGACGGGCAAGCGCAGCCGGCGGGTGTGGCCGGCGAAGTAGTGGTCCGCGGCTACAACCTGATGCAAGGCTATCTGGACGATCCACAGGCGACGGCCGAAACCATCGACGCCGAGGGCTGGCTGCATACCGGCGATATCGGCGTGCTTGATGAGCACGGTTATCTGCGCATCACCGATCGCCTCAAGGATATGTACATCACCGGTGGCTTCAACTGCTATCCGGCAGAAATCGAGCGGATGATGTCGGCGCATCCGGCCATCGCGCAGGTCGCCGTCGTCGGCATTCCGGATGAGCGCCAGGGCGAAGTCGGCAAAGCCTATGTGGTACCGCGGCCGGGTTTATCGGTTGAAGCCAAAGCGCTGATCGCCTGGTGCCGCGAGCAGATGGCGAACTACAAAGTGCCGCGCGTCGTGGAAGTGGTGCCGGCGCTGCCGACCAATGCGTCGGGCAAGATCATGAAATTCCAGTTGCGCGCCTGATTCAGAGCCGCACGAACCATTACGAGGAGAATCGTCATCGCAAACCAGAATCTTGAAGGCGTGATCGCCGTCGTCACCGGGGCCTCGCGCGGCGCCGGAAAAGGTATCGCGCTGGCGCTGGGCGCGGCCGGCGCAACTGTTTATGTCAGCGGCCGTTCGATCAAGGAAGGCGATGCGCCGCTGCCAGGCACGGTGTCTGCAACCGCCGCCGCGATCACCACCGCCGGCGGCAAGGGCATCGCCGTGGTTTGCGATCACTCGAACGATGAGGACGTGAAACATCTATTCGAGCGCGTTGCCGCCGAGCAGAACGGCCGGCTCGATATTCTCGTCAACAACGCGACATTTCTGCACGACACGCTGATCGAAAAAGGCGGCTTCTGGAACAAACCGCTGGAGCAGGTCGACATTCTCGATGTCGGCCTGCGCTCCGCCTACGTCGCCAGTTGGCACGCGGCGAAGCTGATGGTCGAACGCCGCAACGGACTCATCGCGTTTACCTCGTCATTCGGCGCCAGCTGCTACATGCATGGCCCGGCCTATGGCGCACAAAAAGCCGGTGTCGATAAATTCGCCAAGGATATGGCGGTCGATCTGAAAGCATTCAACGTCGCCGCGGTTTCGATCTGGATGGGCATGCTGCGCACCGACCGTACGCGGCGCGTGATGGATGCCGATGCCAATAAATACGCGGGCTTTTGGGAAATCGCCGAAACGCCCGAGTTCACCGGAAAACTGCTCTCCGCGATCTACAACGATCCCCAACGCGCCGAAAAATCCGGGCTGGTGCTGGTCGGCGCCGAAGCCGCGGCCGAGTACGGCATCGACGACGAAGGCCGGAATCCGCCCTCGCACCGGAGCATGCTCGGCGGCCCGGTGCAGGCGCATCCTGCAATCGTGGAGTAGCGCGATGAGATTGAAAAACAAGGTTGCGATCGTCACCGGCGGTGCGCGCGGCATGGGTGCCGCGACTGTGCGTTTGTTCGCCGCGGAAGGCGCGAAGGTAGTGATCGCCGACATGCTCGACAGCGAAGGCACCGCACTGGCGCATGAACTCGGGGGCACGGTGCGCTTTACACATCTGGATGCCACCGACGAAGCCAGCTGGACCGCGTTGATCGCGCAGACCATCGCGGAATTCGGCGTGATCGATGTGCTGGTCAACAACGCGGGCGTGCTGCTGTTCCGTACCATCGCCGAAACCAGCAAGGCCGATTTTCAGCGCGTGCTGGAGGTGAATCTGCTCGGCACGTTCCTCGGCACCAAGCTGGTCGGCGCGCAGATGGTCGCGCAAGGCAAGGGTTCGATCGTGAACATTTCCTCCGCCGATGGCATGAAGGGCGCCAACGGACTGGCGGCGTATTGCGCCAGTAAATGGGGTTCGCGCGGCTTCACCAAAGTTGCGGCGATGGAATTCGGGCATCGCGGCGTGCGCGTCAATTCGGTTCATCCGGGCGGCATCGATACCGCGATGGGCAATCCTTACGCGGAAGCCAAAGCCGAGGTCAACAAGCGTTACACGATGGTGCCGCTGCAACGGGTCGGCGACCCGGACGAAGTTGCACGAACCTCGCTGTTCCTCGCCAGCGACGATTCGAGTTATCTCTGCGGGGCGGAGATCGCGGTCGATGGCGGCATGCTGGCCGGACAGTATTACGTCGGCTTTCCCGGCGCGCCGGGCGTTTGAATTCCGGCATGCGCTTTCGTGATCGCACATCAGTACCAGCGATGATGTTCAGCCCGGCGAGCCGATCCTCAAGTTGCCGTAACCATTGATTGATCCAGACCTGATTTCCTATGGATACCATCCCCCCGCAGCACGGCAAGCTTGCCATCGTCACCGGCGGCAATCGCGGGCTGGGCCTCGAAATCGCGCTGGCACTCGCAGGCAGCGGCGCGCAGCTGATACTCGCATGCAGAGACCTCGACAAAGCCGCGTATGCAATCGGACAAATCCGTGCACGTCATCCGCGCGCGGAAGTGGAGGCAATGCAGCTTGATGTGGCGGATCTGGCTTCGATCAGGCACTTTTCCGAAGCCTTCGATTCGCGTTACGACCGGCTGGATCTGCTGATCCACAACGCCGCCGCGATCATGGTTCCGCAGGGCCGCACGGTCGACGGCTTTGAAACCCATTTCGGCACCAATCACCTCGGGCCATTCGCGCTCACCGGCCTGCTGCTGCCCAAACTGCAAGCAGCACCCGCTGCACGCATCGTCAACATGGCGAGCCTCGCGCATCGCCTCACGGCCGGCCTCGATACCGGCGATCCGCAACTCGAACGGCGCGCTTATAAGTCGATGGATGCTTATGGCCGCAGCAAGCTTGCCGCCTTGTTGTTCACGTTTGAATTAACGCGCCGCGTGAAACGGGAGCACTCCGGCATTCTCGCGGTGGCCGCGCATCCGGGTTATGCCGCGACCAATCTCGATATCGGCGGCATCTTCCTGCGCTGGTCGACACGGCTGTTCGCGCAGCCGCCCGCGCGCGGAGCCTTGCCGGCGCTGCATGCGGCAACGGCCACGGACGTTCGCAGCGGCGACTACTTCGGACCCGGTGGCTTCAAGGAACTTTCCGGCCTGCCCAAGCGCGTCGAGTGCAGCGCCGAAGCACGCGATCCGATGGCAGCGGCCCGTCTATGGGAATTGTCGGAACGTCTCACCGGAGTACGCTACTTGTAGCGTTGAAGCTTGCGCATCATTCACGGTTAACCCAGATAAGCCTGGCCGCCATCGACTGCAATGCTTTGTCCATTGACGTAACGGCAATCATCCGAACACAGGTTCGCAACGAAGCGGCCGACATCCATTTCGCAATCGCCCACGCGCTGCATCGGCACGGTGGCGACGAAAGTGGCAGCTTCTTCGGGGCGCGCTTTAGTCCAGCCTGCCATTGCCGGTGAATCGGCCAGTGGCAGGATCGCGTTGGTACGAATGCCCTCCCGACCCCACTCGCAGGCGGCGGCGCGCGTGAGTTGGCGGATCGCTTCCTTCACCGCACCGTATGCGCCATAACCGCTGGCATCCCAACGCATCGCCGCCGGCGAAGCCAGGTTGATGATGCTGCCGCCGCGCGCGGACAAATGCGTTCTGGCGGCCCGCATCGTCCGCAGCACCGCCAGCGGACCCGATTCCCAACCGGCCGTGAAGGCTTCATCGGTAATGGATGCCAATGTGCCTATCGGCACTTCCTGCGCGTTGTTGACCAGAATCTGCAAGCCGCCGAAACGATCGACGACTTCGCCGATCACCGATTCGATCGAGCTCAAATCCTTCACATCGCAAACCAGCGCCAGCGCACGGCCGCCTCTCGCCACGATTTCCGCAGCCACCGATTCCAGCTTGCTCAAGGTGCGCCCGACCACAGCAACCATCGCACCTTCGCCGGCCAGCGCGAGCGCGATGCCGCGGCCCACGCCTTGGCCGGCGCCGGTAACCAGGGCGATTCGATCAGCCAGCCTTAACGAACCGGTCATCGTAGTTTTGTGAGCTGCGATCGAACTTGGTTAGTCGAAACGTGACCGTTGTCGCAAGCCACTCAAGCGGCGGCAGATACTTTCGATTCACTTCGAACCGCGCTGTCGGCCTGGGCCATATCGAGCGCCGCGACATAAGCGAAAGTCATCGCCGGACCGAGCGTGGAGCCAGCACCCGCATAGGTGGGCCCCATCACTGCCGAAGAACAGTTCCCGATGGCATAAAGACCGCCGATCACGCTGCCATTCTCGTGCAGCACGCGCGCATACTCGTCCGTCAGAAGACCGCCTTTGGTACCGATCTCGCCGGCATCCAGCCGCACCGCATAAAACGGCGCCTTTTTCACCGGACCAAGGCAGGAATTGGGCTTGACCTTGGGATCGCTGTAATAGCGATCGATGGACGTCTTGCCCTTGCCGAACTCGGGATCGATACCGGTTTTCGCATATTCGCCAATGCGGCGCGCGCTTTCGCGTAAGCCTTCTGCATCGACGCCGATTTTTGCGGCGAGCGCTTCGAGCGTATCGGCGCGGAAATAAACCTGATCGAGCCATGCCGCGGGAAGTTTTTTATCCGGTGCGATCTGGCCGGGCATCAATGGCCCCATCGGATACTTGTAGCGGAACGTCGCATCGAACACGATCCAGCACGGCACACTGCCGCCTGTCTTTGCATGGTCTGCGTACATCGCATCGACGACATCGGGATACGATGTCGCCTCGTTGACGAAACGCCGGCCGAGCTTGTTGACGATCAGGCAACCCGGCAGTGCGCGTTCGATGAAGAGCGTGGTCTGCTGCGGCGCGCCGGGCACATTGACAGTCGGCGAACCCCAGGTCTTGTGCATGAAGTCGAGCTTGGCGCCGAGGGCTTTGCCCGCGCGGATGCCATCGCCATGATTGATCGGTGGTGCCGCAGTCCACTTGATCTGCGTCGGATGCGGCAGATACTGCTCGCGCATTTGCTGGTTCGATTCGAAGCCGCCCGCAGCCAGCACCACTCCGCGTCGCGCACCGATCCGGATCGCATGCCCGTTTTGAACGGCGACGATCCCGCTGACAACGCCTTGCGATTCGATCAATGATTCGAGCCCGGTGGACAACTTGAGCGGCACCTTGCTGCGCAACATCGCATGACGCAGCTGCGCCACGAGACCCTGCCCCAGCACCTGCCAGCGATCGCGCTGTGTCTTGCCGCGCCAGCCCAAATCGAGCCAGTAGCGCAGCATCAGCTTCAAGGTCAGCAACAGCCAGCCTTTGGCGCGCGTGAAAAGAATATGCGCCTGGATCTGGTCCATGCCGACACGGCCCATCAGCTGCGTACCCTTGAATGCCTCGCGCTGATTGAAGAATTCTTCGCCGAGTCTGGAAGCATCGAACGGCACTGGCTCCAGCGAGCGATAGCCTTCCTTGCCGCCGGGACGATCCGGGTAATAGTCCGGATATTTGGGCACACAACGGAATGCGACGCCGTGCTTCGATGCGAGAAAGCGCACCATTTTCGGCGCATTGCGCAGGTAGGCGTCGATGCGCTCCGGCGCTACCGAATTGCCGATCAGCGTGTCGAGATATTGCCGCGCGTCGGCATACGAATCGGAGCCGCCATGCGCTTTCATCTCGTCGTTACACGGCACCCAGATCCCACCGCCAGAGACCGCGCTGGTGCCGCCATATTTGTCGGATTTTTCCAGCACCACCGCACTCAGCCCTTGCGCCTGCGCACACAGCGCTGCCGTCATTCCACCGGCGCCGGAACCGATGACGACGACATCGTATTCCTCAGCCCAGCCTGTAGTTTTACCGTCGGCCGACATGGTGATCTCAAACGAAAAAGTCGGTGTTTTCGCGGCCGAGCATGACGCTGCCGTAATTGCGGCCGAAGATGTCCGGATTGTTGGCGTAGTGCGCACGCGCCGAGAGAATGTCCATGAAGAATCGCACCAACGGAAAGTCGGTGAAGATGCCGCGGCCGCCGCAAGCGGAATGTAGTTGGTAAGCATGGCGCGCGCAGCGCTCGACCACGAGCGAGGCCTGGTACCGATACATCAGGCGTGTATTCAGATCGACCGGCTGGTTCAGCTTGATGCCTTCCAGCAGTTCGCCAAAGTTGCGCTTCAGCGTGGTTTTCATTTCATCGATGGCGACCGAGGTATCCGCAACCGCCATCTGCGCCGGCACCTGCTCGGAGGTTTTTGCGCCCATGTTGCCGGTCCAGTTGCCGCCGAAGTCGATGAAGCATTTCAGCGCGCCTTGCAAACCGCCGATCGCAGCGGTGGAAACCGCGCGCACGAAAATCTGGCCAAATGGCAGCTTGTAGAGATTCGCTGTGAATTCGTCGCGGCCGGGATTGGTGCCCATGAAGCCATCGCTGGCTTTGTGCGTGCGGTATTCGGGCACGAAGACGTCCTTGACGACGATGTCCTTGGAGCCGGTGGCTTTCAGACCCATCGTATGCCAGGTATCGATCACTTCGTAATCCGATTTCGGCAGCAGAAACGTGCGGTATTCCGGCGGCTGGCCTTCGTTGAAGATCAGTCCGCCCAGAAAAACCCAATCGCAATGATCGATACCGCTGGAAAATCCCCAACGGCCGCTGAAGCGAAAACCGCCGTCGACTTTCTTGACCTGACCTTTCGGCATGTAGGTGGAGGCGATCAGCACCGAGTGGTCGCCGCCACCCCAGACATCTTCGGCGGCTTTGGGATCGAACAGCGCGATCTGCCAGTTGTGAACGCCGACCACGCCATAAACCCATGCGGTGGACATGCAGCCTTCGGCCAGCGCCATCTGCACGTCGTAGAACACCTGCGGATCCATCTCGAAACCGCCGTATTTTTTCGGCTTCAGCACATCGAACAAGCCGGCGTATTTCATATCGGCAATCGTTTCTGCGGGAATCATCCGGGCTTCATTCGCCTGATCCGAACGCTGCGCCAGCACCGGCGCCAGATCGCGCGCGCGCTGCACGAGAATTTCCGGGGTAACCAGTTGGGTGATGGTGTGGCGTTGAGTCTGCACGGCAAGCTCCTGCATTTTTGTGAGCGATCGAATCGCATTCACGGGCTTCGATGGCGGGTTCCAATAGCGGATTTCAATGACAGGCTTTGTTGACCCGCCTTATCCGATCGAAACTCTTGCCCATGCTGCAGACGCCGGCATCACCCAAAGTGACTAGGACCGCCTTTTGGGGCCTGCTTCGATCTGTTTTCGATTGCCTTGCAAAATCTCGACAAATTCGTCGCCCTGCCTACTTTCACTCAAACGGGTGATGCGGCGACGCTGGCTGATTCACAAACTTCTTGCCGACGAATCCGCATCAATTTCATTCACAGCCTGCGCATCGAAATACGGGAGCGACAGATGGCAACTTCGAGAGATTACGATCTCGGCGAATACACTTTTCCGCGCGGTTGGTTCATGGTCGCCGAATCTGAAAAGGTCACTGGCATTCCGCAAGGCGTGCGCTTTTTCGGCCAGGACTTCGCGCTGTATCGCGGCAAGGACAGCGGCAAGGTGTTTTTGCTGGACGCCTATTGCCCGCACATGGGCACGCATCTGGCGAAAAACAGCACGTCTTACGTGGTGCAGGATGGTGCGGTCGAAGGCGATTCGATTCGCTGCCCGTATCATGCCTGGCGATTTGGTCCGGATGGCAAATGCAATCACATCCCTTATGCATCCGGGCCGATTCCGCCGCAGGCTAAGGTGCGTTCATGGCCGGTGAAGGAGTCGATGGGCGCGGTCTTCGTCTGGCACGATGCCGAAGGCGGCGAGCCGGAGTGGGATGTTCCGTTCATCGACAAGTGGGACGATCCTTCCTGGGTGCGCTGGCGTTTCGACGATCTCGGCAAGATCGATGTTCATCCGCAGGAAATTCTCGACAACATCACCGATGTCGCCCATTTCAATCCGGTGCATGGCTCGCTGACGAAATACTTCGAGAACGAATTCCGCGGCCACACCGCCACGCAGCGCATGGCCGGCGGTCATCGCACGTTGACGACCGAAGGCGGCCCCTTGCTGGTGACCGAAGCCATTTATCACGGCCCAAGCGTGCTCATTACTTCGATGTCCGGCACCCACGATTCGTACATCTATATCGCGCACACGCCGGTGGATGATGGCAGCACTTACGTGTGGCATGCGCTGATGGTGAAATCACCCACCGGCAGCGCGGTAGCCACCGAAGCGGATGTGCCCATCGCGCGTCAGTATCAGGACTTCGCATTGGCCGCATTTGCGCAGGACTTCGATGTGTGGAAACACAAGCAGCCGTGCATTCGAGGGCTGTTCGTGCAGGGCGATGGTCCGTTCCAGAAACAGCGCACCTGGTACAAGCAGTTCTACAATCCACGCGCGAAACGCGGCGAATATCTCAAGTCTTCCGAGGGCATTCACGTTCCCAAGGGCATGCAGCCGATATCGGCGATGCCTCGCGCGCAGCCTGAAAAAGTTGCTGCCTGATCGAAATGCGATGACGCTGGACCAAGCGCTCGATCAGCAGTCTCTCAAGCCTTCATTTCCATATCGCTGATGCCCCAGAACGCGCGCATCGATGTAACCTTGCCTTCGTCGTTGAACGCCATCACGTCGATTACCCGGATCGTCGCCGGACCTTGCGGCATATTCAGTTGAACGTCGAATGCCATCGCCGCTTCGCGGCCTTGTGATGCACGAATCGGCGCGGCCAACGCTAGCTTGGCGCCGGTCTGAACCGCCATTTTGTAAAACTTGGTAATCGCTTCTTTTCCGGACATCGGCGGCTTTCCAACCGGATCTTCGACCGTTGCATCGTCCGAATAAAGATTCGAGATCGCCTCCGGATCGGCGCGGTTGAAGGCGTCGATATAGCTCTGCAGGGTCTGCTTCATTTTCTGTTCGGCGATCATCGACGAGTTCATCCTGAGTAAGAATTTACCGCTGGATGACCAGCGGTCTTTGGTTTAGGTTGGCGCGTGGTTAATTGTTGTGATCGCGGAAATGAGTCGGATCACCCGTTTGGAGTAGTTTTCGTCAACCTCACGAGTGAGTTGTATAGACTCGCCCATCGCCGGGATTGAGCTTGGGTATCGAATCAATTCCGCTTTTTCCGATACTGCGCGCCGACGCCAGGAATCTGATCTGCATAGTTGTTGATTCACTCTAAATTCCATTAAAGGAATAATTTTTTTGACGTGATCTGCTGAGGAGCAATAACACCCATGACAGCGAACGCTGCGTTCGTCGAACACTCGACGGTTACCCCATTGAAAATCCGATCCGGCTCAACGGAATCCACCAATCTTGATGTTGCGGAACTGGACCGTCTGATCAGCGCGATTTATGAAGGTCCGATGGAATCTCCACCCTGGCAGACTTCATTGCAGCTGCTGCGGGACAGCTTGCACGCCGGCCATGTCACCTTGATGCTGCGGCCGCCGACAACGGGCAGTGCGGCCATCATGCTGACCAATGGCAAAGTCACCGCGCAAGGCATCGACTCATACGACAGTCGCTTTTTTGCGCTTGATCCTTTCGTGCGTCTGAAGGAGGGTGAAGTCGTCATCGCCGAGGAATTGATCGGCCGCAAATGGCTGGAGAGCCCGATCTATCTGGAGTACATGCGTTCGATCGATGTACGCCACTTGCTCGGCGCAGACATCTACACGAAAGATGGTGTGGAATGCCGTTTCCGCGTGACCCGGCCGCACTCCGCGCCAGCCTTCTCCGAAAAAGACAAGGCGCTTTGCAGAACGCTGCTGCCGCATTTGAAGCGTTCGATTCAACTCCACACCAAGCTGGATTTCCTCGAATGCGAACGTCAGCTTTTCGCTGGCGCAGTCAACCGCATGTTGCTGGGCATCGTCATCTTTGACCAGAACGGCACCATCATCGAATCCAATCAGGAAGCGCAGCGAATCCTCGCCGAGAAAGATGGCATCCGGCTGTGCGGCAATACCTTATGCGTGGATTCAACCCATGAAAGCCGCGAGCTCCAAAGCATGATCCGCATCGCACTATCGGCTTCCGGAACTGCCGCAGCCGGGCCTGGCATCGTTGACGCCATGTCGGTTTCGCGTCCTTCAGGACTCGCCAAATATGGCGTTCTGGTGCGGGCCATTCCGCTCGGTCCGTGGTCCGAAAGCAAACAACGCCCGGCGCTTGCGGTATTCCTGCGCGACCCGGAATCGAATGCCGCGCAGCCTTCCAATGAACTATTGCGCAAACTGTTCGGCCTCACGCGCATGGAAGCCGCTCTGGCTATGCTGCTCACAGAAGGTTTAACCCTCGACGAAGCTGCCGAAAGAATGGACGTTCGTCGCAACACCGCGCGCACACATCTGCGATCGATCTTCTGCAAAACCGGCGTTACGCGACAGACGATGTTAGTAAGGTTGTTGCTGAACAGCGTGATTTCAGTCAGCTAGCTTAAGCTTACTTTCACAGCTTGCGTTCACAGAACGGGACTTCGTCCCGAAACTGCAAAGTAATACTTTCAGTTTCGGGTCTTGTTCATCGATTGGAGCAGCGACTACATTACAACAAAGCGCTCAGACCGCAGACAGTTTTTTGCCATGCTTCGCCAGCCAGTGCGCAGTAATGTTCGGAGTTTCAGTGACCGGTGTGACGATCTCATAGATACGTTCATAGCTGGCATGCTGAATCAGCCAGCGCCCGTTTTGCTTGACGTAGCGATCACGATACAGCGCCGTTCCGTCCGTAATGATCTTATGGCGAAGATCAAGAAACCAATCTTTCAGATACCAGATGCCAGTAGCTTCCGAAGGCGAGACAATATCAATTTCCGGATGATTGACATGATGCATCGCAATTGCATCCGCATGGAATGCATTCTCAAGCGCCTCCAGAATTGCCGCTCTTCCCTCGACTTCAAATCGATACGAGCCACCGACATAGGAGACGCTGGCATCCTCGGTAAAAAGCTCCTTGAGTTCGGAAATATTGGCGGTATCGATGTAGCGGCAATAACGATATTTAAGCCGGCGTATCGATTCAATCTCTTCCAGTGGAAACGACATACTCTCTCCTCGGTATTGATTGCATGAAATTGTTCTACCAGTAAAGCCCTGGGATTGACGATGACATCTTTTATTGATGACAGGCATCCTGCGATCGGATGAGCTATCGTCGGTCTCCGTTCATCATCAGCTTGCGTTGTGAGCCCGCTCAGCATCCACGCTCTTCGGCTGCTAATGCAGGTACGCGGTTTGGAAAATTCTTAGTCTGTCGGTGATCGTCCCGAAGAGATGTTGGCTTCTTCGCTGGCGGACCTCGATCGAGCGAGAACACTTATAATGAACGTAAGCTGCCGAAGCCGCAGCCATCCACAACGGGGGAGAAATCCAATGCTGAGAACCAAGGCCTGCGCCGGTTGTGCTCTTTTCGTCTTTGCCGTTCTCGGCGGATGCGGTGGAAACTCCGAACCGGCAACCGGGCTGGGAAGCAGCGCCACTTCTGGAGCATCGACCGACCTGAGCGCGACACCGTCGCCGGCGTTTACCGGCACGGTGCCCGCGTCACCCGCACAAGGCACATCCCGCGCGGGCACTTACTACACCATCGATCTGGTCGGTGAGGTCACCGGCGACACCGTCGGCATTACGGTTTTCGAGCCGACGACGCTCGTTGCGGGCCAGCATTATCCGCTGGTAATCCATAGCCATGGCTACAGCGCGAGCCGGCAGATGTCGACGACGACAGACCCGGTCAGCAGCCTGCTCTCACCCGGCAATATCGACTCGCTGCTGGCCGCAGGCTATGGCGCGATCAGCATCAGCGAGCGCGGCAGCGACGAGAGCACCGGCACGATCCGCGTGATGGACCCGGACTTCGAGGGCCACGACCTGATCTCCGTACTGGACTGGGCCGAGCACAATCTCGACTGGCTGGAATACGGCCCGAGCGCGGACGGCAGCGATGCGCACAACCTCGTTGTCGGCGCCATCGGCGGCAGCTACGGCGGCATGTATCAATATCTGATCCACAACATTGACCCGAAGCACCGGCTCGATGCGATGGTGCCGCAGATTTCACCGAGCGATCTTACTTATAGCCTGTTCCCGAACAACACCATTAAAGCTGCTTGGGATGTGATCCTGTTCGCCATCGGCGATACCGCCCGGCAGAATCTGGACCGGGGCCATACCGATCCTTATATCTCCAACTTCTTTATCCAGGCACTAACCACCAACCAGATTTCTGCGGATGGTGACGATTTCTTTTACTACCACAGCAATGCCTATTTCTGCGGCGATCGAACCGTCAGCGGCGACGGCCAGATCAACGCGAGCATCGGTATCGCGGGCACGCCGAGTCCCGCGAGCTACGCGCCAGTGCATGGGCCGCGCGTGAACACGATGATCTTCCAGGGTTTTCGCGACACGCTGTTCACCTTCAACAACGCCTATAACAATTATCAATGTCTGGCCTCCGAAGGCGGCGACGTGCGCCTGCTGAGTTATCAATATGGCCACAACGCCTTGCAGGTGGTGCCGGACCCGGGCGTGCTGCTGTATCAACCGGCCGGCGATTTCCTCGATACCAATTGCGGCAATATCAACGTCGACACCGCAACCATCGCCTTCTTCGATGAATACCTGAAAGGCATTCCCGGTGCCGCGAACGCAGCGATTCCCACCAAGCCCTGCCTGTCGCTGACCAAGGGCGATGGCGTGCTGGTGGATTCGGTGATGACCGGACACAGCGGCACCGAGGTCGTCATTCCCGCAACCATCGTGGTGGCCGGTGGACCGATCGACGTGCCGGTTGCAGTGCCGCTGAACATCACAGCTGGCGCAAATGGCGACGTGATCGGCGGCATTCCGCGTCTGGAGGTGGATGTCGAAGACCTTGTTGCCGGCACGCCCGGCGAGCCGATCATTTTTGTCGGCATCGGCCAGACC
The DNA here is from genome assembly GCA_903970615.1 of Rhodospirillales bacterium. GTDB lineage: Bacteria > Pseudomonadota > Gammaproteobacteria > Nevskiales > Nevskiaceae > Nevskia. The sequence goes on from CAJCJH010000080.1 coordinate 18,191, forward strand.
CATAACGGCGTGCCCGGTGTTTATGATCTGATCGATAACCAGATCACGCCGCTGCGTGGCGTCGGTGAACACGATGTCGATCTTGTCGGCGTGGCGAGCCGTCTTGCCGCCGGCGATACGCTGGCGCTGCTGATCTACGGCGAGCACGACCAATATCATTTAACCGGATCGATCAACGCCGGCAGCCCGGCCGTCGTACCGGTGACGCTGACAGGCAAGGTATGGATTCCGATGCTGGGAAATCTGCCGAACATCGCCGCAACGCAGTGAGTTCCAGCCGAGATATGGCTTGCCGAAATCGATGCATCGAATCAAGCTGAGCGACGCCAATTTCCAGTTAGGGCAAAATTCTGGCGTTGCTCGATCGTTCCCGCCGAGGCTCGTGACCCATCGCAAACCCCATCTTCCGCAGAAGCGCTGCCCGATCTGCGAGCGGCCTTTCGTCTGGCGAAAAAAGTGGGAGAAAGTCTGGGACGAGGTTCGCTACTGCTCCGACGCTTGTCGCGCGAAGCGCAATCTCGCCAAACCGAAGTCAAGCTTGAGATGACTATCCGCAACCTGGTCGTCGTGCTCGGCGACCAGCTCGACGAGGACTCCCCCGCCTTCGATGGCTTCGCCCTCGATCGTGACTTGATCTGGATGTGCGAAGCGCCAGCGGAATCAACGCACGTCTGGACCCATAAGGCACGCATCGCAGTCTTTCTGAGCGCAATGCGCCACTTCCGCGGAACACTTGAAGCACGCGGCTGGCTGGTCGAGTATCACGCCACCGGCACGCATCCACATGCCACGCTGGCCGAAGCCCTCACCGCCACGATCGCATTACTTCGCCCCGAGAAGCTGATCTGGATCGAGGCCGGTGAATGGCGGCTGGCGCGCGAACTTGAGCAGGTTGCCGCCAGCGCCAGCCAGCCGTTCGAGGTACGTGTCGACCGCTATTTCTTGTGCCCGCTCGCCGACTTCGAGTCGTGGATGAAAGGGCGCAAGCAGCCGCGGCTCGAACACTTCTACCGCTGGATGCGTCAACGCACCGGCGTGCTGATGACCGCGGATGGCGAGCCCGAAGGTGGCCAGTGGAACTACGATCACGACAACCGCGAACACTTCAGTGCAAACGGTCCGGGCCTTGTGCCGACGACGCAACGCTTCGAGCCCGACGCCATCACCCGCGAGGTGCTGACGCAGGTGGAAGCGCGCTACGCCGACCATCCGGGTTCGCTGGCCAGCTTCGACTGGCCGCTGACGCGCGAGCAAGCGCGCGTCGCGCTCGCCGATTTCGTCGAACACCGACTCGCTGGCTTCGGCCCGTACCAAGACGCGCTCTGGGACCGCGAGCCGCTGCTGTGGCATTCGCGTCTTTCGGCAGCGATGAACCTCAAGCTGATCTCGCCACGCGAGGTGATCGATGCGGCCATCGCCGCGTTCCGTGCGAAGCGTGCGCCGCTCGCCAGCGTCGAGGGCTTCGTGCGTCAGATCATCGGCTGGCGCGAGTACGTGCGCGGCCTGTACTGGCACCGCATGCCGCAGTACCTCGACGACAACGCCCTCGGCGCGCACGAGCCGCTGCCCAAGTTCTACTGGACCGGCAAGACCGAGATGCGCTGCCTGCGCATCACCATCGAAGATACGCTCGCGCACGGCTACGCGCATCACATCCAGCGGCTTATGGTGACCGGCCTGTTCGCGTTGCTGCTCGGCGTGGAGCCCCGGCAGGTCCACGAATGGTACCTCGCGGTCTACGTCGACGCGGTCGAGTGGGTCGAACTGCCGAACACCATCGGCATGAGCCAGCACGCGGACGGCGGACTGATGGGCTCGAAGCCCTACATCGCCAGCGGCAAGTACATCGACAAGATGAGTAACTACTGCAACGGCTGCCGCTACGACCCGGCGCTCAGTATGGGCCCGAATGCCTGCCCGTTCACGACGCTGTACTGGGACTTCCTCGCGCGCCACCGCGAACGCTTCGCGTCGCATCCGCGGCTGGTGATGCAGGTGCGCAATCTTGATCGGATGCACCCAACTGCGATTGCGGCGATTCGTTCTGAAGCTCAAGAGCTGCGGGAACGGTTGCGCGACTAACAGCCGTTGCTCCGGCGTTCGATTAAAGGCTTCCATTTGCTGAGCCTTATTGCATTGCATGAGGCTTCACGAGCGTCATGAAACACTACTCGATGTTCTGCACCTGCTCACGCATTTGTTCGATCAAGACTTTCATTTCGACGCCGTAGCGCGTCATTTCGGCATCCTGTGATTTTGACGAGAGGGTGTTGGCTTCGCGGTTGAGTTCCTGCATCAGGAAATCGAGGCGACGACCGATCGCTTCGTCGCGGACGAGGGTGTCTTTCACTTCTTGCAGGTGGCTTGCAAGGCGCGACATTTCTTCGTCGACATCGAGCCTTTGCGCGGCCAGCGCGACTTCCTGAGCCAGACGCGCGGGCTCGACATCTACGCCCAGATCGCGGCAACGGCCGCGCAGGCGTTCGAGCCAGGCGTCGCGCACTTGCGGCGCGCGAGTGCGAACCTGTTCGACCAAAAGTGCCAGTTGTTGCAGGCGTTCAGTGATGTACGCGGCGAGTCGTTCGCCTTCGCGTCCGCGCGTGTCGGAGAAATCCTTCAGTGCGGATTTGAATAGAGCGACGGCTTCGGCGACCGGCGCGGTGGCGACGCCATCCTGGGTTTTGACGACGCCAGGCCAAGCCAGCACGCGCATCGGATCGGGCGATGAACTGGAGCCGAGTTCCTTGGCCACCAGTTCGAGCGCGGCTTTCACTGCGTGCAATTGCTGGGCGTTGACTTCAACCAATTTGACCTGTTCCGCATCGGTGGAATAACGCAGCCCGGCTTCCACCTTGCCGCGCGTGACGAAGCCGGAGGCCAGCGCGCGCAATTCGTTTTCGACCGCGCGAAATTCGTCGGGCAACTTGATTTGCAGATCAAGATAGCGATGATTGACGGATCGCAGTTCCCAAGCCAGTCGTCCCCAGGTTTCCCGCTGTTCAGCGCGCGCGTAGCCGGTCATGCTTCGGATCATTGGAGTTTTTCGATATGCAGTTGTCGTGGCGGATTGTAACGGTCTGCAAGCCGGCAATGGTTGCCGCGTTGCTGGCGTGGATGCCGGCACACGCGGCGGCGCCGAACTGGAGTTATCACGTCGTTGCCGAATTTCCGCACGACACCGCAGCATTCACCGAAGGGCTGGCGCTGCTCGACGGTCACTTACTGGAAAGCACGGGCCTTGAAGGGCGCTCGTTTCTGAGCATTCGGGATGTAACCAGCGGTGAAATATTTAAGCGCTACGCGCTCGATCCACGCGACTTCGGCGAGGGTGCTACGGTGGCTGGCAATCGGATCGTGCAGCTGACCTGGCATTCGGGTGTGGGCTATTTTTACGATCTCGACTTGAAGCGCCTTGGCAGCTTCGTCATCAATACCGAAGGTTGGGGTCTAACCTGGGATGGCCGTTCGTTGATCCGCAGCGATGGTTCTTCGACTTTGCGTTTCATCAACGCCGATAGTTATTCCGAAACCCGCACGATCGATGTGCATGATGGCGAGCAGCGTATCTGGCAGCTGAATGAGCTTGAATGGGCGAACGGACATATTTACGCCAATGTCTGGCACACCGACCGCATTGCGGTGATCGAGCCCGCGGATGGCCATGTGATCGCGTGGCTCGATCTCGGCGCCTTGAATCGGCGCCTGCTGAAACAGCGCAACTGGAATTCGCTGGACTATGTGCTTAACGGCATTGCGTTCGATCCGAAAACCGGACACTTCCTCGTGACCGGAAAATGCTGGCCGACGCTGTTCGAGATCGAGGTGGATTCAAAACCGGAGCATTGACGCCGGCGGATTTTGAGCAATTGATTGCGGCGCTGAAACGCAAAAACCCTCGACGTTTCCGTCGAGGGTTTTGCTTGCTACTTTCAAGAGCCTGGCAGTGTCCTACTCTCGCATGATCATTGCCACACTACCATCGGCGCTGAGTTGTTTCACTTCGGTGTTCGGGATGGGAACCGGTGGTTCCAACTCGCTATGGCCGCCAGGCAAACTGGTCGAAACGACAGCCCATTCCTGAGCTGCCATCTCTGATTCGGTTGTAGTAAATCGAACAAGTAAAGCGCTCTCAATGCTTCAGGCAACTTTACGTCAATGCTTCAATTATTGTCTTGCTTACGCAAGAACGCTTGAGCGTTATATGGTCAAGCCGCACGAGCAATTAGTACGCGTTAGCTTCATGCATTACTGCACTTCCACAGCGCGCCTATCAACCTCATTGTCTACGAGGGCTCTTTAGGTGTCTTAAGACACGTGAGATCTAATCTTGAGGTGGGCTTCCCGCTTAGATGCTTTCAGCGGTTATCCCGTCCGTATATAGCTACCCAGCGATGCCACTGGCGTGACAACTGGAACACCAGAGATACGTTCAACCCGGTCCTCTCGTACTAAGGTCAACTCCTCTCAAATCTCAAACGCCCACGGCAGATAGGGACCGAACTGTCTCACGACGTTCTGAACCCAGCTCGCGTACCACTTTAATTGGCGAACAGCCAAACCCTTGGGACCTGCTACAGCCCCAGGATGTGATGAGCCGACATCGAGGTGCCAAACACTGCCGTCGATATGGACTCTTGGGCAGTATCAGCCTGTTATCCCCGGAGTACCTTTTATCC
>CAJCJH010000081.1 GCA_903970615.1 Rhodospirillales bacterium
AGACGACAAGCGCGCGCGAATCAGTGCGTCGACGCGGTCCATGTCTCCCGCAACCGGTGCAAGAACGGATTTCAGATCCATGAATTCGGGAGAAAGCAAGCCGGGAATGCTAGGGGGCGTTGAAGGTAGCGTCAATGCAGGACCGCAAAAATGACTGCCATCGCGCTCGAACGCCTACTTGGCAACTGCACCCGCGCTGCGCTCGCGTTCGATCAGCAGGCTGGTGATCCGTAGCCGGTCGGCGAAGCTGCCGGCCTTGACCAGATACTTGCCATCGATGACCAGCGAGGGCGTGCCCATGATGCGGCTTTGCATCTCGAATTGATGGCCTTGATCCATCCGCGTATTGACAGCGAAGCTGTCCATCGCATCCATGAACGCTTGTGCGGTGACGCCATACTGCTCGAAAAAAAGCGCAATCTTCTGCGGGTCCGGTGACTCGCCCTCGCCCGGCAGTTTATGGTCGACATGAATCGCCTGATAGATCGCGTGATGCGTTTTCTCAGCCAAGCCCAGCAGGTCTGCGGCGTAATAGACGCGCGCGTACGTGATGAAGTCCGGATTGAAATCGGCCGGCACGTAGACCAGATTCACATCGGCCGGCAGCCGGGCTTTCCATTCCTGTAGCTGGGGGTCGAAGGCATTGCATGCCGGGCAGATGTAGTTGAAGAACTCGACGACTTCGATCTTGCCTTTGACGGGGTCGTACGGCTTGCCATCCGGAATGACGGTGAAATCTTCGTCGCGCAGCGTCGATGAGCCGGTCAAGGAAGTTGGCGCTATGGGTGCTGAATCTGGCGGCGATGTTTGGGCTGCGGGTGCAGGTGCGGGTGCGGAAGATGTTGCAGCGGGCACGCCGGCACCTTGCTTGCAGGCCGCCATCGTCAACAACACTGCGATCAGCATGAAACGGCAAAAACTCATTCATAAACTCCAGTGGCAAACAAGGAACTTACTCTGCGCCCAGTCCAAGAAATTCATGCGGCGAACTTCATGCGGCGCGTGGTGAAGGCAAGCAGTGACGACCTTGATCGTTGTCGTGCGATTGTAATCGTCTCGCTAAATTCCCTGCGGCGGCGGCGCTGCCTTGCGCGGTGATGGCTGACTCGGCGCTGGAACTGCGGCAGAAGTCCCGGCCAGTTCGAACCCGAGCTGTTTGAAGAAGATTTCATAAAGCGCAGGCTCATCCACCTGCGTCTGGCTGCCCGGGTTTTGAGCGTTATACAAACGCAGACGCACGGTGATCGCTGCCGGCGCAGCGGATGAACTGATGACGTCGACCTGCGCGATCAATGCCGGCGCTTCGTGCCCATCCGGATGGTCGCGCAGAAACTTGTGGAATCGCTGGTCGAGCTGATCCTTGTGTGTGGGCGCAGCCTCAACATAAGAACCGCGAACCTGCGCGTGCTCATCGTCGCGCGCCGTTTCAAAGTTCAGATCATCCAGCGCGCGGGTCGACGCAGCGACCAGACGATCCTGCGAAATCGAAGTGTATTGCACCTGCTGAAACGCGATGCGTGCATGGAGGCAAGGTTCAGAATCCGGATCTGCGCACTCGCGCGCCACACCTCGCGGAATATCGCCGTGGCTGGCACAACTGGCTAAGCAGCGCGCCAGAGTGAGTAAGGTGATTACGCACCAGAGTGCGGGTTTAAGCCAGTTGCGAATCATCAGAATATCGAGGGAAACAACACATCAAAGCTTCAATTCCGAAGTGAACTATTCGAGCTTGGTTGCGACTGATTTTAAGGCAGAGAAAGCGACTTCCGAGTTGTTCGATGGAGTCGAAACTCGACATCCTTCTTCAGCACCAATGGCAACATTGATCGAAAGTGAAACCACGGACGATCACCGCCCGACCACAGACGCAGCCGAAATATTGGCTGCTTTCACTGCACCGGAAAGTGCGCCAGCATCGGCATAGGGCAGCGACAGATAAACTGCGCGCATGGCTTGCGCAAGGCGTTCGGCGACGGGCTGGGCACGCGGCGAGGTGTCGATGAACAGCACCCGGAAGCCGGCCAAGGCGATCCGTCGCGCGGCGTTGAGAGAATCGCTTTCTGCGCGTTTACGATCGTTCGAGCCGTCGAAAGCGATGTTGGCGCGGCCATCGGTGAGCAGCACGATGGTTGGGGAATCGCCGACGCGAATCACGGTTTCGGCTAAGTCGGCGGCAGCTTCAATGCCGGCCGCGAGCGGCGTTCCGCCGCCGCCGGGCATGCCGGCGAGACTGCGTTTGGCGCGGGCCAGCGAGCGCGTCGGTGGCAGCAATAGTTCCGCCGTGCGGCCGCGAAATGCGATCACCGCGACGCGATCACGCCGCACATAGCAATCGTTCAAAAGCAATTCGACCGCACCTTTGGTCTCTGCCAATCGATTGAGCGCGGCGGAGCCGGATGCATCCAGCGCAAAAATAGTCGTGGTCTGGCTGCGCTGTTTGTAGCGGTTGATGCGCAGGTCGGCGCGTCGTATCTGGAGTCGCGCAGCGGATGTTCCGGATGTCCGGCTGGCTTCCGATTCCAGCCGGCGCAAGCGCTGCCAGGGTGCGGCCGCGCGCAGGGTTTCGATCACATTCAGGCGAACGCCGTCGCGCGGTTCCGCGGCGATGATGCCGGCACTTCTGCCGCGCTGGAAGGATTTTCGCAAGGCGCCCGCACGACCGTTGGAACTCGCTCGTGAGCGCTCGGTTGCCGGCAATTTGAGCTGCGCCAGCAAGCCGCTGGGAATAGCGGCGACAGCAGCGGCCAGCACCACATCCACGAGCGACTGATCGGAGTCGGCAGATGAATTCTCCACATCGCCGGATTCCGCCACCGAAGACGATGATGATTCTGGTGCCGAGGCTGCATCCGGCGCATCGTTTGCGGTCGGCTCATCACTAGGCTGATCTTGCTGCTCGTCTTGCGCTTGGTTTTCGCCGGGACTTGGCGCCGCTTCGTTTTCGGTAAAGCTCGGCAAGGCCGTGGCGCGCGGAGCCAGCACCAGTCGCGCGGCGAGCGCGGCATCGGCTTGGCTGATCTCGTCGCGTTCGTCGAGCGCAGCGGCGGCGCGCGCCACGGCATGGCACAGCAAAACAGCGCGAATCGATTCAATGCCCAGCGCACTGGCGGTGGCGCACAGCGCGGTCTCGATCTGTGCGTGGCTGCGCACCGCAGGCAAACGAATGCGCGCGGCTTCGAGTTGCGCCGGGCTGAAATCACGATCGTCGAAATCCTGCAAACGCAGACCGGTTAGATCGACATGAAACGCCAGCCGATCCTGCAGTAATTGTTCGACCTGCTCGTCCGCCTCGATACTTTCATCGAGCGCCACCAAGCCGATTCGTGCCGCGCTATTGAGCGCAAGACCATCGCGTTCGATCAGCACTTCGCGCGTATCGAGCACGGTCGCGATTCTGGCTGCGACCGGCTTCGACACGCGCTCCGCCATCGACAGCAACACAACGCCGCCATCCGCTTGCGCCAGCACACCGCGCTCGGCGATCGGCCGACCGGCGTTGAGCGTCGCAGCGAGATCAAGCCCGCCAAGCAGACGGCTATCGCTGATATGCAGCGGAATACGGCGAAGTGGCGCGCCGGGCGCGAGGAATTTGCGCAGCGCACCGAGCCAAGCCTCGCGTTCAATACCTGGCAGCGCATGCAGCACGACACCTCTGGTATTGAGCGGATCGATCGCAAACAGTGCGGCGGCCAGCAGCGCATCTGCCCGGCGCGAGGGCGCTTCGGCGTCTGCAATCATGCGCCGAGCAGTTCGGTCAGCGCGCGCGCCACGCGCACGCCGGAGCCGGAATCGTCGAGCGGGCTGCGCCGCAGACGATGCCGCAACGCTGGCACTGCGATTTGACGCAAATGTGCATCGGTCACACGCATCTGGCCGTGCAGTGCGGCGGTCGCGCGCGCGGCGCGGATCAGCGTGAGCTCGCCGCGCAAACCATCCGTGCCTAGACTCATGCACAGCGATGCGGCGCGTTCTACGAACGCATCCGGCACCTCGACCGCGGCCAGCCGTTTGCGCGCCGCGGCGATCTGCCGCTGGATTTTTTGATCCTCTTTGCTCCAGTGCGCGATGAAGTTTGCGCGATCGCGCTCGAATTCATCGCGCCGGCGAATCACGCTGACGCGCGATTCCAGATCTTTCGGCGTAGATACCTCCACCGACAGGCCGAAGCGATCGAGCAATTGCGGCCGCAGTTCGCCTTCCTCCGGATTACCGCTGCCGATGAGCACGAAACGCGCGGGATGGCGCACGCTCAAGCCTTCGCGCTCGACCACATTCTCGCCCGATGCGGCGACATCGATCAGCAAGTCGACCAGATGATCTTCCAACAGATTGACTTCATCCACATACAAAAAACCGCGATGCGCGCGTGCCAGCAGACCTGGCTCGAAAGCCTTTACGCCTTGCGTCAACACGCGCTCGAGATCGAGCGCGCCGACCACGCGGTCTTCGGTCGCGCCCAGCGGCAGATCGACCACCGGCACTGGCAGCAGATGAGTTTTGCGCGGTTTATCCTGTGCCAGTTGCGCGCGGCATTCTTCGCAGGCGCCAGCTTCATCGGCCGGATCGCAGCCGTAACGACAGCCGACGACGGCACGCATCTTAGGCAGCAAGGCGGCGAGTCCGCGCACGGCGGTGGACTTGCCGGTGCCGCGATCGCCAAACACCATGACACCGCCGACGCTGGCATCGACTGCCGTAATCAATAAAGCCAGCTTCATTTCCTGCTGACCGACGATCGCAGAAAACGGAAAGTGCTGAGCCATGTTCGAGTAAGCCTTTTTGGATTTGCGGGCGCGTTGCAATCGATGAAAACCGGTGTGCCCGGCTGCACCACCGACTCACCCTGCTGGATCTGCTCTTTCAGCTTAGCAAACACCTTGTTGACTGCGCGAACTGCGCGTAACTATTGGGACCTGCGCTGTTGCGCGCACATCAAGGCTAGTCGAAACTGGCGTTGAGGATGAACCCGAAATAACCGGCGCGCAGCGCTTCCAACATGGCCAGAAAATCGAGGAGCTTCGCATCATGCGCAAGCCAGTTACCAGCAGAATAATCGTTGCCTTGCTGGCAACGGCGGCTATTGCAATCGGGCTGCTGAAGCTTGTGCAGACGCGCGATGGCGTGATGATCCGCCAGGATCATGTCGGCACAATTCCGATCACGCTTTTCGCGCCGCAGCACGACAAGCCCACGGCGGTGGTGGTGATCGCGCATGGCTTCGCCGGCTCGCAGCAATTGATGCAGCCGTTTGCATTGACGCTGGCGCGCAACGGTTATCTCGCCATCACGTTCGACTTCCCCGGCCACGGCCAGAATCCCACACCTTTGCCGGCGGATCTAAGCGATCAGAAAGCGTTCAGCCAAGCGTTGCTGGATGCGCTGGGCGAGGTCGTCGACTACGCGCGCAAACTGCCGGAAGCCGATGGCGGCATCGCGCTGCTGGGCCATTCGATGGCTTCGGATATCGTCGTGCGTTATGCGCAGGCGCATGCGGATATCGCGGCAACGGTTGCGGTATCGCTATTTTTTCCGGGTGCGACCGCGAACAGCCCGCGCAATCTGCTGATTATCGATGGCGCACTGGAACCCGCGATGCTGCACGACGAAGCCTTGCGCATCGTCAATCTCACCGCTAGCGGCAAGGCCAAGCCCGGCGCGACTTACGGCGATTTCAGCGACGGCAGCGCGCGGCGTTTCGCGCTGGCCGGCGACGTAGAACACATCGGCGTGCTGTATAGCCGCGACAGCATGCACGAAGCGCTGGCCTGGATCAACGCGACATTCAATCATCAGGGCAGCGGCTATGTCGACGCACCCGGCGGCGCATTGGGCTTGCTCTTTCTCGGCTTGATCGCACTGGCCTGGCCGCTCGCCGCATTGCTGCCAAGCTCAGCAATCACAGTGGTCGGCGGCAGTTTTACATGGCGTCAACTGCTGCCGATCGCCATCATTCCCGCGCTGCTGACACCGTTGATCCTGTGGCGCTTGCCGACTGCGTTTCTGCCGATCCTGCTCGGCGATTATCTGGTACTGCACTTCGCGCTTTATGGTCTGCTGACGGCCGCTGGCTTGTATTTATGCAGGCACAGCGGCGAAGCGCAAGCATTCAAACCCACTTCGATTTTGCGCTGGATCATCGCAGTGATCGCGGTCGCGGCTTACAGCCTGTTTGCCATCAGCTTGCCGATCGATCGCTATCTCACTTCGCTATCGCCGGGCAGCTGGCGCGTGCCGCTGATCTTCGCCATGCTGGCCGGCACACTGCCCTATTTCGCCGCCGACGAATGGCTCACGCGCGGCAATGCGCAACGCGGCGCTTATGTGCTGACCAAGCTCTGCTTTCTGCTGTCGCTGGTGATCGCGGTCGCATTGAATCTGCAGAAGCTGTTCTTCCTGATCATCATCGTGCCGGTGATCCTGATCCTGTTCGTCATCTACGGCTTGTTCAGCCGATGGACTTATCGCAACACCGGTCATCCACTGGTCGCCGCCTGTGCCAACGCGCTGGTATTCGCGTGGTTCATCGCGGCCACTTTTCCAGTGGTGAAGCACTGAAGTTTCAGGAGCGAATCTGCGAACGTCGCGCGATATCCAACAGGTGACTCGGCAATGCCGCAGTCAATGCCAGCGCAATCCAGAACCACGGCAATCCGATCAGCGCCGCGCGCAGTGCCAGCAATAGAAATGCGCCGGGAACCAGCGCCAGCACGATATCCAGCAAGGCCATGCCCCGATTCGATCGCGCCCGATAGACCATCAGCGCGAAGACTTCGATCAGCATGAAAACGAGAATGAGATCGACCAGCCGCCCGCTTGCAATCCACTGCGCCAGATTGAATGCGCCCGCATTCATTCCGTCTGGAACCCGGCGCGACCGTTACCGGAAACCGTGCAGGCAGCGCTAGGATTTCGGCGTGAACGCCACGCAGTAGCCTTTCGGATTGATCTTGCCATCGACCACCTTGCAGGAGCCGGGTGCGATGAACTGCGCGCACTGATCGCACTCCTTGCCGTCCTTCGGCGTCTCCTGATATTGCACCATGCTCTGCGCGATTTTCTGTTGTGCGCGAGCGCTCAAGGGAATGCCGGCCGCCGCGATGGCGAGGCCGGCTTTCAGAATCGAGCGGCGTGAGATTTGGGTATCGATTGCTTTCGTCATTGCCTGATCTCCTGTGCATCTTTTGAAACGATTGGAACAGCAGAAACTTTTCGGCAGCAGCGTTATGTGAACGGCGCGTTGAGGCGCACGATGGTCAGGTTCAGAAACGCGGCGAACGCGACCCAGGTCAGATACGGCACCATCAGCCAGCTCGCGGTGCGCGACAGCGGCCACACGCCCCAGAACACGAACGCGATCGACAGCCAGAGTGCGACCACTTCGATCAACGCCAGATCGGGCCGATGGCTGCTGAAAAACAGCCAGCTCCACAGCACATTCAGCACCGCATTGACGGCGAACGGCGCGAGCACGCGGAAACGATCCGTGGCGCTATGCACCTGCCGCCACGCGAGCACGCCGGACACCGCCGCGAGCGAAAAAATCGTCGTCCACACCGGGCCGAACAGCCAGTCCGGCGGCTGCCAGCTGGGTTTATGCAGGGCGTAATACCAGTCGCTGAGATCGGTCACCAGAAAGCCAAGAATGCTGACCAGCAAGGCCGCCGTGGCAGCCGCCGCAATCGTCTTCCACAACGATGCGCGCGCTGCGCTCATGCGCGCACGACGCCAAACAGATGCGCAAGGTCCTTGAAGAAAATACGCACATGGGCCATCGGTTTCTTGCGCTCCAGCTTCTTGTTCATGTACGAATCGAAAGTCAATTTTTGGACATCGGGATCGCGGCAAATACTCACGAAGCGCTCACGCCGGCCTTCGCTGGTATACCAGAATCGCTGCATGATGCCGAGCACCCAGAACACCGTGCCATGCTCGCGCATGAAGCGTTTGCGCGCCAGTTTCAGCGCCGCCGGATTACCGCTCTGGAGAAACGCATGCACCGCTTCTGCCGCCAACTGACCACCGAGCATCGCGTAGTAGATACCTTCACCCGAAGCCGGCGCGACGACGCCAGCTGCATCGCCGGCCAGCACCACGTCGCGGCCGTTATCCCAGCGTCCTAAAGGTTTCAGCGGAATCGGCGCACCTTCGCGGCGTAGCGTTTCGACTTCGCCCAGCCCGCTGGCGGCGCGCAAGGCAGTGACCGAAGCGCGCATCGAAAAACCCTTGCGTGCGCTGCCGGTGCCGACGCTGGTGGTCGCGCCATGCGGGAAGATCCACGAATAAAAATCCGGCGACAGTGCGCCGCGGTAAATCACATCGCAACGGGTGGCTACAAAATCAGCCTGATCGACCACTGGCGAGCGAACGATCTCGTGATAGGCGAAGACGAACTTCATCCTCTCCGCACCTTTCACCGTCTGCCGCGCGAGCAGGGATTTCGCACCGTCTGCGCCGATCACGCTGCGCGCACGGACGCGAATGCTGGCGCTATTTTCGGCGCCATTTTCATGAACATCGCGTTGAGCTTGATCGAGACTTTCTGCCGACCGGAAGTGGATCACGGCAACACCATCGGTATCGCGTGTGATGCGCTCGAAAGTGCCGATCCGGTATTCCGCACCTGCGGCCGCGGCGCGTTGCCGCAGCCATTCATCGAACGCGGCGCGATCGACCATGCCGACGTAGCCGTTCTCGATCGGAATATCGACCTTGCGATTCGATGGCGCCACCATTCGCGCCGAGTAAATGCGCGACACCAGCAGCTCATCCGGAATCTGGAAATCCCGGATCAACCGCGGCGGAATCGCGCCGCCGCAGGGCTTGATGCGGCCTCTGCGATCGAGCAGCAGCACTGAGCATCCGAGGCCTGCCAGCTGATGCGCAGCCGTGGCACCTGAAGGTCCGCCGCCGATGACGACAACGTCGTAAGTCATCATCGATTGCGGGTTATTCATGTCAACCGCCGGTTCGTATTTCATGTGGCGGGCTGGCCTAGTGGCGCGGGAATTACAGCTGGGACGCTGACGCGGTTTTGATCGAGCCTCGATGCGAGCACGGCGGCAAGCAGGAACATCGCCGATTCAGCAGCGAACACGATGGCGTAGGCCGGGCCATCGACGCCCAAGAAGTGGCGCGCGAGATCGCTTGCGGCGGCGCCAAGAAACCCGCCGATGCCGAACGCGAGCGCTTGCGCCGCACCCCACATGCCCATGCGCACACCCTCGCGCGATTCGCGGCCGCTGCTGGCGAAACTCATCATCGAGCCGATCGCGGCTACCGCGAACGAGCCGTTGGCGATGCCGAGCGCAAACACCAGCGGCTTCAGCGGCAGGATTGGCCCGGCGGTGCCGACCGCGACCAGCCCAAGCAGCGCCAGCGCGGACGCGACGCAGCCACCGATGGTCCAGCCAGGCAGCGATCCGAAACGGCGGCCGCGAATGCCGCTGCAGGCCAACGCAACCATCACCATGCCGACCAGCGCGCCGCCGTGCAGTGCGCTGGACAAGCGCGTCGACTGGCCTGGAGTGAAACCGAATACCGCGCCGGCGAAAGGTTCCAGAATCAAATCCTGTGCGCTGTAGGCCAGCATCGAGACGAATACAAAAATGGTGAAGCGGCGCGATTTCGGCTCGGCCCAGACTTCCGCCAGCGCGGTCATGAACGAGGCGGGCTTGGCCTCGACAGCCGACTGCTCACGCGCCGGCGTCGACGGCCGATGACTTGCCGTCAGCTGCGCCGGGTCGTTGGCGGATTGTTTTGCGGAGCCTTCGATATTGCGCACCGCGAGCAGAGTGATGATCATCGCAACCGCGCCGACGATGGCGCTGATGGTCACCAGACGCGCGGGCGAATAAGGGTCGAGACAGGCGCCGACGATGATGGTGGTCAGCACGAAGCCGCAGATCATCATCAGCCACACCACCGTTGCCGCTGCGGGGCGCTTGCGCTCGTCAACCCGCTTTGCCAGCAGCACCAGCAAGGAAGTGCCGGCAGCACCAACGCCGATCCCGATCAGGATGAAAGCCAGCACGGCGACGGCGATGCCGGCATAGCGAAAGCTGCCCATCAGCGCGATAGCCAGCGCGGCAACGATGCCGCCGATGGCGAGAATGCCCATGCCGCCGATGATCCACGGCGTTCGCCGGCCGCCGACATCGGAACCAAAGCCGAGCCGCGGCCGCAGGATTTGCATCGCGTAATGCAGGCCGACCAAGGCGCCGGGCACCGCGGCGGGCAGCGCCAGTTCGACCACCATCAAGCGGTTCATCGTCGACGTGGTGAGCACCACGATCGCGCCGAGTGCGGCCTGCACCAGACCAATCCGCAAAATTCCGCTCCAGCCCAAAGACGTGTTTTCCATAGCATCAAACTCCTGTACTGAACCGCAATGCGAACGCGCTGATCATCATGCCGGCCACGAACAAGGGAACGCCGAAGCCGCTGTACCAGACGGCGCGTTCGCGGGGACTTTCCAGAAAGCGATCCATCAGCAGAATCTGTAGCAGCAGCAGACCCGCGATGGAAATGGCGTGCAGCGGCCTATGCCAATCGATCAGCAGCATGATGACGACGACCTGCGGCAGCACCATGATCAAACAGGCCGTGCGTGCTGCGTTATTCACGCCGAGCCGCACTGGCAGTGAACCGATGCCGGTGCGCTGATCGCCTTCGATCGACTTGAAATCGTTGAGCGTCATGATTCCGTGCGCACTCGCGCTGAACAACGCCGCCAGCGAGAGCGATCGCAAACCGGGCCGGCTGACGCCGGCCATCACCGCGCCGCCGGTGGCCCAGGCCAAGCCTTCGTAACAGACCGCGCAGGCGGCGTTGCCCCACCAGCCATTGCGTTTGAGCCGCACCGGCGGTGCGCTGTAAGCCCAAGCCAGAATCAGCCCGGCGAATGCGGCTGCAAATCCCCAGCGGCCCAGCGCGGTGGCAACAAGTAACGAGAGCAGGGTCCATACGATCGCCACGCCAAGACCCCAGCGTCCCGGCATGCGCCCCGACGGAATCGGCCGATGCGGCTCGTTGATCGCATCGACTTCTCGGTCGAACCAGTCGTTAACCGCCTGACTGGTGGCACACACCAGCGGCCCGGCCACGAGCACGCCGACGATGATCAGCGCGGCGTGACCTTTGAACGGAACACCGGATGCGATAACCCCGCATCCAAACGCCCACATCGGCGGAAACCATGTGATCGGCTTGAGCAATTCAGCGATTGCCTTGACGTCTGGACGCGCCATGTGCTCCTCAATATTGACATGTCGAGGTTACACATGACACTAAACATAGTCAATATAAATTGACACTTCTGAAAGCTGGGATTTGATGGAAAAAGCCAGCGACAACTATCAGATACCGGTGCGCCTGAATCGATCAATCGGTCAATTAGCTACTGGCTACTTCCGACTTCGATTCCCGGGATTTTTCCGAAGCCGAAGGCTTCGCATCTTTATCGTTCGGGCTCCGTGTGGTGATGTAGGCCTCGATGCCCAGACCGATCAAAACGACCAGCAAAACCCAGTCGAGTATCGGCACGCCAAAGTAGGTCATGGCCGCACTCATTCTGCTGGTTCAAGCTCCAGATCGCCGAGTCCGTAGCGGCGCAGTTTGTTGTACAGGCTCTGCCGGCTGAGACCGAGCATTTCGGCTGCGGAGGCGCGATTGTCGCCGCTCAATTCGAGTGCGGCTTCGATGCAGCGGCGCTCAACCAGATCCACCGATTCGCGCACCAGTTCCTTCAGAGAGACACGCCCGACGAGTTCCGTCAGCTGGTTAGTGGAGCGCGGCTGATCGCGCTCGACATTGGCCTGCGCGTTGAGACGCGGCGCGACGTTGCGGATGCTGAATCCGAAACAGGGTTGCGCACCTTGCGGCACCGATACCGCTGAAATCTCGACATCGGCGACTGCACCGTATTCGCCGCGCATCACCGAGGCAAACAAACGTATCGTGCCGTGCTGGCGCAGGCTCGACATCAGCACATTGAAGTCGACCCCGGAACGTCCCAGCCAGCGATCCAGCAGTTCGCCACGCACCTGGCCTTCGGCAGTCATTTGCGCCAGATCGATGAACGCACGATTGGCGGTGAGGATGCGGCCTTCGACGTCGGCGACTACGAAGGCATCCGGCGCGCCTTCCATGACTTTCAGGATCGATCGGGACACCGGCGATTCCGCAGTATCGCCTCGCACACTGGCGAGTCGGATCAAGAAAAACGAGGCGTTGTCTTGCCGGAACAGCGAGGCCGAGACCAGGAAGTCACGCTGATTTGTAGCCAGCCGCACGCGCAGTTCATCAGCTCGCCCAACCGCGCTGATACTGGCGAGTAGCGTCTCGATGGCTTGCGAATTTTCGGCATCGAAGCCTTCCGGAAACGTGCGCCCGATGAGCTTGGCGGCATCACCCAGCAGGTTGCCTGCCGCAGTATTCGCTTCGAGAATTTTTCGGCTCAGCGCGTCGACGATCAGCACCGCCTCCGCGGACATCTGGAATAGCAGACGGTAGCGGGTTTCGGCGTGCCGCAGGCGCCAGTAATGTCGCTCCATCGACTGCTGCGCATCGACCAGCTTCTGCTGCAAGGCCGCGTTGGCGCGGAGATCGCGGCCAAACGCGACCACGCGACCAGACGCACCCACTTTCACGGCTGAATAAAGCACTGGAATGTCCGCGCCCAGCAGTGAAGAATGGTTGATATGCCGCCATTTGCGAACCAGCTTGCCATTCGCCTCGCGCAGTAAGGTTTCGACTTTCGGCCGACTGTCGATAGCGACGGTATCTATCCACGGCAAGCCGATCCAATTGCGGCAACCCTCCTGCGCCATCTCGTCGCTGCCGACGGTGACATCACGGATGATGCCTTCCTCATCCAGCACGAGCGCAACATCGGAAGCCGCTGCGATCAGCGTCGCTGCCGACTCCGCATCGAGTGCGCCGATAGCATTCTGCGATTGTATTTTGTCCACAGAATATTTTTCGGTTGGCATCTATTTCTTCAAGTGAATTGGGCAAGTTGGCGCATGCATTGCAACGGCGCCGGGAAGTTTTTTACGCCGCATTCTGCTCACGATTGTTTTCCGGGTTCTCAACGGCGCAGATCAACCAGCCTTTCGGCCTCGACCACCGCTTGCCTCGCATCGGAAGCCGAGGCATCGGCTCCAACCATCGCGGCATACTCCGGGTGATCCACGAACAGCGGACCGCCCACCATGATCGCAATCCTGTCGTTGAGTGAGGCCGACCGCAACGCGCAAATGCCAGTGGCGAGACTATCCAATCTGCATTCGCAGCCGACTGAAAATCCTGCCGCATCGAACCATTCGGAGCGCACGACCGCGGGTAAATCCTGATTCATTTTCTGGTGACTGCCCCACACGCCCCAACCCGCCCGCTCGAAAAATTCGGCAACGATCGCAAGACCAAAACAATGCTGCTCGCCTGGCGCCGTCGTGAGCAGTACCTTTCGCAATCTTTTTCGATCGGGAACTATGGTTTGGTCCTGTTCCTGATCTCGAAACGCCAGACTCAGCAATCGCAGCAGTTGATGCAGCCGGCCCAACGCCAGCGTCACTTCAACGAAATCACAAGCATCCGCTTCCCACATTTCGCCCAGCGATCGCGCTGCCGGCGCAAGCAGTTCCAGATAGAGGCATTCCTGCATCATGCCACGCTTACGCATGGCCTCGACGAAATCGGCGGACTGCAGGGTGTCCTGCTTCAGCAGCAGTTGCGTCAAGGCAAAAACTTCCGCTTGCGAAGGCTTTTCCAGACAAATTTTCACTGGCGTCAGCGGCGATTCGGTTAAACGATGCGCGAACATCAATCGCGGAATGATCTCGCTTTCAATCGCCTTGATCAGCGGAGCGAACTTCAGATTCGCTTCCGCGCCCTCGTCGTAAGTTGCCGATTCGGCGCTACTCGCTCCCTGAGATGAACCTCCCCTGCAATGCAGAAAATCCAGATTTACAACGTCGCCTGTCAATGCACTCCGAGCCAGCTCTAGCATTTGATCCCTCTCTCTCCATTCCAAACGCTGCTTCTATAAGCAAAACGCCGATGCATGCCGGCATTCCGAATGAGGCTCTAGGTGAATTGAGACCGTCCTATTTCCCGCAGTCCCTGATGAATCCATCAATGCATGCGCCTCTCGCTGCATTTTCTACTCCTGTTTTTTTGATTCGTCAAAATGTTTCCGTTACCGCGAAATACTGTCCGCTTATTGTGTAACATTTATTTGACGTCAAGCAATATTGACATTTTTTAAGTGGAGGGCTAGATTCAAGTTCAGGCATCAACAGGGCGGAGCGGCACAGCGATGTATCTGCAGAAACGGAAGCCTTCGGCGAAAAAAACGCAGAGAAAACCGCTCTACACGGCGGCACAAAAAGTCCGCCGTGACAGCACGCGCTGGACTTTGGTGCAGGGATTGCTGGCGCCATTTCAATTCCTGGTGTTCCTGGTCAGCCTGATACTGGTTCTGCGCTATCTGGCCAGCGGACAGGGGCAAGCAGCGGCCACTGTCTCGATCGTCGTCAAAACCCTGACGCTCTACACCATCATGGTGACCGGATCGATCTGGGAAAAAGTCGTTTTCGGTCAGTATCTGTTCGCGCCGGCATTCTTCTGGGAAGACGTCCTCAGCATGCTGGTGTTGACGCTGCACACCGCCTATCTGTGCGCACTGTTTACCGGCGCGCTCACGGTTAACCAGCAGATGTATCTGGCGCTCGCGGCGTATGCGTCGTATGCGATAAACGCGACACAGTTTTTGTTGAAGCTTCGTGCGGCAAGGCTGCAAAGCGCCGATCAACGGGTTAGTCGAATTGCGAGTCCGCGCGCGGACCAGCCACTCGCAATCAGCGCAGTTCGCGCACTCGCCGAATGAGCGCTATTTCCGCCCTCGCGTCCAGTCGATCGGCATCGGCGACTCACTCGTTGGCCGCATCAAATATTTCACCGATCGTGCCATCGCTGGCCGGCTGTGCCGAAGTTCCGGTACTGCGCGAACGCGGCCAGCGCGAAGTGTT
>CAJCJH010000082.1 GCA_903970615.1 Rhodospirillales bacterium
GCTTTGGCCGCATCGTCGAAACGCTGCAAGGCGAAATACGAACGGCCGAGCAAAGACCAGCCTTCGGCATCTTCCGGATGCTGGCTCAGCTTGTCGGCCAGGCTTTGGATCAATCCGGCAATTTTGGGATCGGTCAATTCGCGGCTGGCGATCTGCTGCTGCATGCGCCAGCTGCCATCGAACCAGTAACCGCCGCCGGCAAACGCAGCCAGTAGCAAGCCGGCAATGGCGATCACCCACAGCCGTGGACGAGGCACTGGCGCAGGCAGCACTTCGGCCACATTGGTATCGCTCAAAACGCGCGCGGCGAGTTCCTGTTTCAAGGCTTCGCTGTCATCGCCTTCGATCAGGCCGGCGGCAAATTCGGTATCCAGTTCGGCGAGGCGCGTTTGATAAGCCGCGACATTGGCGCGGCGGCGGCGCACACGATTGGCACCCGCCAGCCACCACGGCCGCGTGGCGATCGCCAGCGCGACGATGAACAGCGCGGCGACAGCCAGCGCAAACTGCAAAGCCGGCATCATCGCGTCTCGTCTTCGAGCAGCTTGCTCAGCGCTACGCGATCCACTGGCTTAATCGAAATTGCAGCCGAACGCCGCCGCGTAAATCGATAAACGGCAACCAGCCCAAGCACCAGCAACAACAGCGGGCCGAACCACAGCAGATAGGTGTGCAGCGCGATCACCGGACGATACAAAATGAATTCGCCATAGCGATCGGTCAGGTATTTCTTCACCTGCATATCGCTATCGCCTTGCGCCAGCAGGCTACGAATTTCATAGCGCAGATCGAGCGCCAGCGGCGCCTGCGAATCCGCCAGCGATTCGTTCTGGCAAACCAGGCAGCGCAGATTCGGCAGCAGTGCGGCAAAGCGCGCTTCTTGCGCTTCATTCAGCAAGATCGGCGGCTTTTCGGTTTGCACCTGCGCGTGCACTGCGGCCGCGAACAACATCGCCAGCGAAATGAAAGTGCGCAAGGTTTTCACGAAGCCGCCTGCAATTTCGGCAACACATCCTGCTCCCAGGCTTGCGGCGTCATCGGGCCGATATGTTTGAAAATGATTCTGCCCTGCGCATCCAGCACGAAGGTTTCCGGCACGCCATAAACGCCCCAGTCGATGCCGGTTTTGCCATCGAGATCGACCAGCACTTGCGCATAAGGATTGCCGCGCCGCTGCAACCAGTTGCGGCCATCGTCCAGCGCATCCTTGTAATCGATGCCGACAATCGGCACCTGCGCGCCCTGCGCCAATTGCAGCAGGTAGGCATGCTCATCCTGACAACCCGCGCACCAGCTGGCAAAGAAATTCACCAGCAGCGGCTTGCCTTTCAGATCATCCGGCGTGATGCGCTGTGCGATATCGCCATTCAACGGAGGCAAGCTGAACGCCGGCGCCGCCTTGCCGATCAAGGGACTCGGCAATTCGCGCGGATCGTGCTGCAAACCGCTGATGAACAAGGCCAGCAAGGCGAGCAACACGAGGATGGGGATGACGTAACGCATCAGCTAGGTTTGGCTGACCACGACAAGCAATGGCGAATCGAACATAGCCGCTGGCGAAATGACTGTCTCATTAAGCGGAACTTTATCGCCATAGCGCTCATGCATCTTCGCCTTGACGACGGGCTCTGATAGGTCAAGATCCTTCACTGTTTGCAGTTGTCCTAGCTCCATGTTGGCGGCGTGTTTATAGAGCTTCCAAACGAGTTCAGAGCAATACATGCGGTCGTCTGACCACTCAAACATTAAGTCGTAAGGACGTCCAAGGTAGTGGTTTGCTTCGTCATGGAGCCGTTGACTTACCTCAGGAGTAAGTATCGTCCCAGCGTCCTTGAGTCGTTTCAAGACATAGCGACCGTGTTGACCTCGATTTATCCACTGTTTGAGCGGCGTGTAACGAGTTGTCGCTACCGTCTCGAATACATACGGCGTGCCATCACGAAAAATGATGATTCCCATATGACTGTAGGGGGAATGAGTTGCCTTTTGAATTGCAAGACTCTGACCAGAGCGTGACGTCTGAAAAATGACGTCGCCTTCTTGAACTGATGGCAGTGTTTTGGCGCATCCCGTCAACAAAAGAATTGCTGCAACTACGAGATTACGCATGCACGATTCCTGGCAGATGTTTAAGCCGCAGCAACGGCACCAGCCACAACCGCCCGCCGCTCGGCCGCCCTCACCAGCCGATAACGTCGATCCGTCGCCGCGAGCATGCCGCCTAAAAACATCAGCACGCCGCCGAGCCAGATCAGGCGCACCATCGGTTTCACATAGATGCGAAGGCTCCAGCTGCCGTCGTCGAAACCTTCGCCGAGCGACACGTACAGATCGCGCATCAGGCTCGCATCGACGGCGGATTCGGTGAGCATGGTGCCTTGCGAGGGATAGAAGCGTTTTTCCGGGGCGAGGTCGATCGCCTTGCCGGCGCGCTCGACGCTCACCGTGCCGCGCTGCGCCATGTAGTTCGGCCCGGCTTGTGCCTTCGCACCTTCAAAGCGGAAGTTATAGCCGCTCACACTGGTCTCCGCCTGCGGCAATAAACGCACTTCCTGCTCGACGCCATAACTGGTGACGAACGCCACACCCAGCGCCCACACCCCAAGGCCGATATGCGCCAGCGTCATGCCCCACACGGCGCGCGGAACCGATAGCAGGCCATCGAGCACACGCGGCTTCGAGCGCACACGCCGCCACGCATCCTGCAAACCCGCAAGAATCGCCCAGCTTCCAAGCAGCGCGCCCGCAGTTGCCGCTAGCGTGCTGCGGCCATACAGCGCGAACGGCAGTGAGATTGCGATGACCACCGCGAAGATCGCCGGCAGCTTCAATCGCTGCCACGCCGCCTTCGCATCGCCGCGTTTCCACGGCACCACGGCGCCGATGCTGACCAGCACCAGCAGCGGCATCATCAGCGGCAAAAAGATCGCGTTGAAGTACGGCGGCCCGACCGAAATCTTGCCGAGATGCAGCGAATCCAGCAGCAAGGGATACAGCGTGCCGAGCAGGATGGCGGCCGCGGCGACGACCAGAAAAACATTGTTCAGCAGCAGCAGGCCTTCGCGCGAAAACAGCTTGATTGGCGGCGTTTCAGCCGTCGCCAGCTTCGGCGCGCGAATGGCGTACAGCGTTAACGCGCCACCCACCACGATCGCCATGAACGCGAGGATGAACATGCCACGCGCAGGATCGCTGGCGAAGGCGTGTACCGAGACCAGCACACCGGAGCGAACCAGAAAAGTGCCGAGCAGCGACAGCGAAAATGCGAGGATCGCCAGCAGCACCGTCCACGATTTCAGCAGGCCGCGTTTCTCGGTGACGGCGAGCGAATGGATCAGCGCGGTGCCTGCGAGCCAGGGCATGAACGAGGCATTTTCCACCGGATCCCAAAACCACCAGCCGCCCCATCCGAGTTCGTTATAAGCCCACCAGGAACCGAGCGTGATGCCGAGCGTGAGAAACATCCACGCAGTGGTCGTCCAAGGCCGCGTCCAGCGCGCCCAGGCGGCATCGAGCCGGCCGGTAATCAATGCGGCAATCGCAAACGCAAACGCAACGCTGAAGCCGACATAGCCCATGTAAAGCATCGGCGGGTGAATCGCCAAGCCGGGGTCTTGCAAGATCGGATTAAGATCGTGACCCTCCGCCGGCACCGGGAAAATCCGCGCGAACGGATTGGATGTCAGCAGAATGAACAACAGGAAGCCGATGCTCACCGCGCCCAGCACCGACAGCACCAGCGCCGTTAAATCCGCCGGCAGGCGACGATTGAACACCGACACCGCCAAGGTCCACGAAGACAGGATCAACACCCATAACAACAACGAGCCTTCATGCGCACCCCAGACGGCGGTGACGCGATAGAACAAGGGCAATTGCGAGTGATCGTTTTCGGCCACATAAAGCACCGAGAAATCCTTGGTGACGAAGGCATACGTCAGGCAGGCATACGACACCAGCACACAGACGAACTGCGCCTGCGCCGCCGAACCGCCCACGCCGAGTAGACGCACATCGCGCCGACGCCAGCCGGCTAGCGGCAGCAGCGTCTGCAGCAGCGCAATGCCGAGCGCGAGGATCAGCGCGAAGTGTCCGAGTTCGGGGATCATTACCTTGATGCCTCGGTCGTTACCAAGAGTGATTGCAACTCAGGAACGCGGCGCATCCGCCGCCGCCGTCATCGGCTTGTACACCGATTTGAACGGTGCGCACGAATGTTTGCCATCGGCGGTTTTCAGCGACGCGGCGACTTGCGGCGGCATGTAATTTTCGTCGTGCTTGGCGAGAATCTGGCTGGCGACGAAGCTGCGCTCGCCGGTGGCGGGATCAACCCTCAAGCGGCCGGTGGCAACCACGCCCTGCCCTTCGCGGAACAGGTCCGGCAGGATGCCTTCGTAACTCACCGGCAGCTGCTTTTCGCAATCCGCCATGACGAACGCAACCTTCAGTCCATCCTCGCGCCGCAGGCTTCCTTTCTCCACCAAGCCGCCCAATTGCAGCGTGGCGCCTTCGGCGGCAGCACCTGCGAGCAGATCGCTCGGCGTGTAGAAATACATCATGTTCTTGCGGAACGCGGTGAAGCCGAGCGCGGCGGCGACGCCGATTCCCACCAGCAGGATGACCACGGCCGACAGGCGCTGCTGCCGCTTGCTGATTCCGCTCATTCGATTTCGCCTCCTGCGTTTTCTTCGACCGATTCCGGCTCCGCCAGCCGACGCTTGAGTTCCGCGCGACGCAGTTGCGGCATCAGCACGTTCCAGATCAGCACGGCGAGTGTGAGGCCATAGCTGGACCACACATAAATCGCATATTTCGGGTTCATGAGGGAATCAACTCCTGCACCCAGCGCGCGCGCCGTTCGCGCAGCAGCACTTCATTCTGCAGGCGGCGCAGCCACACCGCGAAAAAGAACAGGAAAAATCCGCTCAGCGTCAACAGCAGCGGCCACAGCATATCCGGGCTGATCTTGGGATTCATCACACCTTGCAAACTGAGGATGGTGGAACCCTGATGCAAGGAATTCCACCACTGCACCGAGTAATGCACGATCGGCACGTTGACCACGCCTACCAGCGCCAGCCAGGCGCAGGCGCGCGCCGCGGTTCGCGCATCCGCATAGGCCTGATTCAGGCCGATCACGCCCAGATACAGGAACAGCAGCACCAGCTCCGCCGTAAGCCGCGCGTCCCAAACCCAATACGCACCCCAGGCTGGCTTGCCCCACAGCATGCCGGTGACCAGCGCCAGTGCGGTGAAGCTGGCACCGATGGGGGCGGCAGCGGCAATCGCGCATTCGGCGAGCTTCATGCGCCAGATCAGTGCGATCGCGGCGGCCACCGACATCAGCACATAAATGAACAGAGATAACGCCGCCGCCGGCACATGGACGTAGATCACGCGGAACACATCGCCTTGCAGATAATCCGCTGGCGCGATGAACAAACCCGCGTAGCTGCCCGCCGCCAGCAGCAGCAGCGCCAACAGCAGCAGCCAAGGCGCAAGCCGGTCCGCGAATCGATAGAAACTGGGCGGCGACGCGAGACGATGAAACCAGGTCCACATTCCCGAATTATCGCTTATTGCGCGGGCTAGCGTGGCCGCAATTGCAGGCGGGCCTGACGGAATCAAGCCCGCTTCGTGACTGCGGAGAACAGGCCCGGCTTCGTTCGGGGAATCGATAAAAATCGTTCGATTCCCCCTCTTGAAATCGTTTTGAGCCGACCTAGCTTTGGCGATGTCGGGATGCCGCAGTCGGGTTCCGGCCTTTCAAAACTTTGCTGATAACCAGGAGGTTGTACCCATGAGTTCCACTCTGTTTTTGGCACCGCTGTTCCGTTCATCCATCGGCTTCGATCGCTTCAGCGATCTGTTTGAAACTGCCATGCGCAGTGAAGCCACTTCATACCCACCGTACAACGTCGAGAAACATGGCGAAGATCAATATCGCATCGTCATCGCCGCTGCTGGTTTGCAGGAAAGCGATCTCGAACTGCAGATCGAGCGGGATATGTTGACCATCGCCGGCAACCGCCGCGAGAAGTCCAGCGAGAAGATGGAATACCTGCACCAAGGCATCGCTCAGCGGGCATTCAAGCTCTCATTCAGTCTGGCCGATCACATTCAGGTACAAGGCGCCAGCCTGAAGCATGGCTTGCTGCATGTGGATCTGAAGCGCGAAGTGCCCGAAGCCGCCAAGCCGCGCCGCATCTCCATCTCGCGCGAAGGCTTCGACAAGCCGCACGCTAATACCGTGCTGCTGGACAAGCAAGCCGCCTGATCGCGGCACATAGTCAACGCAAGGGCGCCGATCGGCGCCCTTGTTTTTTGGGCCATCACAAATGATGACCGGCTTCTCTCGATTAGCCAGAAAATATTCCTTTCTTGAACTTTTCGCGCAGGCCTAGCAGCGAATGTTCGCGTTATGCTTTGGGCGCCGCCGCTATGGAAGCCGGCAGGAGTTAGGTTCGGGGGATTGCGGAATCCATATCGTGAACAAGCCATCATTCTTTGCGGAATTGCAGCGCCGCCATGTCTACAAGGTGGGCGCGATGTACGCAGTCGCCGGCTGGCTGCTGGTGCAGGTGGTCACGCAGGTATTGCCGGTGTTCGATGTTCCGGCGCTGGGCCAGCGGCTAATTGTATTGGCGGTGATTGCGGGCTTCCCGGTAGCACTGGTGATCGCCTGGATATTCGACCTCACACCGCA
>CAJCJH010000083.1 GCA_903970615.1 Rhodospirillales bacterium
TCGAATTCGGCGCTGATTTCGGCACGCTCGGCGCCGGCGCGAACCAGTGCGGCATCCGCGCGGCTGCCGATGATGAGACCGAGCGCATCGAGCAGGATCGATTTACCCGCGCCGGTTTCGCCGGTGAGCACGCTGAAGCCGGCCTCGAATTCGAGTTCGAGCGCATCGATGATCGCCAGATTGCGGATGTGCAGCGTGCGCAGCATTCTTCGATAACCTTAGCCGAGGCCGTCGTCGTTGGCGGCCGGTGCGCGGCCCCAGTGCAACTTGTCGCGCAGCAGCGTGAAGTAGCTGTGATTCTGCGGATGCAGCAGCAGCAGCCGATGCGGTGAGGTGGTGATTTCCAGGCAATCGCCCGCGCCGAGCGGCTGGTTGATCTGGCCATCGCAGGTCACGCTCGCACCATTGGAATCGCCATGCATGACGATGCGGATTGGCCGCGTCGCCGGCACCACGATCGGCCGGTCGGACAAGGTATGCGGACAAATCGGCACCATCGCAATCGCGGTCAGGCTCGGGTGCATCACCGGGCCGCCGCCGGACAAGGCATAAGCGGTCGAGCCGGTCGGCGTGGAGACGATCATGCCGTCGGCACGATGCTGGCTG
The DNA here is from genome assembly GCA_903970615.1 of Rhodospirillales bacterium. Taxonomy (GTDB): domain Bacteria; phylum Pseudomonadota; class Gammaproteobacteria; order Nevskiales; family Nevskiaceae; genus Nevskia. The sequence goes on from CAJCJH010000083.1 coordinate 607, forward strand.
ATGAATTCCCAATCGCAATGAGTCGAAAAGGTATTGGCAGCATCGCCGCCGGCGCTATCGCGGAAGCAGCCGAGCCAGGTCTCGAATTCCAGCATGCGGATCGCTTCGAGATTGCGCACCACTACATCGTTGATCGCCATCAAGGGTGCGCTGCTGCCGCTGCTGTACACGCGCGCTTCGAGGATCAGACGTTCCTCGCGGATCGATTCGCCGCGGAACACCGCGTCCAGCACCTGCGTCACATTTTCCGGCCGCACGTCCACCAGAAATCCGAGCCGGCCCTGATTCACGCCGAGAATCGGCACACGCCGCGGCGCCAGCAAGCGCCCGGCGGAAAGCAGCGTGCCGTCGCCGCCGACCACGATTGCCAGATCGCAGCGCGTCGCCAGCTCGGCCGCCGGCAGCAGTTCAACGCCCGTATCGTGCAAGGCCTCGGCGTGGCCTGCCGAAGCCAACAGATTGTGGAAGCCGTATTCGCCTTGCCGGCTCAGCAGATACTCGGCGATCGCGCGCAAGGACTTCGCCGCGCGCGGATCGCGCTGCTTGCCGAGAATGCCTACCGTATTAAATAGAGCCATGCGCTTGAGTTTTCGCTATCGGCGCAAATTATCATGGCTGCCGCGCACTTGACATGCGCTTGACAGCTTTTTTGCAAGCCCGCTAGCTTTGCCCATGATCGGCTGGCTTCGCACCGACGAACAGAGACTTTGAACCCCATGCCGCTGCTGCTGGACCCGCGCGCCGCCGAACTGCTGAAGCTGCTGATTGATCGCTATGTGCGCGATGGTCAGCCGGTCGGTTCGCGCACGCTCGCCCGCGCCGGCGGCATGGATTTATCGCCCGCGACCATCCGTAATGTCATGGCCGATCTCGAAGAACTCGGCTTCGTCAGCTCGCCGCACACTTCCGCCGGCCGCGTGCCGACTGCGCGTGGCTATCGTTATTTTGTCGATGCCCTGCTCGCACCGGAGCAACTCAGCGAAGCCGAATTACAGCGCATCGCCGAGGAGCTTTTCCCGGGCCATAAATCGTCCGCGGATTTGCTCGTCGCCGCGTCCACCTTGCTATCGCGTTTGTCGTCGATGGCCGGCGTGGTCACCGTGCCGAAGCGCAATCTGGCGGTGCTGCGGCGCATCGAATTCCTGCCGCTTTCCGGCGGCCGCGTGCTAGCCATTCTCGTCGTCAACCAGCGCGAAGTGCAGAACCGCGTGCTGGATATGGGCCGCGAATATTCCGCCAGCGAACTCGAACGCTCCGCCAACATCATCAACGAAGCCTTCGCCGGCCGCGATCTCACTTTGCTGCGCCGCATGCTGGCCGACGACCTCGCCGAAACGCAGACCCGCGTGCGGCAGGTGCTCGGCGAAGCTTCCGCGCTGGCCGAACGCGCGCTGCGCGGCGAGCCCACCGAAGACTATCTGCTCGCCGGCGGTTCCAACCTGCTCGGCTTTCAGGAACTGGCGGATATCAACCGCCTGCGCGCGCTGTTCGACGCGCTCGACCGCAAACGCGACCTGATGGAACTGTTCGACCAATGCCTGGCTGCGCCCGGCATGCAGATTTTCATCGGCGGCGAATCCGGCTATCAGGTGCTGGACGATTGTAGCCTCGTCACCGCGCCGTACTACGTCGACGGCCATGTCGCCGGCGTGCTCGGCGTGATCGGCCCCACACGAATGGCCTACCACCGCATCATCCCGCTGGTGACGGAGACCGCGCGCCTGCTCAGCGTCGGCCTGAAGGCGGATCAATAGGCCGGATCGCTGCGCCACGAACCGTCGTTGCCGGCTCAGGCGCCTGCGCAAACCGCGCATCGCTCGGCAAGACCCGGCTGCAACGCGCCCAATCACGCGCACCAATCAAAAAGCCCGGCGCGCCAAGGGAAAAGCTCGGGCCGCAAGGCAAAAAGCCTTGCGATCGGGGGGGCGGGTTCTACCCCGTTTTCACGGACGGTTAGGAAAGGGTTGAAAACTTCTGATGCTGTCTCGTGAATCTTCGTCGCATTCGAGGATTGTGGAATCGCTCGATATCGTCAAACACGTCGGCCTCGGCGGCATCCAGTGTCGAGTATTTCTTACGGTTGGTTCGTTCATGCTTGAGCATCCCAAAGAAGCCTTCGCAGGCGGCGTTATCGCCGCAGTGGCCGACGGCACTCATTGAGCAAAGCAAGGTGTTCTTCGTCAGGAGCCGCTGATAATTGCTGCTCCGGAATTGACTTCCCCTGTCCGACTGCAGGATCACCGACCAGCCGCCCTGTCGTTGCCAGATCGCCATTTCCACCGCTCGGATCACCCTCTGCCGATCCTGCCGGTGACGCATCGACCAGCCGATCACGAGCTTGCTGAAAAGGTCGAGGATCCCACACAGATACAGCTTGCCCTCACCAGTTTTGAACTCGGTGATGTCCGTGATCCATTTGGTTTCAGGCTCCAATGCATTGAAGTCGCGTTCGAGCCGGTTGCGCACGCCGGCGGCGGCAGGCCCGGTTGCCCGCGCGGCCCTCGACGCTTCTTCCCAGGCCAGCCTTGAACCCCGTGCCGAGCCATCAGGCGAGCGACACGATTCGGGCTGGCCGTCTCGGCTTCATCCGCCAAATCCTCGTGCATACGCGGCGCACCGATGGCGCCTTTGCTGTCCTCGTGGATTTCTCGAATGCGAGCAAGCAGACGCTGATGGTCGACCGCGCGCGCACTCGGTGATCGCTGCTCCCAGTCCTAATAACCGCTGGCAGACACTTTCAGACAGCGGCACATCAGGCGAACCGGAAAATCATTGCGGCAATGTTCGATCGCCCGATACCTCAGGGCGATCCCTTGGCAAAGAACGTTGCCGCTTCGCGCAAAAAATCCCGCTCCTTCTTCACCCGCGTCAGCTCGCGTTTGAGACGCGCAAGCTCTTCGTCGCGTGCCATTCCCGTACCAAGTGGCCATTTTCGGCCTTGTTTGAAGTGTCCGTGTTAACGGGGTAGAGGCCTAAATTGAAACCGCGCGTCGGCTCCATACGGCCTTGAAAGCGGAAAATTAAGACCCACTGATAGCGAGTCGCGGTGCCGGCTTGCTGGCGCTGCGCGTTTTTTTGTCCTAATCAATTTGAACCAGACCCGGTAGAACCGCATGCAATCAGAAATCGAAGACCCGGCAGAGCAGGCCGGACAAGCTCCTCAGGAGAGTGGTGAAGATAATGGCGTCGATTCGGGCGCTGAAGTCGGCGCCGAAACCGGCCACGAAAATGACGAACAAATCTCGAAGCTGAAGACGCAGCTGACCGAGGCGCAGGCGCTGGCGGCGAGTGCGCGCGATGCGCAAGTGCGCGCCGTGGCCGAACTTGAAAACGTGCGCAAGCGCGCTGAACGCGAGATCAGCAATTCCGCGCGTTATGCAGCGGATCGTTTGCTCGGCGATCTGCTGGCGATCAGCGACAGTCTTGATCTTGGGCTTAAAGCGGCCACTGCGCCGGACGCTTCGGCGAAGGCGATTGCGGATGGTCTGGCGCTGACGCAGCAGCAGCTGGCGGCGTTCTTCGAGAAGCATGGCGTAAAGGTGGTCGATCCCACGGGCCAGCCGTTCAATCCGGAACTGCATGAAGCGGTGAGCGCGATTCCTTCCAGCGAAGTGCCGCCGAATCATGTGCTGTCGGTGATGCAGAAAGGTTATCGCCTGCACGAGCGCCTGCTGCGTCCGGCGATGGTGATGGTGGCGAAAGCGCCGGCCGCATAACTCGTCGTCAAAGACGAAACAGAAAACGCAACAAATGGCTGCGCGACGCCTTGAATCGCAGCCGGTAAACCCTAAATAAACTCACATCTAACCGCATTCCGGAGCAAACACAATCATGGCCAAGATCATCGGCATCGACCTCGGCACCACCAATTCCTGCGTCGCCATCATGGAAGGCGGTGTGGCGAAGGTCATCGAAAACAGTGAAGGCGAGCGCACCACACCGTCGATCGTCGCGTATGCCGAAGATGGCCAGGTCGTCATCGGCCGTCCGGCCAAGCGTCAGGCGGTGACCAATCCGACCAACACGCTGTTCGCCATCAAGCGGCTGATCGGCCGCCGGTTTGAAGACCAGGTGGTACAGAAAGATATCAAGATGGTGCCGTACAAGATTGTCAAGGCCGGCAATGGCGATGCCTGGGTGGAAGTGAAAGGCAAGCAGATGGCGGCGCAGCAGATCAGCGCCGAAGTGCTCATCAAGATGAAGAAAACCGCGGAAGATTATCTCGGCGAGAAAGTCACCGAAGCGGTCATCACAGTGCCAGCTTACTTCAATGATTCGCAGCGCCAAGCCACAAAAGACGCGGGCAAAATCGCTGGCCTCGAAGTGAAGCGCATCATCAACGAACCGACGGCAGCCGCGCTGGCGTTTGGTCTGGATAAAGTGAAGGGCGACCGCAAGATCGCCGTATACGACCTCGGTGGCGGCACCTTCGACGTGTCGATCATCGAGATCGCGGAAGTGGACGGCGAGCACCAGTTCGAGGTGCTTTCCACTAATGGCGATACCTTCCTCGGCGGCGAAGATTTCGACATGCGTGTGATCGATTACATCGCCGAAGAATTCAAGAAAGAGCAGGGCATCGACCTGAAGCGCGATCCGCTCGCCTTGCAGCGTTTGAAGGAAGCTGCCGAGAAAGCCAAGATCGAACTGTCGTCCACCACGCAGACGGATGTGAATCTGCCGTACATCACAGCGGACGCGAGCGGCCCGAAGCATCTGAACATCAAGATGACCCGCGCCAAGCTGGAATCGCTGGTCGATGAACTGATCAACAAAACGCTGGAGCCTTGCAAGATCGCGCTGAAAGATGCGGGCCTGAGCGCGTCGCAAATTCAGGAAGTGATTCTGGTCGGCGGCCAGACGCGCATGCCGAAAGTGCAGGAAGTGGTCAAGAACTTGTTCGGCCGCGAACCGCGCAAGGATGTGAATCCGGATGAAGCGGTCGCGGTCGGCGCGGCGATTCAGGGCGCGGTGCTCACCGGCGAAGTGAAGGACGTGCTGCTGCTCGACGTCACGCCGCTGAGCCTCGGCATCGAAACCCTCGGCGGCAAGATGACCAAGCTGATCGAGAAGAACACTACGATCCCGACGCGCAAGAGTGAAACCTTCACTACCGCCGACGATAACCAGGGTGCGGTGACCGTGCATGTGCTGCAGGGCGAGCGCGAAATCGCGTCAGCCAACAAGAGTCTCGGCAAGTTCGATCTTTCGGATATTCCGCCGGCGCCGCGCGGTGTGCCGCAGGTTGAGGTGACGTTCGATATCGATGCCAATGGCATTCTCAATGTCAGCGCTAAAGACAAGGCCACCGGCAAGAGCCAGAGCATCGTCGTCAAGGCCAATTCGGGTCTGAGCGAAGATGAGATCAAGAAGATGATTAAGGACGCTGAAGCGCACGCCGAGGAAGACAAGAAGTTCAACGAACTGATCAGCGCGCGAAACCAGGGCGACCAAATGGTGCATGGCGTGGAGAAGTCGCTGAAAGACCTCGCCGCCGATGTGCAGGAAGACGAAAAGAAAACCATCGAAGCCGCCATCGCCGATCTGCGCGAAGCCCTCAAGGGCGATGACAAGGATGCGATCACCGCGAAGACCGAAGCGCTGGCCGCGTCTTCCGCCAAACTCGCCGAGCGTGCTTACGCCAAAGCCGGCGCCGCCACAGGCGCCGCGCCCGGCAGCGAAACCGGCCCATCGACCGCGGCGGGTGCGGCCGAAGATGTGGTGGACGCGGAGTTCACCGAGGTCAAAGACAAGACCTGAAATTTGTAGATGTTTGAATGCGCGACGCCCCTTCACTGGGGCGTCGCCGTTTTGATGGTGTTACCGCAATGGCGCGGAGTTGGCAAAGGCGATCGGCAAGGATCATGCAGGCAGGCTTTCCGTGGTTTTGTATGCGAGGGCGATCCCGCTGGCGTTCGTCGATCAAGGGATTGCGGATTTCATTTATGTGTTGAACGCGGCCATCTGGATCGTTCCGGACTGGCACATCGAAAAGGCTTTCAAGAATGGCGAAGCGTGACCTGTACGAAGTGCTCGGCGTAGCCCGCGACTGTGGCGACGATGAACTGAAAAAAGCCTATCGCAAGCTGGCGATGAAGCTGCATCCCGATCGCAACCCCGGCGATCATCAGGCCGAGGAAAGCTTCAAGGAAGTGAGCGCGGCGTATGAAGTGTTGTCGGATGCGCAGAAGCGCGAAATCTACAATCGTTTCGGCCACGAAGGTCTGGAACGCGGCTCTGGCGGAGGCGGCGGTGCAGGTGGTTTCGCCGACATTTTCGGCGATGTGTTTTCGGATATTTTCGGCGGCAATCGCGGCGGTCCGCGGCGCGGCGCAGACCTGCGCTATTCGCTCGAACTGACGCTCGAACAGGCGGCGTTTGGCACCACCGAAACTATCCGTATTCCAACGCTGACGTCCTGCGAACCTTGCCGCGGTTTCGGCACTGCGGACGGCAAGGCGCCGCGCGAATGCCAGACCTGTCGCGGTGTCGGCCAGGTGCGCGTACAGCAGGGATTTTTCGTGCTGCAGCAGACTTGCCCGACCTGCCGCGGTGCGGGCACGACGATCGCCGATCCCTGCAAGGTTTGTCGCGGTGCCGGCAAAACCCGCGGTGAAAAAAACCTGGAAGTGAAGATTCCGGCGGGCGTGGATACCGGCGATCGCATCCGCTTGAACGGCGAGGGCGAACCGGGCGATCGCAATGCGCCGCCGGGCGATCTTTATGTGCAGGTGCAGGTCAAGCAGCACGAGCTGTTCGAGCGCGAAGGCGCTGATCTTTACTGTACCGTACCGGTCAGTATTGTCACCGCAGCGCTCGGTGGCGAACTCGAAGTGCCGACACTCACTGGCAAGGCCGCGCTGAAAATTCCCGAAGCGACGCAAAGCGGCAAGGTATTCCGTCTGCGTGGGCTCGGAGTGAAGCCGGTGCGTGGCGGCAGCGTCGGCGATCTGATGTGCAATGTTGTCATCGAAACGCCGGTGAGCCTGACCAAGGCGCAGAAGGAGTTGCTGCGCGAACTCGGCGAATCGCTCGCAGCCGGCGGCAATCGCCATAGTCCGAGAACGCATTCCTGGCTGGATAAGGCCAAGACATTTCTGGAAGCGCATTTGAAGTGAGGCGGTGAGGCGGCGGTTTTTTCTTGGCATGCTGGCCTTCAAGGGCCGCCGGCTTTTTAATAAGCCATCGACCGGACGAAGCGACTCGCGCGCGTGGGATTTCAGCCGCTTCACCAACCTGCGCTTTGACCCGCTGAGGCGTTTGCGAAACACTGGCGCAATCTTTTCCCTTGGCTGATTCCGCGATGCGCGCTTTTTTTGCTGTTTGCCGCCCTCTGTTGTTTTCGATCGCCGCAATGCTTGCGCCCGCGCTGGCCAACGCAGATGCGCCCGCTTCAAACGCAAGCGGTGCCGATCCCGCTGTGCTGGCGCAGATTCGTGATGCCGCGATGAACTCGGATTGGGCCTATCAGCGGCTGGCCGATCTCGCCGATAAGATCGGCCCGCGCCTGAGCGGCTCGCCCGGTGCGGAGGCCGCGGTGGCGCAAGTGGCTGCGGCGATGTCGAGCATCGGCACGCGCGTGATGCTGCAACCCGCGAAAGTGCCGCACTGGGTTCGCGGCATCGAAACCGGCGAGATTGTCCGCTATCCCGGCCAGCCGGCCGGCATCACGCAGAAGCTTGTGCTCACCGCACTCGGCGGCTCTATCGCAACACCGGCCAAAGGGCTGACTGCGCAGGCGCTGGTGGTGCATAGTTTTGATCAGCTGAAAGCGCATGCGGTGGAAGCCAAGGGAAGTATCGTCGTGTTCGATATTCCTTACGATCAGAATTTGGCTGATAACGGACAAGCCGGCCCGGCTTATGGCGAGGCCGGCGAGCAGCGCTTCCGCGGGCCTGCAGCCGCAGCCAAACTGGGTGCGGCGGCGGTGCTGGTACGTTCGGTCGGCGGCGCCAACTATCGCTTGCCGCACACCGGCGTGACTCAATGGGACGATGGCGGCACCAAGCTGCCTTGCGCGGCGCTATCGGCCGAAGATGCGATGCTGATCGATCGGCTGGCGGCGCAAGGCGCAGTGACTTTGCATCTCACGCTGACGCCGCAAATTCTGCCGGATGTGGAAAGTCATAACGTGATCGCGGATTTAGTCGGGCGCGAAAAGCCGGACGAAGTGGTCATCGTCTCCGGCCATCTCGATTCCTGGGATCTTGGCACCGGCGCGATGGACGATGGCCTCGGCGTCACCGCTGCGATGGGCGTCGCGCAGGTGTTGCAAAGTCTGAATCTGCATCCGCGCCGCAGCGTGCGCGTGATCGCCTGGATGAACGAGGAAAATGGTTCGCGCGGCAGCAAGGCCTATTTTGAATCGGTGAAGGATTCACTCGGCACGCAGGCGGCGGCAATCGAAAGCGATTTCGGTGTGGGCCGCCCGCTTGGAATTACCGCCTCGGCAACGCCGGAGTCGATGGCCATGCTGGCGCCGGCCGCTGAAGTGCTGCGTGCGATCGGCGCGGGAGTACTCGAACGACGCGACGGCGAAGTCGGCGCCGACGTCAATCCTTTGCAGCAGCACGGCGTGCCCGGCTTCGCGCCGCTGATCGATTCACGGCATTACTTCGACTATCACCACACCGCCGCGGATACGCTAGACAAGGTCGAACCCGACGTCATGCGCCGCACCGTCGCGGTATTAGCCGTGCTGGCGTATACGCTGGCCGAAGCGCCGGACGCCTTGCCGCGAGTTCCGGTGACGGCCGAGAAATAAGTCCTGTGGTTCGTGAATGTCGCCGCGACGCCACGACTTGCGACGGCAGCAAAAATTCTCGAAAGTCGGGCCCAGCTTAAATGCAAAAAATTCAATTTCAAGTGAATGGAGATTGAGATCGCGTGCCGTTATAATCGGCGCCCGTCGGTCAGGCTTGGACTCCTTAACCAGAGTCAGGATTGAATGACGCGCAGTTCCAGAGCAGGATAAAACAGCTTCGTAAACGGTTCACCACGAAGCTGAATGCGAACAACGGTCGAAGTGAAGATCGACCCTCGATTATCCATTCTCAAAGAATGCTTGCAGCGGGCTGTTAGCTCAATCGGTAGAGCAGCTGACTCTTAATCAGTAGGTTCCCAGTTCGAGTCTGGGACAGCCCACCATCGCTGGAGTCATCATCGACTTCGATTCGTTTTCAAGCATGCCTCCAACGTGATAACCCTCAACTTGCCGTCAAAATTCTGTGCTGACGTAACTTCCTAACCGGATAACGACAGGCTGAATCCAGGCCGGCGATTTGCCAGCAACGCGATCAACCCGAAAGCGATGCCCGCGGTGCAGACGGCGTGCCATCCGCCATAACTCCAGGCCCAGCTGCCGCTGATCGAGCCGAGCGCGCCGCCGATGAAACGGCAGAACATGTAAACCCCGTTCAATCGGGCAACCGCGTCCGGGTTATAAGAAAACACTTCGGATTGATTGGCGATGTGGTTCGCCTGCGCGCCGGTGTCGAGGAGCAATACGCCGACGATCAGAATAGATAACGCGCCGACGCCGGCGAAATACAAAATAGCGAAAGCCAGCAGGCAAACCAGATTCGCCGCCAGCAGGGTGAATGCCGTGCCTTTCAGATCGGACAAGCGGCCGGCATAAGGTGCGGTAAGTGCGCCGATGGCGCCGACCAGCCCGAACGCGCCGGCGACGGCCGGGCCGTAACCATAGCTTGGCGATTCGACCAGGAACACCAGCGTAGTCCAGAACGCGCTGAAAGCGGCGAATGAAAACGCGGATGAAAAACAGCTGCGACGCAGCTGCGGTAGCTCGATAAAGAAGCGCCCCATCGACACCAGAAGCTGGCGATAGCTCAGCGTCGTATTACGGATTTCCTGCTTGCCCAGCTGCCTGTAAATCAGTGCGCCGATCGCCAGCATCATGGTGGCTGCGAGCAGATAAACCCAGCGCCAGCCGAGCCAGTTGCCGATCGCACCCGACGCCGTGCGCGCCAGCAGAATGCCGACCAGCAAGCCGCCTTGTACGCTGCCGACCACGCTCGATCGCTGCGTCGGTTCCGCCAGACCTGCCGCGTAGGGAATGATGATCTGCGGCACGATGGTGGTGAGCCCGACCAGCAGGCTTGCGGCATACAGCCACGCAAGATTCGTAGCACTAGCCATCGCCAGCAACGCGAGGCTCACGGCGCAAAGCAGCAGCAGAATCAGCGAGCGCCGTTCATGCACATCGGCGAGCGGCACGATCAGCAGAATGCCAATGCCATAACCCATCTGGCAAAGCGTTGCGACCAGGCCGGCGGCATGTGCGGAAGATCCGAAATAGCGCGCGAATTCACCCAGCAGCGGCTGGTTGTAATAGGCATTGGCAACCGTAGCTGCGCAGACAAAGCCGAGGAAGCGGGTGGTCTTTTTATCGATCACGAAATGTAGCTTGAATGGATTTCAGAATCAGCTCGACAGAGAGTGAAATAAATTGAAACCGGTTTCGATACCAGCAAATACAGGCGAATCAACCGGAAGCTTGCCCTGGACAAGTCTGCGGCTGGCTATCCAGACCCTCGCTGCGATGCTCGAAAATCACCGAAGTTTTGTCTGCGGCACGAGTAATCTTGACCACATAGATGCTGTCGAAATCCTGTCCGTCCCAGGATGGAACCATCGCCGGGTCGCCGCCGTAATCTGCGACCAGCATACGCACCAGCAGGACCAGATCGGAATGCTCCCACGCAACAAGTACCAGCGCTTCGTGAAGGTCCATCGCTTCGAGCCGCCGCTTCAACGCGCCGAGTTTTGAAACGCCGATGCTGGTATCGACCGGCAGGCCGAAAGCGATCGCAGTCGGCTCGATCGTCGCCAAGGGTCGCACATAGTCGTAGGGCTGGCCGGCATCGAGTTTCGTTTCAGCCGGGTCAGGTGCGAAGATCGCATCCGGCTTGCCGAATTGCTTGGCGATAACGGTTGGCAAAGCCAGCGCCCGGTTGAGTCCCCGGCAGTTCAGTTGCCCCAGGCCGCCAGGCGGTTTCTCGCCATGACGCAGCAGCACGATGGTCTCGGTGGTTGCTGCATTGGTATCAGCTTTCACATCCGCACAACCCGCGCTGAGCGCTGAAAAAATGCCGGCTGCGATGACGATCGAAACTCGACTGCCAGGTTTGAAGTCGTTGACGTGATCCGGCAATCGAACTGCGAATCGATCTGCATGTGCGACGGCTTGGCCGCTGATTAAGCGCCCATCACGAAGTGCATCTAAAAGCTTGAACAACTGCGCTCGCAGCACGCCAGCGATGGCGGTAAACAGCTTCATCGAATCAGTTTCGCAAGATTGAGATATACCTCGCCCAGAATATCTGAAAGTATTCGCGCTCAAACTTTCAGCCCAACTTTTGTGTAAACGGGATTAGCGCGGCGACATGCGAATTTGTTATCTGATCAACGGACTCAATGGCGGCGGCGCTGCGTTTCCGATGGTCGAAATTATCGGGCTGATGCGCCGCTGCGGCCACGACGTCAAGGTGCTTGCCTTGATGCGGCAGGATGGCCGCGCTGCCGCCAGACTTGAACAGGCCGGTATACCCTTCGAGATCATTGGCGGCGGTCCGCGCGATTACCTTGCATCGAGCATCGCCCTGCTGCGACATCTGCGGCTAGATCGGCCAGACGTGTTGTGGACTTCGCTTTCGCGCGCCACGATGTATGGCCAAGTTGCAGGCTGGCTGCTCGGCATTCCGGTGATCAGCTGGCAGCACAGTGATTATTTGAAGCCCGGTAATCGAAGGATTTTAAGCCGCTCGCGCAGGCTCACGCGGCGCTGGATTGCCGATTCCGAAACCGTCAAGCAATTCACCATGAATACGCTCGGCGTGGCAGCAACGGATATCGATATCTGGCCGATGTTCAGCGCGCGCGCAGATGCACCGCAAGCTGCGGCCTGGAATGGCGAGGGATTGTTCCGTGTCGGCAGTCTCGGGCGGCTGCATACGAGCAAGCAATATGCAGTTCTGATTCGTGCGGCTGCGCGTTTGCAGGCACTCGATCCGCAACGGGCTGCGCGAATGGAATTCGTCATCGCCGGTGCGGGCGATGAGGAAGCGGAATTACGCGCGCTGGCCGATCAACTCGGCGTCAAAAACTTCCGGCTGGTCGGTTTCGTCGAGCAGCCCTCGAAATTTCTGGCGGGCTTGCACGTCTACATACAAACCTCGCTGAAGGAAGGCTTGTGCGTCGCCGCGCACGAGGCCATGCAGGCGGGATTGCCTGTGATCTCGACCCGCGTCGGTGAAATTGCCGTGAGCGTGCTGCATGAGCAAACCGGCTGGCTGTGCGAAGTCGGCGATGTCGAAGCGCTGGCGCTGGCGCTGCTGGCCGCGGTGAAAGATCCCGCACAAACCGCCCGCATGGGCCAGGCCGGACGCGCCCGCGTGCTGGCGCGTTTTGGCGCGGAACAGGCGGAAGCGGCCGGGCGCGATATTCTTCGGCGACTTCAAGATGAACTACAAGGATGAGCTTCGCGGCCTGGCGTTAAGTAGATTCGATCCAGCTTCAACAGAACTTGTGCAACAGAATCAGTTCGACCAAGCCAGGGTTCGCGCAAAAAAAATCGGCCAGGGTTTTTTGCCGCTGTTGCCGAGTCGCGGCAAGCTCAGCAGATCGCTGCCGCTGCGCGCCAAGCCACGCCGTGTGGTGACTGCGGTTTGGTATCCGGCTTCTTTCGCGGCAACCACGCAGTCCTCATCGTAGTCGCCATAGGGATAACACAGATGCCGGATTTCGATGCCCAGCAGCGACTCCAGCCTGGCTTTTGAATTGATGATCTCGCCGCGTTTCTGCACGGGTGCAAGCGCGGATAAATGCGGGTGAGTGCAGGTATGCGAGCCGACATGCATGCCTGCTGCGAGCCAGCTTTTGATCTCCGCAAGCGTCATCAGCGGCTTCCGCACGCGCAGTAGTTCGGCATCCCATTCGTTGTAGCTGCCGATACGATCCGCCACCAGATAGCAGGTTGCGCTGAAGCCGAATTCTCGCAGTAAAGGCAGCGCGTGTTGCAGGTTATCCCGATAGCCATCGTCGAAACTGATGACTGCGACCTTGTCGCGTTTTTCGCCGCGCAGATACGGCAGCGCCTGCTCGATCGAAACACCGCGATAGCCGCGCAAACGCAGCATTGCCAGCTGTCGCCGGAACTGTGCGGGATGCAGATAAAGCCCCGGATGCAAAACGCCTTGCGGCCGCTCCGAAACATTGTGATAAGTCAGAATCGGCACCGTGATTTTCGACACGCGACGCTGCGAGTATGTGCTCATGCTTTGCTCGTTGATGCTCGTTGAAGAATTTGCGGACACCGAGGCGCCGCACGATTTCTGCAGCCCGGTTCCGGTTGAAGGATGCGATGCCGATTCCATCACTTGCAATCGGCGATAATGCATTAAAACGCAGGTCCGTTCGAAGTACTGGGCCGCATCGTCGTCGTGCGCTGTGGAGCTAATCTGCTGCCAACAAAGATTTCATCACGTTTTAATTCCGCCACGTTTTATTAGTGGCTTGTCGAGAGATCAGTACATCAAAATTTCCCTGGCGAAAAGACTGGCCGGCGTGCGAACTCACCGCGCAGCGCCCAGCTATCTGGTCGCACTGGGCGCAATCCTGCTGGCGTTCCTGCTGCGCAGCGCGCTGAATCCGCTGGTCGGCAACGCAATTCCCAACGCCAGCGGCTATCTGGCGGTGGTGCTGGTCAGCTGGATCGCCGGCCGTGGACCGGGCATTTTCGTCACGCTGGCCTGGTTGCCCTTGGCATGGTCGGTCTGGGCCGGGCCTTCGCATGCGTTTCGGATCGATGCCGGCGTCATCACCAATTATTGCGCTTATCTGGTGGTCTGCGGGGCGATCATTTTTGCACTACATTCGCTGCGCAAGGTGGAGGCCGAACTGGAACTCGAACGCGATCGTTTTTTGACCACGCTCGGCGCGCTCGACGAAGCCGTGATCGTGGTCGATCTGCAGGATCGAATCCGCTTTCTGAACGACCGCGCTGCCGAACTGATCGGCTGCGACCGCATCAACGCCATCGCCCGCGCGTTCGGCGAAGTGGTGAACCTGATCGACCGCGATTCCGGTGCGCCAGTGGTTCGGGTAGCCTCGCCGGAAATCATCGGCGGCCGGCAGAATATCCTCATCGCCGAAGGTTTCGTGCGCCGCCGATATGCGCGCGACGTTTCGGTATCCAATCGGGTGGCGGCGCTGAAAACCGCGCAAGGCAAGGTTTTCGGTGTGGTGCTGACGCTCAGCGACGTCACCCAGCAAAAGCAATATGAAGACGAACTGCTGACTGCGGAATCGCGCAAGGATGAATTCCTGGCGATCCTGGCGCATGAGTTGCGCAATCCGCTGAGCCCGCTGCAAAGTGCCTTGGCGGTGCTGCAGAAATCCGCTTGCGAACCGGCGAAAATGCAGGCGGCAACTGACATCATGCAACGTCAGCTGGATCAGCTGGTGCGGCTGGTCGACGACCTGATGGATGTCTCGCGCATACAGACCGGCCGGCTCGAATTGCGGCCGTCGATCCTGACGCTGAACAAGTCGATCGTCACGGCGATCGAAGCCAGCCAGCCATTTTTCGATCAGCGCCGACAAACGCTGAGCGTGGAGCTTGGCGATGATGTGGCCATTCGCGGCGACGCCGCCCGCATCACGCAGATCTTCACCAATCTGCTGAACAATGCCTCGAAATACACGCCAGAACGCGGTGCGGTGAGCGTCGTCAGCCGTCAGGAAGGCGGCGAAATCTTGATCTCGATTGCCGACACCGGTATCGGCCTGAGCGCCGAAGACACGCAGAAAATATTCGATCTGTTCACGCGCATCGATTCCGGCCGCAAGGCGATCGATGGCCTCGGCATCGGGCTCGCGCTGGCGAAGCAATTGGCGGTGATGCACGGCGGCAGAATCGCCGTGAAAAGCGCCGGACCACAGCAGGGCAGTACCTTCACACTGGTGCTGCCGGTGTACGAGAAAATCCAGGCCGCCGCCACAGCCGCCGTTGTGGAACCGGCCGAGAACGCTGCGCGTCAATTCCGTAAAATCCTGTTGGTCGACGACAACGTCGATGGCACCGCAGCGCTCGCCTCGCTGCTCGAATTGATGGATTTTGAAGTAGTGGTCGCCAACTCGGGTGTGGAAGCGCTCGAACGCCTGAAGACCTTCCTGCCCGACGCCGCCGTGCTGGATATCGGCCTGCCGGACATCAGCGGGTTCGAGCTGGCGCGACGCATGCGGGCGGCTCAGATTCCCTCGCTGAAAAAGCTCATCGCGCTGTCCGGCTGGGGTACGAAAAAAGATATTGAAGCCGCGCTCGAATGCGGCTTCGACGAGCATGTCACCAAGCCGATCACGGTCGAACAGATCAGCAGCCTGCTTTAGCGCGGCTTGCGGATTCAGGTTTAGCCGGAACGGATGAAATGCGAATAGCTTGCGAGCATTTATTTACCGCGCGGTAAAGAAACATCGGCGACGTTCTCGTTGCCGATGCCGACATCTTTCCAGCGATCAAACGGCGGCAGATTTTTCAGCTGAATTTTTCATCGTCGGATAGTCGACGTAACCATGCGCACCGGGCGTGTACAGCGTGCTGCCATCCATCGTATTGAGCGCAGCACCGCTGGCGAAGCGTTCGGCCAGATCGGGATTGGCGATGAAAAAGCGACCATAAATGATAGCGTCCGCGCTGCCGTCGGCGAGCGCCGCTTCACCGCTGGCCTGATCGAAACCGCCATTGCGCATCAGCGTGCCGCGATAGGCCTTGCGCGCGATCTTCGCCAGTGCCTGTTCTTCCGGGCGATCGAATTGATCGTGCCGCAGATCGAGAAATGCGATGCCGCGCCGATCAAGCTGTTCGGCCACATAAGCGACCAGCGCCTGCGGATCGGAATCGACCATGTCGTTGAACGGCACCAGCGGCGAGATGCGCAGACCGACGCGGCCTGCTCCGAAAACTTCGACGCCGGCATCGATCACCTCGAACAGCAGGCGCGCACGATTTTCGAGGCTGCCGCCGTAAGCATCGCTGCGATCATTCACGCCATCGCGCAGGAATTGATCGAGCAGATAGCCATGCGCGCCATGAATTTCGATCGCATCGAAGCCGGCCTGCAGGGCGTTCTTCGCAGCAACGCGGAACAATTCGACAATGCCCGGCAATTCATCCGTTCGCAGCGCGCGCGGTACTTCGTAAGATTGGCTGCCTTCGGGTGTATGAATCTTGCCATCCCGAATCGCCTTGTTCGACGACGAGATCGGCTGCGCGCCGCCGTTCAGCAGCGAGTGCGCGGCGCGTCCCGGATGCCACAACTGCACCGCGATCAGGCCGTTCTTTTGATGCACCGCGTCGGTGACTTTCTTCCAGCCGGCGATCCGCTCCGCGTCCCAGATGCCAGCTTCCGCGGTAAATGCGCAACCATCCGTTGCGATCATCGTCGCCTCGGTCAAGATCAATCCGGCACCGGCGCGCTGCGAATAATATTCGGCCAATAATTCGTTCGGCACATGCTCACGGCCGGCGCGTGCGCGGGTCAACGGCGCCATGACCAGGCGATTCTTTAGCGTTAAATCGCCAACTTTGACGGACGTGAGTAATTTAGAAGCCATCGGAAAATCCTTTTATGAGTGGTTTGATCGGAGAATGCCGGCGTCGCGTGCTGGACATCACTGCGCAGAAATCGCTGCGTTTAGACTACCAACCAGCAATCGGAATAACGATCCGAACAATCGTCGTGACTCGGATATGGCGTGTGCCATCCGGTTTTCAAGCGCGCACTCACTCGAATTCATGAACCAGCCGCAGACCATCTATGAAACTTTGGCGGCGCTCGATCAGCCCTTGCAGCTGAAGCCGGCGCCGCCGTCAACCGGCCGAATCCATGTCGGCTTCAGCGGCGGGCTGGATTCAACCGTGCTGCTGCACTGGCTCGCGGCGCAATTTCCAGAGCGCGTACATGCCGTACATATTCATCATGGCTTGCAGCCTGCTGCAGATTCCTGGGCTGAGCATTGCGCTGCGATTTGCGCTGAATCCGGGCTGGATTTTTCCGTCATCAAGGTTGAAGTTGATCGGCGTTCCAGCGCTGGACCCGAAGCCGCCGCGCGGCAGGTTCGCTACGCAGCGTTTCGAGGCTTGATGAGCGCCGGCGATTGCCTTGCCACCGCGCACCACCGCGACGATCAAGCCGAAACACTGCTACTGCGTTTGCTGCGCGGCACCGGTATCGACGGGCTTGCCGGCATGCGTGCGCATGTGGATTTGTCGCCCGGCACGCTGTGGCGGCCATTATTGGCGTTTTCGCGTACCGAATTGCGACGTTATGCAGAAATCCATCAATTGAGCTGGATCGACGATCCGCAAAATCTCGATCCGCGTTACACGCGTTCCTGGCTGCGTGCCGAAGTTTTGCCGGCTCTGCAGCAGCGCTTTCCACAACTAAAAAACCGCCTCGCACGAACCGCAAGTCTGGCCGCGGAAGCCAGCGATCTGCTCGGCGAACTGGCCGCAATCGATCTCGCCAATGCCGTGCGCGGCGATGCCTTGAGCATCGAAACGCTGTTGAGCCTGAGCGTACCGCGGCGTCATAACCTGCTGCGTTTCTGGCTGCGGACTCAAGGCTTCGAGGTGCCGCCGGCCGATCAACTACCGCGCATCGCCGACGAAGTGCTGCGAGCGACCTTGGATGCGTCGCCGCAATTCGGTTGGCCGGGCTGCGACCTGCGCCGTTATCGGGACCGGCTGTTTGCGATGTCGCCTTTACTGGATGTGCCGCAAGCCTGGTCGGCGACCTGGACGTCGGGCAATGAGCTGCGCCTGCCCGCGAATGGCGATCGAGATCACGACGCAAATGCTGACTGGCTCGAAGCCGCACAGCCGCCGGCGCAAGCCCTGACGGTGCGATTCCCGCGCGAAGGCGAGCGCTTCAAACCGGCTGGCGGCGATCATCATCGAACGCTAAAAAATTTGTTTCAGGAAGCCGGCGTGCCGCCGTGGATTCGATCACGCACGCCAGTGATCGAATGCAAGGGCGCGATCGCCGCCGTCGCCGGGCTGGGCGCTACGGAGTTCTGGCTGCAGCATCGGCAGGCGCTGATCGGTTCGCTGCACTGGCGTCATCGCCTGCGCGGCGCGGCCTCGCCGACTGCGTTGTGACGACTGCCGGGTTCCCGTAAAATCCGCCAAACCCGCAGTCGACAATCCCATGCCTGAGTCTGTTCAAACCCGCTTCATCTTCGTGACCGGGGGCGTGGTGTCTTCGCTCGGCAAGGGCATCGCCGCCGCCAGCCTCGGCGCGATCCTCGAATCGCGTGGACTCAAGGTCCACATGATCAAGCTCGATCCGTACATCAACGTCGATGCGGGCACCATGAGCCCGTTTCAGCACGGCGAGGTTTACGTCACCGAAGATGGTGCGGAAACCGATCTCGATCTCGGCCATTACGAGCGTTTTTTGCGCGGCAAAACCAGTCGGCTGAGCAACGTCACTACCGGCCAGATTTATCGCCATGTGCTGGAAAAAGAGCGGCGCGGCGATTATCTCGGCCGTACCGTGCAGGTGATTCCGCATATCACCGACGAAATCCAGGACCGCATCCGCGCTGGCGCGCGCGGCGCAGAAATCTGTCTGGTCGAAATCGGCGGTACGGTGGGCGATATCGAATCGCTGCCGTTTCTCGAAGCGATCCGCCAGATGGGTGTCGAACTCGGCCGCGAGCAGGCGATGTTCATCCACCTGACGCTGCTGCCTTATGTGAAATCCTCCGGCGAACTGAAAACCAAGCCGACCCAGCATTCGGTGAAGGAATTGCGCTCGATCGGCATTCAGGCGGATGTGCTGCTTTGCCGTTCCGAACGGCTGCTGCCGGATGCTGAAAAGCGCAAGATTTCGCTGTTCACCAACGTGCCGTATCGCGCGGTGATTTCGGCGGTCGATCTCGACGATATCTATAAAATTCCCGGCTGGCTGCAGAGTCAGGGACTGGACGAGCTGGTGGTCAAGCACTTCGGCCTCGAAGCGCGCAGCGCCGATCTCGCTGCGTGGGAACGTGTGGTCAGCGCGCGCGACCAGCAGGATGTCGAGGTGTCAGTGGCGATGGTTGGCAAATATGTCGATCTGGCCGATGCCTATAAATCGCTCAACGAGGCGCTGTACCACGCTGGTCTGAACACCGGCACGCGCGTGAAGATTCGTTATATCGATTCGGAATCGGTGGAAAGCCAGGGCGTGCGCGCGCTGCAGGGTGCAGACGCGATTCTGGTGCCCGGCGGCTTCGGCGAACGCGGCATCGAGGGGAAAATTACCGCCGCGCGATACGCCCGCGAAAACAAGGTGCCTTATCTCGGCATCTGTCTCGGCATGCAGGTCGCGGTGATCGAATATGCACGCAACGTGGTCGGCTTGCCGGCCGCGCACAGCACGGAATTTGCGCCGACCGCGGCCGATCCGGTGATCGCACTGGTGACCGAATGGCGCGATGCTTCCGGCCGCGTCGAGCGGCGCGATGCGAAATCGAATCTCGGCGGCACCATGCGGCTCGGCGTGCAGACCTGTCGTCTGGTTGCCGGCTCGCGTTCACGCGCGCTATACAACGCGGAACTCATCAGCGAACGGCATCGGCATCGTTACGAATTCAACAACAATTATCGTGAACCACTGACCGCGCAGGGGCTTTCGATTGCCGGCATGTCGGAAGATGGCGAACTGGTGGAGATGGTCGAGATCGCCGACCACCCGTGGTTCGTCGGCTGCCAGTTCCATCCGGAATTCACCTCGACGCCGCGCGATGGACACCCGCTGTTTGAAGGCTTCATCCGCGCCGCACGCGAGCAGCATCTGGCGCATCAGGCGAAGGCCGCTTGAGCTCGACAACAAATTGCAGCGTTATTGCTGCGGCCGCTCGAAGTCATCAAGGGATCAGCACATCATGAAACTTTGCGGCCGTGACATCGGCATTGCACATCCGCTGTTCCTGATCGCCGGCCCGGACACGCTCGAATCGGAAGCGCTGGCGATCGAAGTCGCCGGGCACATCAAGGCGATCGCAGACAGGCTCGGCTTCCTCTACATCTTCAAAGGCAGCTACGACAAGGCCAATCGTTCGTCGCACAAAAGTTACCGCGGGCCCGGCATCGATGGCGGCCTGAAAATCATGCAGGCGGTGCAGAAGCAGATCGGCGTTCCGGTGCTTACGGATGTTCATGAAGATACGCCACTGGATGTGGTGGCCGAAGTGATCGATGTGATCCAGACCCCAGCATTTCTTTGCCGCCAGACCAATTTCATGCAGAGCGTTGCCAGGACCGGCCGGCCGATCAACGTCAAGAAAGGCCAGTTCATGTCGCCCTGGGAAATGGGCAATGTGATCGAGAAGATGAAGGCGGTGGCACCAGATCAGTTCATGCTGTGCGAGCGCGGTTTTTCGTTCGGCTACAACAATCTGGTGGCCGACATGCGCGGCCTCGCGGTGATGCGCGAATTCGCACCCGTGGTGTTCGACAGCACGCACACGGTGCAGCTACCGGGCGGGCAGGGCAACGCTTCCGGCGGCCAGCGCGAATTCATTCCGGTGCTGGCGCGCGCGGCGGTAGGCGCGGGTATTTCAGGCATTTTCATGGAGACGCATCCGAATCCGGATTCGGCGCTTTGCGATGGTCCGAACTCGTGGCCGCTCGGGCAGATCGGCGCCCTGCTCGAAACGCTGGTTGAACTGGATCATCTGGTGAAGCGCCGGCCGCTGGCGGAGACTTCGCTGCTGTAGCGGCTGGTACAGTGGCTGGCTTTAATTGCAGCTTCAACCAAGCTTCAATCCGGCCGCAGGCTTGCTTCGTTTCGGCTCATCGCCGGCCGGTTTTCCAGCGCGCTCGCGCCCTCGCCGTGCTTTCATTAAGATGCAGCAAAATTAGAAGCCGTACTTACACTGGAAAATCTGAAGAAGCATGTCGAAAATCGTCAGCGTCACAGCACTTGAAATCGTCGATTCACGCGGCAACCCCACGGTCGAAGCCGAAGTCCTGCTCGCCTCCGGCGCGCGTGGCCGCGCAGCTTCACCCTCGGGAGCTTCGACCGGCTCGCGCGAAGCGGTGGAACTGCGCGACGGCGATGCCGCGCGTTATGGCGGCAAGGGCGTGTTGAAAGCGGTTGCGAATGTGGAAGGCGAGCTGGCTCAGACGGTGATCGGCCTTGATGCGCAGGATCAGGCTGAACTCGATTCGGTGATGATCGAACTCGATGGCACCGAAAACAAGGCGCGCCTCGGCGCCAATGCGATCCTCGCAGTTTCGCTGGCCAACGCACACGCCGCGGCGGCGGAGAATCATCAGCCCCTGTTCCGTCATCTCGGCGGCATTCAATCGGAAACGCTGCCGGTGCCGATGATGAACGTCATCAATGGCGGCGCACATGCCGATAACAATGTCGACATCCAGGAGTTCATGATCCTGCCGGTTGGCGCCAGTAGTTTTTCCGAAGCGCTGCGTTATGGCGCGGAAATTTTCCATACGTTGAAGAAAGTGCTGAAGGCGCGCGGCCTCAATACGGCCGTCGGCGACGAAGGCGGTTTCGCGCCGAATCTGCCGTCCAACGAAGCCGCGCTCGAATGTCTGATGGAAGCGATCGATCAGGCCGGCTTCAAGGCGGGACGCGATATTTATCTCGGCCTCGATGTCGCTTCCAACGAAATGTTCAAAGACGGGTTTTATCATCTCGAAAGCGAAGGCAAGCAGTTTACGGCCGCCGAATTCGCGGACTATCTGGCCGGTCTGTGCGACCGCTATCCGGTGATTTCGATCGAAGACGGCTGCGCCGAAGACGACTGGGAAGGTTGGGCGATCCTCACCGAAAAACTCGGCGATCGCGTGCAGCTGGTTGGCGATGATCTGTTCGTCACCAACACCCGAATTCTGTCGCGCGGCATCGATCAGGACATCGCCAACGCCATCCTCATCAAACCGAACCAGATCGGCACACTCACCGAAACGCTGGAAGCGATTCGCATGGCCACCGAAGCGGGTTATGAAGCCGTGGTCTCGCATCGCTCCGGCGAAACCGAAGACGCGACGATTGCCGATATCGCGGTCGGCACCGCTGCTACGCAGATCAAGACCGGTTCGCTGTGCCGCTCCGATCGCATGGCGAAGTACAACCAGCTGCTGCGGATCGAACGTCAGCTCGGCAGTCGCGCGCGGTATCCCGGTACCGATGCGTTTCCAGTGGTACTGAAAAGTGTTTAGCGGCTGATGCCCAGCCTTGGCCGCATCGCGGTGCTGGTGTTGGGGCTGATGTTGGCCGCGCTGCAGTATCGCCTGTGGTCGGCCGATGGCGGCATGATCGAAAATCATCGCCTGCGGCTAGAGGCGGCGCAAATGGATGATGCCAATGCCGAGCTACGCAAGCGCAACGCCGTGCTCGATGCGGTGGTCGCGGATTTACGCGCGGGCGGCCCGGCGATCGAAGCGCAGGCGCGCGCCAATCTCGGCATGATCCGCAAGGGCGAAACCTTTTACCTCGTGGTTGCGCCCGCCTCGCAATCCCAGTGAAACCGCCGCAACGGTGACTCCGCTGAAGCCGCGTTACTGGGCGGTGGTTGCCTCCGCTGGCGGCGGCGCGCGCATGGCGCTCGGCAAGCCGAAACAATATCTGCCGCTGCGCGGACGCGCACTGGTTGAATGGAGTCTGGCGCCATTTCTCGACACCGGCTGGATCGACGGCGTCGTTCTGGTGCTGCCGAAAGGCGATAGCGACTTCGCCAGACTGGCGATTGCCGGCCATCCAAAAATCAGCACGGTGACTGGCGGCGCCGTGCGGGCCGATTCGGTGCTGGCTGGTTTGCAGGCGGTGAGCGAGCGCAGCCGCGGTCTGGCCGCCCCGACATTCGTGCTGGTCCACGACGCGGCGCGGCCTTGCCTCACCGTTGAAGATATCGAAACCCTGCGCGACGATGCCAGCGATGAACACGGTGGCCTGCTCGCAGTGCCGGTGACCGACGCGCTCAAGCACGAAGCCCGCGAGCGTTCCAGCGCCACACTCGATCAGGCGGATTTATGGCGCGCGCAAACGCCGCAATTGTTCCGGCTCGATCTGCTCAAGGCGGCGCTGGAAAACTATCCGCAGGAAACCCGAACGCTGACTGACGAAGCCAGCGCGATGGAGCGTGCCGGCCATAAACCTCTGCTCGTGCGCGGCCGCGAAAGCAATCTGAAGGTCACTTATCCGGAAGATCTGCCGCTGGCGGAATTCTGGCTGTCGAGGCGCGAATACTTGCGCTAAATTCGCTGAAATTCCTGGGCTGCATGGCGCGCTACTCGCAGCCCGCTTTTAGCCGCGTCATCCACTTCCAACCGCTGCCGAGTTGCCCTGCGCTCGTGTTCATGCGGCTATGGCAGACTTGCCATTTGCGCAAAGCACACAAGGGATGTGGAAGTGGCCGAAGCGCCAGCCAAATACTGGGCCTTTATTTCGTACAGCCACCGTGATCAGGCATGGGCGGACTGGCTGCACCGCGCGCTCGAAAATTATCGCGTGCCGCGTCGTCTGGTCGGCCGCGATAGCCCGACCGGTGCGATTCCACGAAGAATTTTCCCGGTGTTCCGCGACAGCGATGAGTTGCCGAGTTCGCCGAATCTCAGCGCGGTTATCGATCAAGCACTGGGGCAATCGCGTTACCTGATCGTCATCGCTTCGCCGCATGCGGCGGTATCGCGCTGGGTTGACGAGGAGATTCAACGCTTCCGTACGCTCGGCCGCGCCGACCGGATTCTGTGCCTGATCGTCGATGGCGAACCGCATGCCGATTCAGCGCCCGACAAAGGTCTGCTCGAATGTTTCCCGCCATCGCTGCGCGAAGCCGGCCAAGCCGAGCCGGTGGGCGCCGATGTGCGGCCGCGCAAGGACAGCAAAGCTGCGGCAAAACTACGACTGATCGCCGGCTTGCTCGGCGTGGGTCTGGACGAACTGCGGCGGCGCGAGCGACGCCGTCAGCAATTGCGCACGACGTTCTGGATTGCAGCGAGCTTCATCGCAGCGCTTGCTTTGGGTACGTTCTGGCAGACGCAGCAGCAAGCCAGGCAAGCCGCGCTCGCACAGCAAGCGCTCACCGCGCATGTGCAGACGGTCTACGAAAAAGGCCGCCGCGAACTGCAGGCGCGTAACGAAGCGCGTGCCGCGGTGTATCTGAATGAAGCGTATCGTCTCGGGCTGGATACACCAGCGCTGCGTTTCATGCTGGGCCGTGCGATGCGCGTGGTCGATGCCGAAAAGTTCAGCCTCGATGCCGGTGCGCCGATCCTGGATGTCGTGTTCAGCCCGGATACGCAGCGTGTATTCACTCTCGATCAAAACAATCGCGGCGCCATCTGGGAACGTGCCAGCCGGCAAAAACTGCTCAGCTTCGATCTGCCGCCGCACACGCTGCCTCTGGCAAGATTCAGCCCCGACGGCAGCAAGCTCATATTCGAGATCGACGATGGCGCCGGCCATGCGAGCGTGCGGGTGATCGATGCACTCAGCGGCGCAACTTTGGTGACGCTCGAGGTCGCCGACATGCAACACAAGGCGCAAACTCCGTTTGATAAGAACGAGCGCTATCTCGCCTTGGTGCAGCCCGATCATCGCGCCACGATCTACGAGTTCGCCAGTGCGCGTGTCTCCAAAATCATTCAAAACGATTGCGTGCTGGCGGGCTACAGCCGCGATGGACGCTGGCTGATTACCGGCGATGCGTTGGGAATCACCCGCATCTACGATCCGCAAACCGGGCGGCTGCTGCGCAGTTTCGACAGCCTGAATTCGCCGGTACATTATGTCGACAGCAGCCCGGATGGGTCGCTGCTCGCAGCCGGCGCAGACAATGGACGCTTCCGCTTATGGGAAATCGCCAGCGGCAAAACCAGAATCAGCGCCGCGCATGCCTCGCGCTACATCGGCCATGTGTTCAATGCAATCGATGGCTCGCGCTTACTGACGGCATCGGTCGATAGCGCGCGCGTCTGGGATACACACAGCGGTGCGCTGCTCGATTCGATCAAATTTTCCAGCAACTCCCAGCAAATTCATATCAGCGAAGACGGACGTCGCTTGATCAATACCGGCAATGCGCAATTGAAGGTGATCGATGTCGATAGCGGCGTCGATTTATATTCGCTGGACGCGCACTTTGGCGGCGCTACCGCGATCGATTTCAGCAGCGACGATCACTGGTTGGCGACGGCAGGGCGCGATGGCATGGTGACGTTCTGGCAATTGCCCAACATTCCGATGACCAGCTTTGCGCACGGCACCGATCCGGAAGACCCTGCAATTCCCGAACTCAACGGCCGGGCGATTGTTGACTTTGAAGCTGCCGGAGCGCTGGGCTTCAGCGGCGGCGCCGACGGCAAACTCGAATGGTGGGATAGCCAGTCGCTGCAACTGCTGCATCAAGTGACAACCGAGGTCGGCAAAGTGACCGCAGGCGCCTTCAGCGCCGATGGCAAATGGCTCGCGGCTGGCGGCTTGGGCGCGCTACAGATTTGGGATGTGGCGAGTGGCGCGGTCAGCACCGATATTCCGCAAGTCGGCAACACAGTGCGCGCCCTCAAGTTCAGCGCTGATGGCAGCCTGCTCGCCAGCGCGCTGCGTGGCGGCCAGACCCGACTATGGCACTTGCCATCCGGACAACTACTGCGCAGCCTGCCGATCGATCACTATCTGGCGCAGGCGTTCAGTCCAAATGCCAATCGATTCGCTGCCGCCAAAGATGGCATCATCCGCCTTTACGATCCCGCGCAGGAGCAGCCGTTGTGGTCATCCCATCCGGCTGAAAAGAATCAGTCGGAATCGATCACCGCGCTGGATTTCACAAAAGATGGCAGCCGGCTGCTGGCTGCTAGCGAAACCGGGAATCTGTACCTGCTGGATGCTGCCGATGGCCATCTGCTGCAACAGGCGCGCGATGAGACCAGTCAATCGGTGACAACCGCCGTGCTCAGCCCGGATGGCGCCAGCGCCTTGCTCAGCGATGACAATCACTGCGCATTTCTGCTGCATTGGTCGGATTCGAGTTCGCACCGGCTATGCGGCCACGGCTCCGATCTCAGCGCTGCCGGGTTCAATCGTGAGGGCACACTGATTTTCACCGCCAGCCTCGATGGCACTGCCAAGGTCTGGGATGTCGAGGGTAATCTGTTGGATGCGGTCGCGTTCCACGATGGCGCAATCACCTATCGAACCACCCGCTTCAATGCCGCGGGCGATCGCCTGCTGACGGGTGCGACCGACGGCAAAGCAAATGTCTGGGACACCTCGCCGGAAAAGCGCAGCCCGGCCGAGGTGAGTGCCAGCCTGGCGTGCCGCGTGCCGTGGCGGATGGACGGCGACGATCTGGTCGCCATCCATCCGGATTCAGGCCGCTGCGCGCAAGCGCAAATCGTGCATTGAAAACCTGCTCAAGCGATTTGCAGCAGCGCCGGCGTTTTCGGCTTGCGCACCGCAGCGCCGAGCAACCAGACAATGCCGACTGCGGTGACGATCTCGAACTGATCCTTGGCTTTGGCGCCGCCGCCGTCGCAAGCGCCTATGGTTACCGGCACCAAGCCCATCGCCAGAAAGAAAAGAAGGGTCCGCGTTTGTTTGGAAAAATTGAACATGATCGAAAACTCCCCCTGAGTTCGCCCGAAATAGGCCACTTAAACTTAGCGTCTCGTCACGCCTTAAGTCCAGAAAGTTCCGGCGCGAAATGTGAACTGGATCACATTACTATTGCAGATTCCATCGAATTCAACGACTTCACAAAGCGACGAATTTCATTACGCCAGCCGCAGCAGCACGTAAACCGCGCCAGTGCCGCCGTCGCAGGCTCGTGCGGAGGCGAATGCCAGCACATCGCGGCGGCGGCGCAGCCAGCCATCGAGCAGGGTTTTGATTACCGGGCCGCTGTTCGGTGAGCCGCGGCCTTTGCCGTGAATGATGCGAACCGCGCGGATGCCGCGATCCTGGCAATCGGCCAGAAAGATCGAAACTTCGGCTTGTGCGGCGTAGCGGTTAAGGCCATGCAGATCCAGTTCGGCGCCGATGCGAAACGCGCCGCGCCGCAGCCGGCGCCAGACCGAATCCTGAATACCGTTGGCGCGATAGGCTAGGGTGTCGCCGCTTTCGATCGCATCCGGATCGAATGGGCCGATCAACAGTTCTTGCAGCACCGCGCGTTCGTCGGCTTCGCGCTGCAAGGGCCGCGGCGGCGGCGAGCGCCGCGCAGGCAGCGCGCGATCCTTGCCGGCATGCGGGCGCACGTCCGCCATCGCTTGACGGAAATCGGCGTTTGAGGTTGCGTCGCGGCCCAGGCCGGAAGCCGAATCCGAAGCCGCGTTATCGTCACCGTGCTTGGTGTCCATTGGTGAATCATAGCTAAGGCGATGGGCGACCGGTAAAATCCGGCAGCGCAGCGCGGCATCTTCAATCGCCAAGAATTTTCCTCGATGTTCTCCTGAT
Organism: Rhodospirillales bacterium; assembly: GCA_903970615.1. GTDB lineage: Bacteria > Pseudomonadota > Gammaproteobacteria > Nevskiales > Nevskiaceae > Nevskia. The sequence continues at coordinate 28,095 of CAJCJH010000083.1, forward strand.
TCTGTTTCCGATTTTTTATTTTCCGATGCACATTCTTCTGTCGAACGACGATGGCTGCGCGGCACCCGGCCTGCTGTGCCTCGCCGCGCATCTGCGCGAGCGGCATGAACTCGACATCGTGGCGCCGGATCGTAACCGCAGCGGCGCTTCCAATTCGCTGACCATTCTCAATCCGCTGCGCGTGCATCGGCACGACGATGGCACCCATTGCGTGGACGGCACGCCGACCGACTGCGTACATCTGGCGCTCACCGGCCTGCTGCAAAAGACGCCGGACATGGTGGTTTCCGGCATTAACATGGGCGCGAATCTGGGCGACGACACGCTCTATTCCGGAACTGTGGCGGCGGCGATGGAGGGCCGGCATCTGGGTATTTCGGCGATAGCAGTGTCGTGCGTGTCGTTCGAGCCGAAGCATTTTGATACCGCTGCGCGTGTGACCTTGCAATTGATCGAACGGCTGCGTGGCGATCCCTTGCCGGGCGACACCATTCTGAATGTGAATGTGCCGGATATTCCTTACGAACAGTTGCAGGGCTTTGAAGTGACGCGACTCGGCAATCGGCATCGCGCGGAAGCGGCCACCGCTGCGAGCGATCCGCGAGGACGCGTGATCTGGTGGATCGGCCCCGCGGGTGCGGAATCCGACAGCGGGCCGGGCACGGATTTCCATGCGGTGCAAAACCGCCGGGTTTCGATCACGCCGCTGCTGGTGGATCTCACCCGCTTCAGCGTGATCGACCGGCTCAAAAGCTGGCTCGGTGATCTCGGGCCCGTCGCCGCCACATGAGCTTGCGTCCGCTGGGAAAATCCACTCCGCAGATGTCGTTGTCGGCGCGCAACAAACTGGTGGCGGATCTGCGCAAACAAGGCATCGTCGACCAGCGCGTGCTGGAGATTCTGCAAAAGCTGCCGCGGCATGAATTTGTCGACGAATCCTGGCGCGCCGAAGCCTACAAAAACAAGCCGCTGCCGATCGGCCAGTCGCAGACGATCTCGCAGCCGTACATCGTCGCGCTAATGACGCAGGCTTTGCTCGAAGGTGCCACACCGCGCAAGCGCGTGCTGGAAATCGGCACCGGCAGTGGTTATCAAACGGCGGTGCTGGCGGAACTCGGCATCAGTGTATTTTCGGTCGAGCGGCTCAAGGCTTTATCCGAAGCGGCGCGCGAACGCCTGCGTGATCTCGGTTATCGCAATATTCACTTCGGCTACAACGATGGCAACGCCGGCTGGGCTTCGCACGCGCCTTACGATGGCATCATCGTCACCGCCGCGGCGATCGATGTGCCGCAGGCTTTACTCGATCAACTGGATCAACACGGCCGCCTGGTGATTCCGGCTGGACCACCGCAAAATCAGGTGTTGAGAGTGATTGATCGAAACGCCAGCGGCTTTGAAGTCCGCGAGCTGGCGAAAGTCAATTTCGTGCCGATGCTCGAAGGCCGCGCTTGAACGCATTCCGCGAATGGCTCATGCAGTTGTATGCGCATCTCGGCTATCCGCAAATCGTTTTATTGATGACGATGGAATCGAGTCTGCTGCCGGTGCCGTCTGAATTGGTGATGATTCCGGCCGGCTATCTGGCGCATGCCGGACAACTCGACGCCGGCCTCGCCATCGTCTGCGGCGCGTTCGGTTCGCTGCTCGGCGCCACTGCGAATTACTGGATCGGACGCACGCTCGGCCAGGCTTTTCTGCTGCGCTATGGTCGCTACCTGTTGATCGACCGGCACAAATACTTGCAAGCCGAGATGCTGTTTCTGCGCAACAGCCATCGCGCCACTTTTCTCGGCCGCTTCCTGCCGGTGATCCGTCATCTGATCTCGCTGCCCGCCGGCGTATTCCGCATGCGCGGCGTATCGTTTGCGCTGCTTACAACAGCCGGTTCGGCGCTTTGGTGTTCGGTACTGGTCGGCTGCGGCTATTATTTCGGCGAATCTGCGGTGCAGGTGGTGACGCATTACACCCACGAATTAGGTCTGTTGATGCTGGCGCTGCTGGTTGTCGGCGCCATCTGGTTTCTGCGGCGCAAACAGTAAACATCCAAGCAAGGCCAACGGGAGCGTAAGTGCGCGATCGATTCGATCACACGGCTGGCGGCGCCTTTGCAAACTTTTCGCTCGCGCATCGCGCGCAATATCGATTGCCGCTGCGATTTTTCATCGCCATCGTTTTGGCCGTTTCGCTGGCCAGCTGCTTCAGTGCATTCGAGCCAACCCGCGGCAACGCCAGCATTGCCGCGCCACCGGTTCGCGCCGGCGCAGGTGAATACATTGTTGTCGGTGGCGATACGCTTTATTCGATTGCCTTCCGCAATCAGCTCGATTATCACGATGTCGCCCGCTGGAATCGCATCAATCCGCCGGATTACCGGATTTATCCGGGACGATTGCTGCGGCTCACGCCACCCGGATCGAGCAGTTCGACACAGGCGAAGCCAGACTTTGCCGCCGCGGCAAATTCCGCCGTCAACAGCGCGCCGTCAACCACGCAGAAATCGTCTGGAGGCCCGGTTTCACAGGCAAACACGAGCGCTGCGGTATCTGCGAGCGCGGCTATAACGGCAGCCGTCGTCCCGCAGAATCAAGCCACAGTCAGCCTGCCGCCCGATTCCGCTACGCCGCCGCAATTGCCTAAACGACCAGCAGAAATTGCTGTTTCGAGCGGATCAAAATTCGATGCTGGCCGTTGGCAGTGGCCGACTGCGGGTAAAGTCGGCCGCGGTTTCGGCGTGGATGGCAACAAGGGGATCGATATCGCCGGCAAGCTCGGCCAGGCCGTGGTCGCCGCCGGGCCGGGCAAAGTGGTTTACAGCGGCAGCGCGCTGAAGGGCTATGGCGAGATGGTGATCCTGAAGCATGACGAACAATATCTATCTGCCTACGGTTTCAATCAGCGCCGTCTGGTCAAGGAGGGCGATGTGGTCGCCGCCGGACAGCCCATCGCCGAATTGGGAATCGGGCCGGAACAGAAACCGGAACTGCATTTCGAAATCCGCGATCGAGGCCGGCCGGTCGATCCATCAACGCTGTTGCCGGCGCGATAAAAACTTCAGCGGCCGGCTTGTGTCGTCGTCAGGAGTCAGCTCTGCGCTTCGTCGCCAAAGAGACAAGGATTTGGTGAAGCGGCTTCAAAATTGCTTCCGGCCGGGAAACTTCCTACTATCAAACCCTGAAGGGAAGTTCCAAAAACCTGAAACTCGCTTGAACTTCGATAATGATTGGTGCCGAGAAGAGGAATCGAACCTCCGACCTACTGATTACGAATCAGTTGCTCTACCGACTGAGCTATCTCGGCGTCTAGCCAATAAGTATAACGAAAGTGGGTCTGGTGGGAGA
>CAJCJH010000084.1 GCA_903970615.1 Rhodospirillales bacterium
CAGCTGCTCTACCATTGAGCTAACAGCCCAGCAAAAACTTTGGGGTGGACGATGGGACTCGAACCCACGACCTCCGGAATCACAATCCGGAGCTCTAACCAACTGAGCTACGCCCACCACAGCACGCAAGTTTAGCTGATCCTGCCGACAAGGGAACAGTTTCAGCGCAGCGTTTTTATCGATGTCAATTTTTCGCAAGCTTTGCGGGGCTTTCGGATCAGCGCTGAGTCGAAATCAGGTTTGAAGGCCGCCGAGTTGCGCAAGCAGATCGTTGAGCAACTGGCTCAGTTCGCCGGTCATCAAGGTCAGACTGGCATCGAACTCATCCGCCTTCGCTTCGCGGCTGCGCGATCGATCGGTGCCGGCATCGTCGTCGACCGCCTGAAAGCGCAGGCGCTTGATCGCAAACTGGTCGGTCAGCACGAACGAAAGACGCTCGCGCCAGATCAGACCGAGCTTGCTGACAGTCTTGCCGCCCTTGATGAGCGAGCGAATCTCGGCACCGTCCAATTCATGCCGCACGTAGCGAATGGACGCCGCACCCTGTTCGCCGCCGATGAGTTCGCAATCCTGATCCAGCGCGAATTCAGCAGACACGCGGCCGGCCAGCAGCCATTTGGTCATCGCTGCGCCAACGGCGGTTTGCGTGTTCAGCGGTGTGGCCGGAAATTCGCCGAGATCGGCGCGCAGCACGCTGGCCACGTCCTCTGCAATTTTCGGCGTTGGCGAGTCGACGATGAAACGATGCTGCATAGGATCAAGCCAGGCTTTGATCGATTTTTCACGTACGAAAGCGCGCGGTCTCAGCTCGTCCGCGATGCGCTCCTTGAGATCGCGCATTTGCTTGCGTCCGAGTGCAAAGCCCTGCTGCTGTTCGATCTCCAGCGCTTTTTGCTTCGCGGCCTGATTGATCACCGCCGCCGGCAGCAGCTTCTGCTGCACGCCCAAAGTCACCAGCAGATTCTTTGCCTGACTGTAAACGCAGCCGCTATCGGGTGCAGGCGGAAGCCAGCCCTGGCTTTGCATACTGGCCGCGTTGCAAGGCAACAGCGGATGCGCTGCGAGTGCGGCTTCCAGCACGCCGACGCTGATATCCCAAGCTGGATGCAGAGCAAATAATTGCAGGTTCTTGAACCAGATCGACATCGCTTATAAATGGCTTGTGAATGACTTGTTGAGAGGTTTACGAATCGCTTTTTTGCCAGCGATAACGCGAGGAAATGTTACCGATAATTACGAAAGTGCCGGGCTATTCCCGGGCAAATGTGCAAATGCCGGACGTTAATGCCACCGCTAAAACCGTCTCCGGCCAAGCCTTAAGCTGGCTGCAAACTCGTGGTTGCGAAGACGCAGTCAACAACGTGACGGCACTGAAACGCTAAGTGGCCTGTTCTTCGTCGCGCCGTTCTTCGAGACTGCGATTGACTTTCAGCGCCAGCAGCGTGCCTATCGAGCCGGAGATCAAATACAGCCCGACGTAACCGACACCGAATTTGGCTGCGATACCGAGCGCTACCAGCGGTGCAAAACCGGCACCGAGCAACCAGCCGAAATCCGAAGTGAGCAGCGCGCCGCTGTAGCGATAGCGCGAGGCGAAGCTGGAATTGACCGCACCCGCCGCCTGTGCATGCGAGAAACCGAGCAATGCAAAGCCGACCAGAATGAAAATGTAGGCGCCAAAAGTGGTGCCATGCGAAAAAATCGGCAGCATGCCGAACAGGCTGAAGATGGCGATGAGTACCGCGCCGATGCCCAGCGTGGTGCGGCGTCCGAGACGATCGGCGATCTTGCCCGAGGCCAGCATCGTCAACACCGCGATGGCTGCGCCGGCGAGTTGCACGAGCAGATATTCGACCACCGATTCATGCGTGAACAAGGTGATCCACGACAATGGAAATATCGTCACCACATGAAACAGCGCATAGCTGGCCAGCGGCGCAAACGCTCCAAGCAGAATGCTTTTGCCCTGTGTGCGGAACAGTTCGCCGATTGGCGACGGCAGCAGCTCCTTGGCCTTGAGCAGTTCGGTGAATTCCGGCGTGACCACCAGCCGCAGGCGCGCGAACAGCGCCACGACGTTGATCGCAAACGCGACGTAGAACGGATAGCGCCAGCCCCAGTCGGCGAAGTCCGCCGGCGAAAGATTCTCGACTAGGAACACGAACAATCCAGCCGCCAGCATGAAGCCGAGCGGTGCGCCGAGTTGCGGGATCATCGCGTACCAGCCGCGATGCTTTTGCGGCGAGTTGAGCGCCAGCAGCGAAGGCAGGCCATCCCAACTGCCGCCGAGCGCGATGCCCTGGCCAATGCGGAACAGCGCCAGCAGCACAATGCTGGCCTTGCCGAAATCGGCATAGTTCGGCAGAAAAGCGATGCCGACCGTGGACGTGCCGAGCATGAACAAGGCGATGGTCAGCTTGGTGCCGCGGCCGTACCAGTCGTAGATGAAGCGGAACAGCAAGGAGCCGATCGGCCGCGCGACGAAGGCGAATGAAAAAATGATGAAGGCGTAAATGGTGCCATCCATCGGTGAGGCAAACGGAAAAAACACCGACGGGAAAACCAGCACGCAGGCGATGCCAAATACGAAGAAATCGAAGAATTCCGAAAGGCGACCGATGATGACGCCAATCGCAATCTCGCCCGGCGCAACTGCGTCGCCAATCGCAGCAGGACTATCGTTTTCGTGAAGCGGTGCGGCTTGGGTATTCATCTTGAGAACTTTAACTCGTTTTGGGCATCCGACTTTCGGACTCCAGGTTTCCGATTAAGTTGGAGGCAATTGCTGGTTGTGCAGGCCGAAGACTGTCACGCCATGCACCGCGTAACGATAGGACAAAACGTCCAATCGCGTTTCATTCGAGGTGTCCTTACAATCCATGCTCTTCAGGTTCCCCCACGATACGCGATGTTCGTCCGAGTCCTGCAAAAAAGTTTGGTCCTGCTGCTGACGAGTGCGACGCTGGCCGGTTGCAACGCCGTTGTCTTGCACCCTGCTGGCGATGTCGCGCTACAGCAGCGTAACCTGGTTGTCGTCTCGACCTTGATGATGCTGCTCATCATCCTTCCGGTGATGGCGCTGACGCTGATCTTCGCCTGGCGTTACCGGCACTCGAACACCAAGGCTGTGTACAAGCCGGACTGGCATCATTCGACCCAGCTCGAACTGGTGATATGGTCCGCGCCGCTGCTGATCATCATCGCACTCGGTGCGCTGACCTGGGTCGGCACCCACATGCTGGATCCTTACCGGCCGATCGACCGACTCGAAGCCGGGCGCGCAGTTCCAAAAGGCACCAAGCCGCTGAACGTGCAGGTGGTGGCGCTGGACTGGAAATGGCTGTTCATCTATCCGGATTACGGCATTGCCACCGTCAACGAACTGGCCGCGCCGATCGATGTGCCGATCAATTTCAAGATCACCTCGTCGACCGTGATGAATTCATTCTTCGTGCCGGCATTGGCGGGCCAGATTTATGCGATGCCGGCGATGGAAACACAGCTGCACGCGGTCATCAATCGCACCGGCGAGTACGAAGGTTTTTCGGCCAACTACAGCGGCGCGGGTTTCTCCGACATGCGCTTTGCATTTCACGGCATGAGCGCCGCCGATTTCGAGCGCTGGGTCGCCGCAATCAAGGCTGGCGGCGGCACGCTGGAACGCGAGGATTATCTGAAGCTGGATCGGCCGAGCGTGCGCGATCCGGTGCAGCACTATGCCAGCGTCGCCGCCAATCTTTATGACGCGATCCTCAATCTCTGCGTCGACAAAACCAAGATGTGCGTCCACGACATGATGGCGATCGATGCCCGCGGTGGCCTCGGTCTGGCGGCGGCCTACAACATCTCGCGCCTGAGCTACGACCTGCCGCGCACGCGCTCGGATGCGCCCGCGCCGCGCCGCGAATATGTCACCGCGCTATGTGCCGCCGATCCTGATCCGATCGCTGGCTCGACCAGTCGCCCGCTGGTTTCATCTGCTCTCGCGTCACCATTGCCGAACGGCGCTTCGGTCCGCTTCGCGCCCTGAGCGGCTGACGCAGTCCCCGCATTCGAGAACCCGCTATGACTCATCATGATTTGATGCGATTCCTGTTCGGCCGCCTCAGCCTGGACGCCATTCCGTATCAGGAACCGATCCTGGTCTGGACCTTCGTCGGCGTTGCCATCGTCGGCGCCGCCGTGTTCGGCTACATCACCTACAAGCGCGCCTGGATTTATCTGTACAAGGAATGGTTCTGCAGCATCGATCACAAAAAGATCGGCGTGATGTATCTGGTGCTGGGCCTGGTAATGCTGCTGCGCGGTTTTTCCGACGCCATCCTGATGCGCATCCAGCAGGCCATCGCCTTTGGCGGATCGACCGGCTATCTCGAGCCGCATCATTACGACCAGATCTTCACCGCGCACGGCGTCATCATGATTTTCTTCGTCGCCATGCCGCTGATCACCGGCCTGATGAATTACGTGGTGCCGCTCCAAATCGGCGCGCGCGATGTCGCCTTTCCGTTCCTCAACAATTTCAGTTTCTGGATGACCACCGCCGGCGCGATGCTGGTGATGGCCTCGTTATTCATCGGCGAATTCGCGCGCACCGGCTGGCTCGCGTATCCGCCGCTGTCGGGCATCGCTTACAGCCCGGATGTCGGCGTGGATTACTACATCTGGTCGCTGCAGATTGCCGGCATCGGAACTCTGCTTTCCGGCGTCAATATCCTGGCGACCATCATCAAGATGCGCGCGCCCGGCATGACGCTGATGCGCATGCCGATTTTCACCTGGACGGCACTCTGCACCAACGTGCTGATCGTCGCAGCGTTCCCGGTTTTGACCGCCGTGCTGGTGCTGCTGTCGCTGGATCGCTACGCCGGCATGGATTTCTTCTCGAACGACTTCGGCGGCAACGCCATGATGTATGTCAATCTGATCTGGATCTGGGGCCATCCCGAGGTTTACATCCTGATCCTGCCGGTGTTCGGCGTGTTCTCGGAAGTGGTGTCCACATTCAGCGGCAAGCGGCTGTTCGGCTATGCCTCGATGGTTTACGCGACCATCGTCATTACTATTTTGTCGTATCTGGTGTGGCTGCATCACTTCTTCACGATGGGCTCAGGCGCCAGCGTGAACTCGTTCTTCGGCATCACCACCATGATCATCTCGATCCCGACCGGCGCGAAGATGTTCAACTGGCTGTTCACGATGTATCACGGCCGTATTCGCTTTGAATTGCCGATGCTGTGGACGATGGGCTTCATGATTACCTTCGTCGTCGGCGGCATGACCGGCGTTCTGCTGGCGGTGCCGCCGGCGGATTTCGTGCTGCACAACAGCCTGTTCCTGGTAGCGCACTTCCACAACGTCATCATCGGCGGCGTGGTGTTCGGCGCGTTCGCCGGCATCACTTACTGGTTCCCGAAAGCCACCGGTTTCCAGCTCGATCCGTTCTGGGGAAAGCTTTCGTTCTGGTTCTGGTTCAGCGGCTTCTGGTTCGCTTTCACACCGCTCTACGTGCTCGGCTTGATGGGCGTGACGCGGCGCATGGGCCACTTCGACGATCCCTCGCTACAAATCTGGTTCCGGATCGCCGCCTTCGGTGCCTTGCTGATCTTCCTCGGCATCATTTCATTCATCGTGCAACTGGTGGTCAGCATCCGCAACCGCGAAGCCCTGCGCGATCTCACCGGCGACCCGTGGAATGGCCGCACATTGGAGTGGTCCACCTCGTCGCCGCCGCCGGAATACAACTTCGCGTTCACTCCGCATGTGTTTGATCAGGATGCCTGGTGGGACATGAAAACGCGCGGCAGCGAGCGCCCGACAACGGGCTTCAAGCCGATCCACATGCCGAAGAGCACCAGCGCCGGTTTGGTCCTCGCGGTGCTCAGCGCGATCTGCGGCTTCGGCTTGATCTGGCATATCTGGTGGATGGCGATCGTCGGTTTCGTCAGCGTGATTGCGACCGCGATTTTCCATACCTTCAATACCGATCGGGATTTCCACATTCCCGCCGAGGAAGTGGTGCGCGTGGAAGATCAGCGCAGCCGCCTGCTGGCGCATCAGGTCTGAAATCATGTCGAGTTCTGCAAGCAACGCAATGAGCAACACCGAGCCCAGCGGCTTTTACGACCTGAGCGGTTCGCATCATCCGGAAAACGGCACCATGCTGGGTTTCTGGCTGTATCTGATGAGCGACTGCCTGGTATTCGCCGTGCTGTTTGCGATGTACGGCGTGCTCGGCGGCAGCTATGCCGCCGGCCCCGGACCGAAAGAGCTGTTCGAGTTGCCGGTGGTGGCCGTCAACACTTCGATGCTGCTGCTGTCGTCGATCACCTATGGCTTTGCGATGCTGGAAATGGCGCGCAACCGCAAGGCGGCGACACTGATCTGGCTGGCGATCACGGGTCTGTTCGGCGCCGCTTTCGTCGGCCTCGAACTGAACGAGTTCGTACACCTGATCGACGAAGGCGCAGGCCCGCAGCGCAGCGCGTTTCTGTCCGCTTTCTTCACGCTGGTCGGCACGCACGGTCTGCATGTCAGCTTCGGTATCGTCTGGCTGATTACGCTGATGGTGCAGGTTTCGCGCAACGGGCTGACGCCGATCATGCAGCGGCGCCTGAGCTGCCTGAGCCTGTTCTGGCATTTCCTCGATGTCGTCTGGATCGGGGTTTTTACCTTTGTCTATCTCGTAGGTGTGCTTCGATGAGTCAGCCGACCACGACCGAGCCGGAAACACACGACTCGCGCCACGTTCACAGCCACCCGACCGGCGACAGCGCCGGCCACGGCTCGTTCAAAAGCTACATGATCGGCTTTCTGCTGTCGGTGGTATTGACGGCGATTCCATTCTGGCTGGTGATGGGCAAGGTTTTCGCCAATCACGAGACCACGATACTGATCGTCGTCGCATTCGCCGCGGTACAGGTCGTCGTCCACATGATTTACTTCCTGCACATGAACACCAGTTCCGAAGGCGGCTGGAACATGCTGGCGCTGATCTTCACGCTGGTGCTGGTCGGGATCGCCATCAGTGGCTCGTTGTGGGTGATGTATCACATGAACAGCAATATGGTGCCGATGTCCGCACACGATATGCGCAACCTGCCCTGATGCGTTGCTGATGCCGCCTTCAGCGCACGAGCCGCCGCACTCGCGCGCGCGTCTCGCGTTGTGGCTTCTGTTGTTGACGGCGCTATTCGCCGGATTCATCGCACTCGGCAGCTGGCAGATTCATCGCCGCGCCTGGAAGCTGGACTTGATTGCGCAGGTCGATCGCAAACTGCACGCTGCGCCCGTTCCCGCGCCGGGTCGAGATGTCTGGGCACAGATCAAACCGTCGGATCAATATCTCAAAATCCAGGCGGAAGGCACTTACCTGCCCGGCCGCGAGGTTCGCGTTCAGGCGGTGACCGAGCTTGGCGCAGGCTATTGGCTGATCTCGCCCTTGCAGACGCGCGACGGATTTTTCATCCTCATCAATCGCGGATTCGTCGATGCGGACTGGCAGGCGCCGCCCTCGCAAAATACCGGATTAGCGCCGCAGCCACTGCGCATTACCGGCCTGCTGCGGCTGAGCGAGCCGAAAGGCGGATTCCTGCGGCATAACGATCCGGCAACCGCGCGCTGGTATTCGCGCGATGTTGCGGCGATCGCCGCAAGCCTGCAGTTGCCGGCAGCGGATGTCGCGCCTTATTTCATCGATGCCGATGCCGCAGCCAGCCCAGACCGAAATCCGGAAACCGGCCCGGTCGGCGGCCTCACCGTGGTGCGTTTTCACAACAGCCATCTGGTGTACGCGATCACCTGGTACACGCTGGCGATGATGACGCTGCTCGCAGGCATCATCCTGGCGCGTCCGCAATCCCGGCGCCACAATCAGCCATGAGCAAGCCTTACAAATCGCTGCTGGCCTCGGCCGGCGCAACGGTCGGCCAGCAGAGCATGTTGCAGTTGATCCAGTTGCGCTGGATCGCGGTGACCGGGCAGGTCGTCACCATCCTGTTCGTGACTTTCGTCTTCCACATTCAGCTGCCGCTGACAGCGATGGCTGCGGTACTCTTTTTTCTCGTTGGCCTGAATTTCCTGAGCCTGCTGCGTCCGCGGCGTTTCGGCGATGTGCGCAACGGCGCGCTGCTTACCGCACTGCTGTTCGATGTCGCCGCACTCACAGCGCTGCTTTACTTGAGCGGCGGCGCCACCAATCCCTTCGTGTTCCTGTATCCGTTGCAGGTGACGATCGGCGCAGTGCTGCTCGAAGTCTGGTCGACCTGGACGATGGTCGCAGTCACCACCTTGTGCTTTGCCGGCCTGACGACGTTCTACGTTCCGCTGCAACTGCACGAATCGCAGCCGGGCGAAATGTTTCGCCTGCACATACTCGGCATGCTGATCTGCTTCGTGCTCGATGTCGGCCTGCTGGTGGTGTTCATGACGCGCATCAACCGCATCCTGCGCGGCCGCGACGCGCGACTCGCCGATCTGCGCCAGCAGGCCGCCGAGGAAGATCATATCGTTCGCATGGGCCTGCTCGCGTCGGGCGCCGCACATGAACTGGGAACGCCGCTAGCCACACTATCCGTGATTCTCGGCGACTGGGTACACATGCCCGTGTTCATCCAGAATCCCGAACTGCTGCAGGAAGTCAGCGACATGCAGGCCGAGGTGAACCGCTGCAAAACCATCGTCAGCGGCATTCTGATGTCGGCCGGCGAAGCGCGCGGCGAAGCGCCCATCATCACCACGGTCGCGGAATTTCTGGACGATCTGGTGATGGACTGGCGCAACACTCGGCCGGTGCGCGAACTCGACTATCGCTACGAAAATGAAACTGACCGCGAGGACGATCTCCCAGACAATCAGCGAGACGATCGGCAACACAATCAGCGAGACAATCAGCAAAACGATTTCCGGGATGATCGCCTGAGTGAAAACGCAGCGGATAACGAAAGCGAAGATGACTTTGCCATCGTTTCCGACTCCGCGCTGAAGCAGATCATCTGCAATGTGCTGGATAACGCGCTGGAAAGTTCGCCTGATTGGGTTGGCCTTTCGGCATCCTGCCGCGGCGGCACATTATCGCTTTGCGTGCGCGATCGCGGGCCGGGTTTTGCCGTCGAGATGTTGCGGCAATTCGGCAAACCCTATCATTCCAGCAAAGGCCGGCCCGGCGGCGGACTCGGGCTGTTCCTCGTCGTCAACGTCGTGCGCAAACTCGGCGGCAATGTCACCGCCGAAAATGCCGTCGATGGCGGCGCCATCGTCACGCTGAACCTGCCGCTGGCGGCCTTGTCGATCGAATCGAAAACCGGCTGAACAATGACGAGCGAAAACCAGCGCCTGCTGCTGATCGTCGAAGACGATGCCGCGTTTGCGCGGACCCTGAAGCGCTCGTTCGAACGCCGTGACTATCAGGTTTTGCTGGCCTCCAGCGCCAGCGAAGCACAAAACATTCTGACGACGCAGACGCCTGAATTCGCCGTCGTCGATCTCAAGCTCGGCAAGGAATCCGGCCTCGGCGTGGTGCAGGCTTTACACCAGCACGCGGAGCAGATGCTGATCGTCGTCCTGACCGGCTTCGCCAGCATCGCCACCGCAGTTGAAGCGATCAAGCTCGGCGCCTGCAATTATCTGGTGAAGCCCTCCAACACGGACGATATCGAAGCCGCTTTCCGCCGTGAACCGAGCGAAGCGCTGGTGCCCGTCGGCGCACGGCCCACCTCGATCAAAACACTGGAATGGGAGCGCATCCACGAAACACTCGCCGAAACCGGCTTCAATATTTCGGAAACCGCGCGCCGCCTTGGCATGCATCGCCGCACCCTCGCGCGCAAGCTCGGCAAGCGCTGGGTGCCTTGAATCCGGAACCATCCGCAAGCTGCGCTCATCTAAGCAGCTTGGGGTCGTTCAACCCAAGAGAACCTATCGCGCATCCGCAGTTCGAGTTGCGCTTTGACGACCTCACCATTGCGTCGGCTTCGGATTGCGCTCATTGAAATCGCGTTGATGCCAGTACGGATAGATCGGCGTGCGATGGCTGGCGGCGTCGAGCCTGGCGATCTGTTCCGCGCTCAGCTTCCAGCCGAGTGCGCCGAGGTTCTGCTTCAACTGCTCCTCGTTGCGCGCGCCGACGACGATGTTGCAAACGCTCGGCCGTTGCAGCAGCCAGTTCAGCGCCACCTGCGGCACCGTCTTGCCGGTTTCTTTTGCGACGAGATCGAGCGCGTCCACCACCTTGTAAAGATATTCGTCTTCGACTTCCGGCCCGCCGGGCGCGCCGCCCTGCGCAATGCGGCCGGAGCCGGTTTCGCCACGGCGAATCTTGCCGGTGAGCCGGCCCCAGCCGAGCGGGCTCCAGACCATCGTGCCGAGGCCTTGATCCAGCGCCAGCGGCATCAGCTCCCACTCATATTCGCGGCCGATCAGCGAGTAATAGCCCTGATAACTCACATAGCGGCCGAGGCCATAGCGCTCCGAAGTCGCCAGCGATTTCATCACATGCCAGCCGGAAAAATTCGAGCAGCCGATATAGCGAACCTTGCCGCTCTGCACGAGATTGTCGAGCGCGCTGAGCACTTCTTCCACCGGCGTGAGCGCATCGAAGCCGTGCATGAAATAGAGATCGATATGGTCAGTGCCGAGCCTTTTCAGGCTGGCCTCGCAGGCGCGGATCAGATGATGCCGCGAGGAGCCTTTGTCGTTTGCGCCCGGCCCGGCGGTGAAGCTCGCCTTGGTCGCAATCAGTAGCTGATCGCGCCTGCCCTTGATCGCCTGCCCGAGAATTTCCTCCGACGCACCCGCCGAATAAATGTTCGCGGTATCGAAGAAATTCAGCCCGGCTTCAAGGCAGATATCGACCATCCGCGTGGCTTCTTTCACGTCGGTGCTGCCCCACTTCTTGAACATTTCGCCAACACCGCCGAAGGTGCCCGTACCAAGGCTCAACACCGGTACTTTCAGGCCCGAGCGGCCGAGTTGTCTGTATTCCATTGTGATTCCTTGATTGAGTGACTAATTGGAGCGGGATTATCGCCGCGAGTTGCACTCGGCGGATTGGGTATGATCGTTGCAAACCCGTTTCGGCGGACTGTATCTCATGCCTGTGGCCGATTGGTATTTTGATTTCATCTCGCCGTACTCCTACTTCGGCCTGTTGTAGCTCGATGCACTTTCACCACGCTTGTAATTACGCTATCGGCCGGTGCTGTTCGCCGGTCTGCTGAATCACTGGGGACAGAAAGGTCCGGCCGAGATTCCGAGCAAACGAATCTGGACCTACCGCTGGTGCATTTGGTGGGCGCAACGCCAAGGTATTCCATTCCGCATGCCGGCGATGCATCCGTTCAATCCCGTCTCGTATCTGCGGCTGGCGCTGGTTACCGGCTGCGATCCAGCGGCGATACGCCTGATATTCGAGGCTTTGTGGACCACTGGCGCCGATCCCGGCGACCCTCAAGTGCTTGCCGAATTGATGCGGAAGCTGAAGGTCGATCCCGCGAAGATCGACGAGCAATCGATCAAGAGCGCGCTGCGGGGAAACTCTGATCAAGCAGCTGCCAACGGTGTGTTCGGCGTGCCCACTCTGGTGGTTAACGGCCAGCTGTGTGCATGACTATCTGGACGATCCGCAAGGATTTAACGAGGCCGAGATGCAGCGTACATCGACTTTGCCGATCGGAATTGCACGCAAGTCTAGCTGAAGGATCTCTGAATTAGCCGCTGCGCTACTTCAGTATTCCTTGACCGCCACACACCCAACTGTTTTGCAGACGGACGAAGTACTCAGTCAAGCTTCCGGCCGCATCTGCGGGAACAGCAACACATCGCGGATGCTTGGGCTATCGGTTAAGAACATCACTAGCCGATCAATGCCGATGCCAACGCCTGCGGTCGGTGGCAGGCCGTATTCGAGTGCGCGGATGTAGTCGGCGTCGAACAGCATGGCTTCGTCGTCGCCGGCATCTTTGGCAGCGACCTGTTCCTTGAAGCGCGCGGCCTGATCGTCCGGATCGTTCAACTCGGAAAATCCGTTGGCGACTTCGCGGCCGCCGACGAAGAATTCAAAGCGATCGGTGACTTCAGGATTGGCATCGCTGCGGCGTGCGAGCGGCGAAACTTCGGTCGGATATTCGGTGATGAAGGTCGGCTGTTGCAGCGTGCCTTCAACCGTTTTTTCGAACAGCTCGGTGAGGATTTTGCCAACACCCATCGCCGGCGTGATCGCCACACCCTTGGCCTTTGCCGCAGCGGCGAGATGCGCTCGATCCCAGATTTTTGCGCGATCGATTTCAGGATTTTTCTGCGCCACCGCGTCCGCCATGCTGAGCCGCGCGAACGGCTGCGCGAGATCATATTCAGCGCCCTGATATTGCAGCATCGTGTTGCCGAGTACGCTAGCCGCACAATCGCGCAGCAGCGTTTCCACCAGGTCCATCGCGTCCTTGTAATCCGCGTAAGCCTGATAAAACTCCAGCATCGTGAACTCGGGATTGTGCCGCGTGCTCAAGCCTTCGTTGCGGAAATTGCGATTGATTTCGTAAACGCGCTCGAAGCCGCCGACGACGAGTCGCTTCAGGTAAAGCTCCGGCGCGATGCGCAGAAACAGATCACGGTCGAGCGCGTTGTGATACGTCACGAACGGCCGCGCAGTAGCGCCGCCGGCGAGCGGTTGCAGCATCGGCGTTTCGACTTCGACGAAGCCGAGTGCATCCAGAAACTGTCGGATGAAACGCACCACGCCGGCGCGAATCTCGAACGTGCGGCGCACGTCCGGATTCACAATTAAATCCACATAACGCTGGCGATAGCGGGTTTCGGTATCGGTCAGCCCGGCCCATTTTTCCGGCAGCGGACGCACGGTTTTTACCAGCAGTTCAAGCTGTGAAATCTTCAGCGACAGCTCGCCGGTCTTGGTGCGGAAAATCGTGCCGACCGCACCGACGAGATCGCCGACATCCCAGGTTTTGAAGTCCGCATATTTTTCTTCGCCAACGCCGCCCTGCTGCACGAACAACTGGATGCGGCCGCTGGAATCCTGCAACTGCGCGAAGCTGGCCTTGCCCATCACGCGCTTGGCGACGAGGCGGCCGGCGACTGCATAGTTTTGTGTCTGGCCTTCGAGTGCGGCGGCATCGCTGTTGGCGAAGCTGCCGATAAGATGTTCCGCCAGCGTGTCGCGGCGGAAGGTATTCGGGAACGCTTGACCGGCGGCGCGCAGTTTTTCGAGCTTCTCGCGGCGATGCGCGATCACATAATTTTCATCGACCGGAACAGCATCAGCAGGCAGCTTTTCGTTTTCGTTCACGGCTTATAAACCCTGCTTGAGACTGGCTTCGATGAAAGGATCGAGATGCCCGTTCAGCACTCGCGCCGTATCCGCAATTTCAACGCCGGTGCGCAAATCCTTGATGCGCGATTGATCGAGCACATAGCTGCGAATTTGATGTCCCCATTCAATGTCGCTCTTGGAATCTTCAACTTTCTGCTTCTCGGTATTGCGCTTCTGCATTTCGACTTCGTAGAGCTTGGCGCGCAGCATTTTCATCGCGCGATCACGGTTCGCGTGCTGACTTCTTTGTGTTTGACAGGCGACGACGATGCCGCTCGGAATGTGCGTGATGCGAATCGCGGATTCAGTCTTGTTCACATGCTGACCGCCCGCGCCGCTCGAACGAAACGTATCCGCCTTGATGTCCGCCGGATTGATTTCGATATCGATCTTGTCGTCCACTTCCGGCGACACATAGACGCCGGCAAATGAAGTGTGTCGCCGATTGCCGGAATCGAACGGCGACTTGCGCACCAGCCGATGCACGCCGGTTTCGGTGCGCAACCAGCCATAGGCATACGGCCCTTGCACCGCGATCGTCGCGGACTTGATACCGGCGACTTCGCCATCGCTCTGGTCCAGCAGTTCGACCTTGAAGCCCTTGTCTTCGGTCCAGTGCAGGTACATACGCAACAGCATCTGCGCCCAATCCTGCGCCTCGGTGCCGCCGCTGCCGGCCTGCACATCGAGATAGGCATTGTTCTCGTCCATCTCGCCGGAGAACATGCGCTTGAATTCGAGTTCCTCGGCGAACGCGGTGAAGCTGGCGACATCCTTGACGACTTCGGCAACTGTGGCTTCATCGTTTTCCGACGCCGCCATTTCCAGCAGTTCGATGGCGTCCTTCAAGCCGGCTTCGGCGCGCGCGATCGGTTCGATCACGCCTTCCAGTTGCGCGCGTTCGCGGCCCAGCGCTTGCGCGCGTTCGGGATTGTTCCAGACATCTGCTTGTTCCAATTCTCCGGCCACTTCGGCGAGCCGGTCGCGCTTCACGTCGTAGTCAAAGATAGCCCCGCAGCGCGTCGAAACGCGCCCGCAGGGCTGTGATCTCACTCTTGATGGGGTTGATTTCCATAACGCTCGGTGCGGGTTCAATACCGGAATCGAATCTTGAAAGTCGCGCAGTATAGTCGTGCGATGCACCCGCGGCCACGCTTGTGCGGAACTGCCGTGATCGCCGCACGCAGGCTTGCACCCTGCGGAGTCGTGAATAGGTCGATTTTAGAGTTGTGCAGCTTTGCGGGAGCGTGATAAAACAACTCATCAAGAGGCTCGACATCGATGCCGATTCTGCAACCCGGCCAGTCCACACTCCGGCACATTAGAAACCGCAGAATCAGTCAGAATATAGCCAGAAATTTTGATTTGATTGGGATTGAGGGGACACATGAGCAAGTTTCGTTTTTCAGCCATTCCGCTGGCGATCGCGGCCGCGTTTTACGCCAACACCGGCAGCGCCGACGATGCATCCGATCGCAGTTTTTATCTGGCGCCGATGGGTTCGGTGACGCTGCCGGACCACGAGCGCGGCAGCAGCTTCGGCTTCGGCGGCCAGCTGGCGTTCGGCAAGCGCGTCACCAAAGGGCTCGAACTGGAATTGATCGGCACCGTTACCGATTATCCAACCAAGCAGAGCGACTTCCCCGCCAGCGCCGGCAAGCAGCCCAGCAGCTCGCTGCTGTACGGCGGCGGCGGCGGCCTCAATGTCTATCTGGCGCCGTCGTCGACCTGGCTTAGTGGCTTGTTCCTGCATCTCGATGTGCAGCGCGCGCAAGGCAGCACAGCGCCGGGGCCGATCCGCAGTTACGGCACAACCCTTTTCGATGCCGGTCTCGGCTACAACTATCAATTGTTTGCCAGCGGCATTGCGCTGCGCTTTGAAGCGCTGTATCGCGAAGACGCGCATGGCCGCGGCGAACTCGGCACCGCCTATGGCAATCAGCACCAGTATTTCCAGGAAGCCGTATTCGATCTCGGCCTGCGCATTCCCTTCGGCCGTCACGCGCCGATCGAAGAAGCGGCGGAAGCTTCTGCCGAAGTGGTGCCGCCGGTTGATGAGCCAGCGCCGGTCGAAGAAGCCGCGCCCGCACCGCCGCCTTGCGAACCGCCTGCGCCGGGCCAGCCGATCAGTCTGGAAGGCTGCAAGCTCGGCGATACCATCGTGCTGCATGGCGTCAATTTCGAGTTCAACAAGGACACACTGACGAACAATGCGAAGACCATTCTCGATGGCGTCGCAGATGCGCTGAAAGCACGTCCGGACATCAAGGTCGAAGTCGATGGCTATACCGACGGCAAGGGTTCCGATGCCTATAATCTGAAACTTTCTGATCGCCGCGCGCACTCGGTGTTGCGTTATCTGGCGAGCCACGGCGTGTCTGGCGATCGCATGACCAGCAAAGGCTTCGGCAAGGATAATCCGATCGCCGACAACACCACCGACGAAGGCCGCGAGATCAATCGCCGGGTGGAATTGAAGGTGACGGATGCCGCGGCGAACCTCGCGCCGGTGGAAACCGAAGCCGTGCCCACCAGCGGCGCGATGGATACTTCGACCCCGGCTGCGGATTCGTCTTCGGACACCAGCACGCCGACGAGCGCGGCACCCGCCGATGCCGCAACCGACAGCGCTGCGCCGCCTGCCGACTCGTCCGCGACATCGACGGATTCAGCATCGCCGAGCGATAGCGGTTCCTCCAGCAGTGACAGCAGCGCAGCGCCGCAGTAAGGGTCCGCATTAGCCAGTCGAGCGGAATAAGATCGTATCGCTACCCCGCTGGGTTCGAATTTCCCGGCCGGCCGGAAATTTTGCGATTGGGCTGAGCTCAGGAGCGGGAAAATTCTCCCGCGGCGATGGGCTTGTCTGCGTTCTGGCGAACACCTTAAGCCGCTTGACGGTGCTCCAGATAAAACCGCAGAGCATCGACCAGATCATCGACCGTGCTGATGCGCGCCACTGCTTCGAGCGGAATCGAAACGGCGAAGCGGTCTTCGAGCGCGAACACCAGTTCCATCAGCGCCAGCGAGTCGAAACCGAGATCGGCGGCGATGCGGGCTTGGCCATGGATGGCGGCCGTCATGGGCAGATCGCGCCGGATCGTGTTGACGACGCAAACCTGCATCAGGTCGACCACCTTGTCTGCTGAGCGCGCAGGCTCACGGCGGCGGCTGACGTTGCTGGCGATCGAAGATTCCATGTCGATTCCGACCGCGCGTTAGCCGGGCAGTTGCAGCCGCACCGCAACGCCGTGATTGTCGATCACATCGCGCAGCGATACGCGGCCGCCATGCGCCTGCGCGATGCCTTGCACGATCGCCAGGCCCAAGCCACTGCCCTGCACTTCACCGCTGCGATCGCCGCGATGAAAGCGGGTGAAGACCTTGTCGCGCAATTCCGCCGGAACGCCAGGACCATCGTCGCTGATCTCGATCGCGGGCGATGGCTGCGACTGCACGCTGATGTTGATCGCGCCGCCGCCGGGATGATATTTCACCGCGTTGTCGAGCAGGTTATTGATCGCTTCGCGCAGCAGCGTGGCGTCGCCGCGCACGCGCACCGGCTCGGCGTCGGCCGTGAAACTCAGTTCGATATGCTTGGCCAGTGCGCGCGGCACCCATTCCGCGCCGGCTTCGCGCGCCAGTTCGCTGAGGTCGAGATTTTCAAACGCGAGCGCATCGGCGGCTTCCGGTTCGGTGCGGGCCAGCGACAGCAACTGGTTCGACAGCCGCGCGGCGCGCTCGGTAGAGATGCGCAGCTGTTCCAGCACCGGCTGAATCGCTTCCAGCGTGGTTTCGTGGCTCGCCTGCTCGATGTGTAGCTTGAGCGCGGTCAATGGCGTACGTAGCTGATGTGCAGCGTCGGCAATGAAGCGCCGCTGGCTGATCAACGCAGCTTCGAGCCGGTGCAGCAAATCGTTCAAGGCATGTGTCAGCGGCTGCACTTCGAGCGGCACATCGTCATTGGCGATCGGTTGGAGACGCAAGGAACTGCGCTCGCCGATGCGGTGCGCAATACGGTTCAGCGGCTCCAGCCCGCGACGCACACCGAGCCAGATCAGCAAGCCGGCAACGGCGATCAGAACCGCCTGCGGCAGCAAGGTGCCGATCAGCACTTCACGCGCCAGCGCGCTGCGCTTCTTGGTGGTCTCGGCGACCTGCACAATCACCGATTCGCCGTAGTCGGCGTGTTCGCCGCGGCCCAGATCAAGCGCCACTGCGCGGACGTTATGGTTGTCGATGCGTGCATCGTAAACGCGCGCGCTGCGCAGGGGCTCTGCTGACGCTGGCATCGGCGGAAAATCCTTGCGTCCGCCGATCACGCCGCTGACCGATCCGCTGACCGTGAAGTAGGTTCTGTCGGCCGCATCCCACTCGAACAGGCGTTTTGCCGATTCGGAGAAATCGAGCGTCGCACCGGACGGGCTGCGCTGCACTTCGAGCGCCAGCGAATTGGCCGAGTCGTAAAGCCAGTCGTCGTAAACCGAATTGGCGTAGTGCAGCGCAAACACATAGGAAGCCGCCGCACTCAAGCCGAACAACACCAGAGACGGCGCCAGCAGCAGCCACAGCAGCCGCCGGCGTAGGCTGAAAGCAGCACCGGCGGCGCTCATGCGGCGGTTTCGATTGCCTGCAAAAGATAGCCGAAGCCGCGTACAGTGCGAATCTCGACATCGGCGTTTTCGATCTTGCGTCTGAGTCGATGAATGTACAGTTCGATGGCGCCGTCGGTAAGCTCTTTCCAATCACCGAGCTGCTCCTGAATCTGCGCCTTGCTGACCACGCGGCCGCGCCGCAGCAGCAGGATTTCCAGCACTGAAAATTCGCGCGGCGAAAGCTCGATGGCGATGTCGCAGACATGCACGCGCCGGGCGGCGAGCTTGAAGCACAGCTGGCCGATGGTGATGTCGCTGCCGCTGCCGGCCAATGCACGCCGCGTGATCGCACGAATGCGCGCTTCGAGTTCCGCCAGTTCGAACGGCTTCACCATGTAGTCGTCGGCGCCGAGATTGAGTCCGCGCAGGCGATCCTGCAAACCGTCGCGCGCGGTCAGCACCAGCACCGGCGTCTGCTTCTGGCGCTGCCGCAGATTGCGCAGCACGGAAATGCCATCGAGCCCCGGCAGCCCGAGGTCGAGCACGACCAGATCGTATTCCTGGCTCAGCAGCATGCTGTCTGCGTCGAGGCCATTACCGAGCACGTCGACCGAATGCCCCGACCGGCGCAGCGCGCGCGATAGCCCATCAGCAATCTGCAGGTCATCCTCCACCACGAGTAAACGCACAGCCCTTGTCTCCTGAACCAATCAACCTCCAGCCCATCAACTTAGCCTAAAGCAGCGGCGGCTGTGCTGGCGAAAGGCGGAAGAAAGCTTGCGCGCGCAGTCTGCTAAGGACATCGCAATCACTTTTTGGAAAGGCTGTGACGTGTCGCGTGGATGCAACATCCGGACTCCAGCCTGTTGTCGGGATCAGGACAAACAACATGGGCCTTACCTACTACGACGAAATGGCTGGTGTAACGCGCTTCAAGCGCCGCTATGTCTGGGCGCTGGTGGCTTACTTCGCGGGATTCGTCTGCGGCGTGGTGATCGTCCGGCTTTTTTGATGGCTTGGCGAATGAATCAGCGCGGAGGCGGCGGATAAAGCTGATCCATCACCGATTTGTCGAGTCCCCATTGTTCCATCGGCAAGCCCGCCAGCTTCATCGCCTTGGCGAGATCGAGCAGGGCTTTGTCGTTGCCGCGGGTGGCGATGCCGGAACCGGCCTGCGCGATCACTGTTTCAAACGCGGCAAACAGGCGCTTGCGATCAGTCGATGGATTTCCCACGCCGGGCCTGGCGCTGGCCCACTGTTGTTTGCGAAACAGCTCGGTGTTGGAAACACACAACGACACGCCTTTAACGCGCAGTTCCACCAGCTCGCCCTTGCGGATCAATTCGACGCCGCGCATCGCGCTTTTGAACAAATTTTCAATCGCCATAGCCAGTCAGTCTGACCGGAAGATCGGGCTCAGGCCAGGCTTGGAGGGATAACGACGTTCGAGTTCAGCGCGCGTCGCGCGTCGCTCCCGTGCGCAGCCGCAAGCCATTCAGCCGGATAAAACCTTCGGCATCTTTCTGGTTGTAGGCGCCCCGATCATCCTCGAAGGTGCTGAGCGTGGCGTCGAACAGCGAATCCTTTGAACGCCGGCCAGCGTTATAGACGCTGCCTTTATAGAGCTTGAGTTTGACTTCGCCGTTGACGCGCTGCTGGCTCTGGTCGATCAGCGCTTGCAGCATGCGGCGTTCCGGACTCCACCAATAGCCGTTGTAGATCAGGCTGGCGTAGCGTGGCATCAACTCGTCTTTCAGATGCGCCTGCTCGCGGTCGAGGCACAGGCTTTCAATCGCGCGATGGGCTTTCAAAAGGATGCTGCCGCCGGGCGTTTCATAGCAGCCGCGGCTCTTGATGCCGACGTAGCGATTCTCCACCAGATCGAGCCGGCCGATACCGTGTTTGCTGCCGAGCTGATTCAGCGTATCCAGCACCGCAAACGGCGACAGCGTTTTGCCGTTGATGGCGACAACATCGCCGCGCTCGAATTCGATCGTGATGAACTCCGCCTCGTTCGGCGCGTCTTCCGGATTCTTCGTCCAGCGCCAGATCGAATCGTCCGGCGTCCACCACGGGTCTTCGAGACCGCCGCCTTCGTAGGAAATATGCAGCGCGTTGGCGTCCATCGAATACGGGCTACCGCCGCCGGGTTTTTTGGCGATCGGAATATTGTGATGCGCGGCGTATTCGAGCAGTTTTTCGCGCGAGTTCAAATCCCACAAACGCCATGGCGCGATCACGTTCACTTCCGGCCACAGCGCGTAGGCACCGAGTTCGAAACGCACCTGATCGTTACCCTTGCCGGTGGCGCCGTGGGCGATGGCATCGCAGCCGGTCTGGCGCGCGATATCGACCAGCCGCTTGGCGATCAACGGCCGCGCGATCGAGGTGCCAAGCAGATATTCGCCTTCGTAAACCGCATTCGCACGGAACATCGGGAAGACGAAATCCCGCACGAATTCTTCGCGCAGATCGTCGATGAAAATTTCCTTCACACCGAGTGCCTGCGCTTTCGGGCGCACGACGTCGAGTTCTTCGCCCTGGCCGATGTCGGCGGTGAACGTCACCACTTCGCAGCCGTAGGTGTCCTGCAGCCATTTGAGGATGACGGAAGTATCGAGGCCGCCGGAGTAAGCGAGCGCGACTTTGCGGACTGACGACATGATGGATGTTTCCTGAATTCCGGGAGTGAATATCGAGCTTCGCCACCGATGCGCAGGCGCCTAACGAAGACAGCGCAAAAAATGGCGCAGCGGCGGCGGCGAATTATATAGGCCGATGGCGCCGCCGAATGCAGTTTCGGCCAAGTTCGACTGAGTTATAGTGCCGGCACCTTTTTCAGCCGCGCCTTTCATGGATTCCCTCGTTTCCCCGCTGCGCATGGCCAAGCGTTTCCGCGGCTTTTTGCCGGTGGTGGTCGATGTCGAAACCGGCGGCTTCAATTCCGCGACCGATGCGCTGCTCGAAATCGCCGTAGTGCTGCTGAAGCTCGACGAGCGCGGCGATCTGGTGCGCGGCGAAACCGTTGCTGCGCATGTGCAGCCGTTTCCCGGCGCCAATATCGAGCGCGCCGCGCTGGAAGTGAATCACATCGATCCGGATCATCCGCTGCGGCTGGCGATGCTGGAAAAGGATGCGCTGGCAAAGGTATTCAAACCGGTGCGTCAGGCAGTTTCCGAACAGGGCTGCACGCGCGCGATCCTGGTCGGACACAACGCGCATTTCGATCTGGGCTTCCTCAACGCCGCAGTCGCGCGCACCGATTTCAAACGCAATCCGTTCCATCCGTTTTCCGCATTCGATACAGTGACGCTTGCCGGCGCGGCTTTAGGCCAGACGGTGCTGGCGCGGGCCGTTGCCGCCGCCGGGCTGGAATTCAACGCTGCCGATGCGCATTCGGCGATCTACGACGCCGAGCGCACCGCAGACTTGTTCTGCCTGCTGATTAACCAGATGCGCGGCGTTTACGAAGGCCTGACGCAGTCCGATTCCAGCGTGATCGCGGTCAAGCCCGAACTGACCGGCGAAAACTTGCTCTAGGAAAACTTGCTTTAGACTGTTGCTTTAACTTCGGCCCAGCCAGGATTTTGATTGAATCGCAAGCTTGAATTGATCGCAGGAATGCCGCTTTGCAAAGCTATTGCCACTGCGCTGATTTTGGGGATGGCGTTTGCAACCAGCGTTGCCCACGCTGCCGCGTTCGGTTTCGCCGAGGTGGCCAGCCGCGCGCAGCAACTCGCGGCGAATCCTTATCACAAACAGGAAAGCCCGATCCCGGATGCGCTGCGCGATCTCGGCTACGACCAGTATCGTGACATTCGCTACAAAACCGATCACGCGGTCTGGCACAAGGACAAGCTGCCGTTTGAACTCGAATTCTTTCATCCGGGTTTGTATTACACGCAGCCGGTAAAGATCAGCGAAATCGCGCCTAACGGCACACACGAAATCAAATTCGATCCGAATGATTTCGAGTACGGCGACAACAAGCTGGATTTGAATCAACTGAAGGGCTTGAGCTTCTCCGGCTTCCGCGTACATTTCCCGATCAACACGCCGAAGTACAAGGACGAAGTGCTGCTGTTTCAGGGCGCAAGTTACTTCCGCGCGCTGGGTAAAGGCCAGAAATACGGGCTTTCCGCGCGCGGTCTAGCGGTCGATACCGGCCTGATTTCCGGCGAGGAATTTCCGCAGTTCGTCGAATTCTGGATCGTCAAGCCGAAACCCGAAGACAAGGAACTGGTGATCTACGGCCTGCTCGATTCGCGCCGCGTCGCCGGTGCTTATCGCTTCGTGCTGAGGCCCGGCGTGGAAACCGCGATCGAAGTGAAAGAGCGCTTGTTCATGCGCGAGAACGTCACCAAACTCGGCATCGCGCCGCTCACCAGCATGTATTTTTTCAGCGAGAACCAGCATCCGAGCGGCGAAGACTATCGGCCGGAAGTCCACGATTCGGATGGCTTGTCGATCCACTCCGGCACCGGCGAATGGCTGTGGCGTCCGCTGGTGAATCCGCGCCGCCTGCTGGTGACTTCGTTTTCGATGACCAACCCGCTCGGCTTCGGCCTGATGCAGCGCGACCGCGATTTCAACAACTACCAGGATCTGGAAGCGCGTTACGACCTGCGCCCGAGCGCCTGGGTCGAGCCGAAAGGTCAATGGGGCGCGGGCCGCGTGGAACTCGTGCAGATTCCCTCGCCTAACGAAACTAACGACAACATCGTCGCCTTCTGGGTGCCCGACGTGCCGCCGCAAGCCGGGCAATCGCTCGATATGGAATACACCCTGCAATGGCAGATGACCAACGACGTCAAACCACCGCTGGCCTGGGTTGCGCAGACGCGGCGCGGTCGCGGCTACACGCGCAATCCCGATGGCAGCATCGGTTTCATCATCGATTTCGAAGGTAGCGCACTCGAAAAACTGCCGCCGGACGCGAAGGTCGATGGCGTGATTTCGGTCGATGGAAATGGCGAACTGCTCGAGCGCACCACCTATCGCAATGAAGTCACCGGCGGCTGGCGCGTCAGCCTGCGCCTGCACCGCCTCGACGACAACAAACCGGTTGAAATGCGCGCCTATCTGCGCAGCGAAGCTGCAACGCTGTCGGAGACGTGGAGCTACATTTTGCCGCCCGGCTGATGGACGGCATGCGCAACCCCCGACCAACGCTCGCCGCCTACCTCGAGCGTCTGCCGCTCGACGACGCTGAACGCCAGCGTTTGCTGGCCTCCACAGCGAATGATCGGGAATTTGATACCGCGCTGGCGCACGTCCATCGGCTGCTCGGCGGCAATGCCGCCAACGATCCCGAAAATCCGGCCTGGACTTCGATCGGCTCGCGCCTGCGCCTGGCACTGCGTACCTCACGCGAGAGTGTCGAACGCCGCGCCGAGGAAATCTGCGTGCGCGATGTGCATGGTCAGCCGCGGCTGAATTCCACACCGACGCTGAAGCGTGCGTCGATGGTGACGCGGCCGTGGTCGCGCAATCCGATGGTGCGCGTGCTGCGCAGCATCGGCGGCCGTCTGTTTGGTCAACGCGGCCTGCTGGTGAGCCGCGAAGCCGACGCCGATGTGAAACCGGATTCGCCCGATCCCGTCGGCCACTGGCGCCGCGCCGGCACCATCCGCCGGCTGATACTGCTGGCGCTGATGCTCGGCCAGACTTATGTCGCCACTTATTACATGACCGCCGTGTTGCCATATCACGGCACGCATGTCCTGGAAATTTTCATCCTGATTCTGTACGCGGTGCTGTTCGCCTGGGTGTCGGCCGGCTTCTGGACCGCGATGATGGGTTTTCTGCAGTTGCTGATGCGCCGCGATCGTTATTCGATCACCAACACCGCGCCGCTGGATGCATCAATCGATGCCAGCGCGCGCACCGCGATTCTGGTGCCGATCTGCAACGAAAACGTGTCGCGCGTATTCGCCGGCGTGCGTGCCACTTATGCTTCGCTGGCGCGCACCGGCGAGTTGAAGCACTACGATTTCTTCATCCTCAGCGATAGCAATGAGCCGGACGTGCGCGTGGCCGAACTCGAAGCCTGGATCAAACTGTGCCGCGCGGTCGATGGCTTTGGCCGCATTTTCTATCGCCGCCGCACACACCGGATCAAGCGCAAGAGCGGCAATATCGCCGACTTCTGCCGGCGCTGGGGTAGCGAGTATCGCTACATGCTAATTCTCGACGCCGACAGCGTGATGAGCGGCTCCTGCCTGAAACGGCTGACGCAGTTGATGGAAGCGAACCCAAACGCTGGCATCATCCAGACCGCGCCGCGCGCCGCCGGCCGCGACACCATGTACTCGCGCATCCAGCAATTCGCCACGCGCGTGTATGGCCCGCTGTTCACCGCCGGACTACACTTCTGGCAACTCGGCGAAAGCCATTACTGGGGCCATAACGCGATCATTCGCGTCGCACCCTTCATTCGTCATTGCTCGCTGCCGCGGCTGCCTGGCAAGGGCTCGCTGGCGGGTGAAATCCTGAGCCACGATTTCGTCGAAGCGGCGTTGATGCGGCGTGCGGGCTGGGCGGTGTGGATCGCCTACGACCTGCCCGGTTCTTATGAAGAAATGCCGCCGAACCTGCTTGACGAACTCAAGCGCGACCGCCGCTGGTGTCAGGGCAATCTGCAAAACTTCCGGCTGTTCCTCGCGCAGGGTTTGCATCCGGCGCATCGCGCGGTATTCATGACCGGCGTGATGGCCTATCTCTCGGCGCCGTTATGGTTTTTATCGCTGCTGCTGTCCACCGCGTTGCTGGCAGTCGAAACGCTTACCGAACCGACCTATTTCGTGCAGCCTTACCAACTGTTTCCGGTGTGGCCCGAATGGCATCCGGAATGGGCGATCGCTCTTTTCTCGGCAACCGCGACGCTGTTGTTCCTGCCGAAAATTCTCGCGGTGATCCTGATCTGGGCACAGGGCGCGAAGAACTTCGGCGGCGGCTTCAAGCTCGGCGCCAGCATGCTGATGGAGCTGCTGTTCTCCGCCGCACTCGCGCCGGTGCGCATGCTGTTCCACACGCAATTCGTGCTGTCTGCCTTTCTCGGCTGGACCATCCAGTGGAAATCGCCGCCGCGCGAAGACACGCAAACCGGCTGGGGCGAAGCGCTGCGCCGCCACGGCCTGCAAACGCTGCTCGGTATTGCCTGGGCCGGCTTGGTTTACTGGCTCAATCCGGCCTTTCTATGGTGGCTGCTGCCGGTGGTCGGCGCGTTGATGGTGTCGATCCCGATTTCGGTGTATTCAAGCCGCATCAGTTTTGGCCGCAGCCTGCGCAGCGGGCGACTGTTCCTGATTCCGGAAGAATCGAATCCGCCGCGCGAATTGCGCTGGACCAAGCTTGGTTTCAAACGCAGCTCCGAGCCGGCCGGCTTTGAGCAGGCGGTGATCGAACCCCTGACCAATGCCCTTGCCTGCTCGGCTGGCGTGCCGCGATTCCAGCAGTCGGCCAATACGCGCGACGAGCGTCTGCGGCTGGTGCAGCATGCCTTGACGGAAGGTCCGGCCAGCCTCACATCCCTGCAAAAAAATTTGCTGCTGAGCGATCCGATCGCCCTGTCGCGGCTGCATTTCCGGGTCTGGACTTCGCAGGATGTTGCGGAAACCTGGCAACTACCGGCGTCATGAAGCTGTCATTGCTGCGTAATGCCTCTTCAACGCCAGCGTCCTAGAGTATTCTTGAAACGTCCTCAGGAGTGTCAGCTACACATTGCTTATGGATAAAAGTCCGATCGTCGCAGCGGCACGCTTTGAAGTTCGTCTGGCGCAGTCTGTCGAGGAAATACGCGAAACGCAGCGACTGCGCTATCGCATATTCGCCGGTGAACTGGGTGCGGCGATCAAAGGCGGCGCAGACCAACTCGACGCCGATCATTACGATGCGCACTGCCAGCATCTGATGGTGCGCGAAACGCAAACCGGCCGACTGATCGCCTGCACTCGTATTCTCACCGACGATGCCGCCGCGCGCGCCGGTGGTTTTTACTCCTCCGGCGAATTCGATCTGAAAATGATCGACTCGCTGCCCGGCCGCGTGATGGAAGTCGGCCGCACTTGTGTCGATGCCGAATATCGCAGCGGCGCGGTAATCGGCGTGCTCTGGCAAGGTCTCGCCGAATTCTTCACCCGACATGGTTTCGATTACTTGTTCGGCTGCGCCAGCATCGGCCTCGAAGATGGCGGCGCCAGCGCGCATGCCTTGCTGGATCAGATCAAAGCCAAGTACATGGCGCCTAGCTGGCAGCGCGTGCGGCCGCTTATTCCGCTGCCGATCGCCGACGCAAAAGCGGCGCAAAAAGTCAAAATGCCGGCACTGCTGAAGGCTTACTTCAGCCTCGGCGCGAAGGCCTGCGGCGAGCCGTATTGGGATCGTGATTTCAACTGCGCCGACGTGTTCGTGCTGGTCAACGTCAGCGATCTGCATTCGCGTTATGCGCGCCATTTCGTCGATCGCAGCAAAGCCGAGGAAGTCGCACTTGTCGGCCACGCTTGAAACTTCCACGCCCGATACGACGAGTGCAGTTCAACACTCCTCGATGCGATCGATGCTGCAATTTGTTCGCGGCGCGCGGCTGATCGTTCATCTGCTCGCGGGTTTGCTGCTTGTCGCCAGCGTCAAGCTGTTGCCGCTGCTCGGCCGCCACCGCGAGCGCATGGGCCGCTGGTGGCATCGTGAATTGATGCGCGTACTTAACATCCGTTTGACGATTTATGGCCAGCGCAGCGCCGGCAACCGAGTGATCGCGGCCAACCATGTTTCCTGGCTCGACATTCCCGTTCTCGGCGCGATTGAGCCGACTCGTTTCGTCTCCAAATACGAAGTGCGCGAATGGCCGATCGCGGGCTGGCTCGCCAACGGCGCCGGCAGTTTCTACATCCGCCGCGGCGCCGGCGGCACCAAGCAATTGATTAGTGAAATGAGCGCTTATCTGAGCAGTGCGCCGCAGCGTTCGCTGGTGCTGTTCCCCGAAGGCACGACCACCGACGGCGCACTGGTGCTGAAATTCCAGCCGCGCCTGTTCGCTGCGGCAATCGCTGCCGAGTGCGATGTGCAACCGGTCGCGCTGCGTTATTCACGCACGGAGTCCGGCGAAAACATCGCGCCGTTCATTGGCGAAGATGATCTCGTGCATCACATCCTTCGGCTGTTGAAGGCGCCGTCGCTGGAAGTGGAAGTCACTTACTGCGCGCCAATCAAAAGCGCTGGCCGCGATCGTGCGCAGATCGCGCTGCTGGCACATTCCGCCGTCGCCAACGTGGTCGCGCCGGATGCGATTGTCATTCCCAAGATGACAAAAGCCGCAGACGCACATCAAGCTTTGGCAGCCTGAGTCGATTGCTTCGGACCAGCTTGAAGCTACGCAAGACGAAGGCAATCACCGGCTGAATCCGGCGCGGCTGAGCCTGTCGCGGTAAACTAAAAGCCTCCCCGCCTGACGCGAGTTTGAAGCTTGGACGCTCCCACAATTCCCGCGATTCCCGCGACTGCTATCGTCACCGGCGCCAAGCTGCGCGGCGCGGAAAAGATGTCGCGCATTCCGATCAAGATCGAAGCCACCGTTGCGCCGCTGCGCAAGCCGCCGTGGATTCGCGCGAAGCTCGGCGAGTCGTCCGAAGTCGCGCGCGTTAAAGCCGCGCTGCGCGCGAACGATCTGCACACCGTTTGCGAAGAAGCCAACTGCCCGAATCTTGGCGAGTGCTTCGGCAAAGGCACCGCGACCTTCATGATCATGGGCGACATCTGTACGCGGCGCTGCCCGTTCTGCGATGTGGCGCACGGCCGGCCGAAGCCGCTCGATGCGGATGAACCAGCCAAACTCGCGCGCACCATCCGCGACATGGGCCTGCGTTATGTGGTCATCACCAGTGTCGACCGCGACGATCTGCGCGATGGCGGCGCGGCGCATTTCGCTGCCTGCATTCTGCAATCGCGTGCGTTATCGCCAACGCTGACGATCGAAGTGCTGGTGCCGGATTTCCGCGGCCGTATGGACCCGGCGCTAACCATTTTCAAGGACGCGCCGCCCGATGTGTTCAATCACAATCTCGAAACCGTGCCGCGCTTGTACAAGCAGGCACGGCCGGGCTCGGATTACGACTGGAGCCTCGATCTGCTGGAGCGCTTCAAGGGTCTGCACCCGAACGTGCCGACCAAATCGGGACTGATGCTGGGCTTAGGCGAAGAGATCGAAGAAATCGAGCAGGTGATGCGCGATCTGCGCGCGCACGGCGTCAACATGCTCACTCTCGGGCAATACCTACAGCCGTCGAAACATCATCTGCCGGTCGCGCGTTATGTGCATCCGGATGAATTCGAGCGCCTGCGCATGATCGGCGAAGAGATGGGTTTCTCGCACGTCGCCAGCGGGCCGATGGTGCGATCGAGCTATCACGCCGATCAGCAGGCGGCAGGCGTTCTCGAAGCTTGATGAAGGCCTCTGGCCGAGGCTGGAATTTTTCACGATACGTCAATCGTTCGACGGCCTCCAGACATAGCTGATGCAAGGCATTGGTACAGTTCTCCAGCCGGTCGATCTCAGCCGGCGCTGCCACTGCTGGAGAAGAGTTTGAAACGGCGGCGCTGGTTTTATGGTGATGCGCGTTCAGCTCACGATCTGCGCGCCGAAGTTTCGCGTGTGGCCGCAAAGTAATTCGTAAGCTGTCGCGCCACTTGCAGAACCGAGGTTTGCGCAATTTTGGCGGGGGACTCCAACGGGCCACCCGAACAGCCTCATGAGATTAAGATAGGCCTATCACCTGCCATAGGCTCACATGCCACCGTCTTCGCAAACCGAAAATCGTCCGTCGCCCGAAGCGCTTCTTGAAGAGGTGCAGAAAGAGCGGCGCGGCAAGCTGAAGATTTTTCTGGGTGCCGCACCCGGCGTGGGCAAGACGTATGAAATGCTGCTGGCGGCGCACAAGAAGAAAGCGGATGGCATCGATGTCGCCGTCGGCATCGTCGAAACGCACGGCCGCAGCGAAACGCATGCGCTGATCGCGGGCCTCGAAATCCTGCCGCGCAAATCGGTGGAATACAAAGGCCGATTGCTCGAAGAGATGGATATCGATGCCATTCTCAAGCGGCGGCCGGCGCTGGTGCTGGTGGATGAATTGGCGCATACGAATGCGGAAGGTTCGCGGCATCCGAAGCGTTATCAGGATGTCGAGGAACTGCGCGCGGCCGGTATCGATGTCTATTCCACGCTGAACATCCAGCACATCGAAAGCCTCAACGATGTGGTAGCGCGCATCACGCGCGTGCGCATCCGCGAGACGGTGCCGGATTCGGTGTTCGATACTGCGGATGATGTCGAGGTGATCGATCTGACGCCGGACGAGTTGATCCAGCGTTTGCGAGAAGGCAAGGTTTACGCAGGCCAGCAGGCGCAGCGCGCGCTGGATCATTACTTCAAACCCGGCAATATCACCGCGCTACGCGAACTGGCCTTGCGCCGCACCGCCGAGCGTGTGGACGACCAGATGCGCCAGTACATGCGCAAGCATGCGATCCGCGATATCTGGGCAGCGGCGGAACGCATTCTGGTTTGCATCAACGAATCACCGGGCGCGGCCGGTCTGGTGCGTGCGGCAAAACGGGTTGCGGACCGGCTTGATGCTGAATGGTTTGCGATCTATCTGGAAACCGCGCGCACGCATCAGCTGAGCGAAGCCGAGCGCGATCGCGTGGCCAGCACCATGCGGCTAGCCGAACAGCTCGGCGGCGAAACCATGACCCTGCCCGGCACGCGCCGCATCGCCGATGACGTGCTGGCGTTCGCGCGCGACAACAACATCACGCAGATCGTCGTCGGCAAATCGGCGCGGCCATGGTGGTTCGAGTTGATGCACGGCTCGGTGGTGCATGAACTGGTGAAGCGGCCCAGCGGCATCAACGTGCATGTGCTGGCGGAAGCGGATGAAGATGTGCACGGTCGCGGCAAAATGCCGGAAAAGGACGACGAGCAGTCGCGGCCGGCGCGCACCGGGCGGCATTCGCCTCGCCTCGGCAGTCCGCGAAATTTTCAGGAGCGCGCGCTCGGTTACGTCTACAGCGCGGCGATGGTCGGCGCGGCCACCTTGCTCGGCCGCGCGGTTCTGGCGCTGGTCGATCTGCCGAATATTTCCATCGTCTTCCTTGCCGCGGTGCTATGGAGCGCGGCGCGCTATGGTTTGCGGCCGTCGTTGTTCACGTCACTGCTATCGACCTTCTGCTACAGCTTTTTCTTCGCCGAGCCGCTGTATACCGTCAATATCGCCGATCCCAGTCAGGTGCTGGCGCTGGTATTTTTCTGCATTGCCGGCGCGCTCACCAGCACGCTGACTTCGCGCGAACGACTGCACGCCTTGATCGCCGGCGAGCAGGCGAAAACCACGGCTGAACTGTTTGCCTTCAGCCGCAAACTCGCCGGCATCCGCAAGCTGGATACGCTATTGGCGGCAACTGCCGCGCAGGTTGCCAACATGCTCAAGGTCGATGCGATGCTGCTGCTGCCGGATGGCCACGTCAGCGTGCTGAAACTCGCCGCGAGCGCGCCCGATGGCGCCACGCTCGACGCTGCCGATCTCGCCGCCGCCACCTGGTGCTGGGAACACACACAACCGACCGGCCGCGGCACCGACACGCTGCCGGGTACGCGCCGCCTGTTCCTGCCGCTGCGCACCGCGCAAGGCAAGGTCGGCGTGATCGGCGTGAGCCGCGACGCGCCCGGATTTCTGCTGACACCGCCGGAGCGCCGGCTGCTCGATGCGCTGGTCGATCTCGCCGCCATTGCGACCGAACGGATTCGTCTGGCGAAGGATGTCGATCAGGCGCGCATGCTGGCGGAAACCGAGAAATTGCGCTCGGCATTATTGACTTCGATCTCGCACGATCTGCGCACGCCGCTGGCCTCGATCATCGGCTCGATTTCGAGCCTGCGCAGCTACGGAAATTTGTACAACGACGATACACGCGAGGAAATGCTGGCAACCGCGCTGGATGAAGCCGAGCGTCTGAATCGCTACGTTGCCAATCTACTCGACATGACTCAGCTCGATGCCGGCGCGCTGGTGCCGAAAAAACAGAGCTGCGATCTGCAGGATCTGGTGAACACGGCCGTGCGGCGATGCGGCAAGCAATTGGCGAATCACCGGATCAAACTGAATTTCCCGAACAACCTGCCATTGCTGATTCTCGACGATGTTTTGATGGAACAGGTGTTGGTGAATCTGCTCGATAACGCCGCTAAATACACACCCGCTGATACGCAGATCGAGATCGGCGCGAGCCGGCATAAATTCAGCCTCGCCATCTCGGTATGTGACGAAGGCCCTGGCATTCCCGAGGAAGATTTGCCGCGCGTGTTCGACAAATTCTTTCGCGTGCGCCAGGCCAGCGATCGCGGCCGCTCCGGCACCGGTTTGGGTCTGGCCATCTGCCGTGGTTTTGTCGAGGCGATGGGCGGCCGCATTTATGCGCGCAATCGCCATGACCGCTCCGGTGCGGAATTCATCATCGAATTTTCGCCAGAAGTTTTTGCCGATCCCGCACCCGAAAAACTTTCCGCCGAAACCGCATGAACGTCGATGGCGGCCGCATTCTGATCGTCGACGACGAGCCACCGATCCGACGTCTACTCCGCAACACGCTGCGCGTGCAGGACTATCTGATCCATGAGGCCGGCAGCGTTCACGAAGCGCTGCAGGTGTTGAAGCGCGAGAAAGTCGACTTGATGATTCTCGATCTCGGCCTGCCCGACGGCGATGGCCTCGACGTGATCCGCGAAGTGCGCCAGAGCTTGCCGCTGCCGATCATCGTGCTGTCGAGCCGCGACGACGAGCGCGGCAAAGTCGAAGCGCTCGACGCCGGCGCGGACGACTACGTCACCAAGCCTTTCGGCGTCGATGAATTGATGGCGCGGATTCGTACCGCGCTGCGCCATCGCGTGCAGGATCAGGGCGGCAAACCGGAGTACGAAAACGAGGGTTTGTCGGTCGATCTGGTGCGGCGCACGGTGATGCGCAAAGGCGAAGAAGTGAAGTTGTCGCCGAAGGAATACGGCATCCTGCAACAGCTGGTGATCCACGCCGGCAAAGTGCTGACGCACCGACATCTGCTGCGCGAAGTCTGGGGTTCGCATAACGAGGATGATGTCGCCTACCTGCGCGTCTACATTCGTCAACTGCGCAGCAAACTCGAACCCGATCCGGAAAGTCCGGCCTTGATTCTGACCGAGCCGGGTGTCGGTTACCGCTTGCGGGTTGCCGCTTGAAGATGCAAAAAAGGTGATCGCGTTGGATGGCTCATCAAGCCCATCGATGCGCGCAGTCAAGACCGAAATGGCCTGCTGCGTGCTAAGGTAATTCCATACCCCAAGAGGCCGCTGCGCGCTATTTCGCCGGCCGTCGTCCTTGATCGCAACCTTTTCTAGTCAGGAGTTTTCGTGTCCACCATCACCGCCATCCGCCCCGATGTTCCGCAGCCGCCGAGTGCGCCGCGCGATCTGCGCAAGACCGGCATCGATCCGAATTTCTGGTATCCGCTGGCGCGCTCGAAAGATGTGGCAAAGGGCAAGGCACTCGGCAAAACCTTCGCCGGTGAGCCGATCGTGCTGGTCCGCACCAAGGAAGGCAGCGTTTACGCGCTGGAAGATCGCTGCGCGCACCGGCAGGTGCCGCTGCATCTCGGCGTGGTGCGCGGCGAGCGCATCCAATGCAGCTATCACTGCTGGACTTACGACAAAAGCGGCGCCTGCGTGAACGTGCCATATCTGGACAAGGACCAGAAGCTGCCGAACGGCGTGCGCAGCTATCCCACGCGCGAAGCCTACCAGCTGATCTGGGTTTTTACCGGCGAGCCTGCGCTGGTGGAAACGGTGGCGTTCCCCGAAATTCCAACCTTCGGCACCGGCGAATACAAGACCCGCTTTCTCGATCGGCGCATCAATTGCCATTATTCCTTCATGCACGAAAATCTGATGGACATGAACCATCAATTCCTGCATCGCAGCCTGATGGGCAGCATCCGCACGACCATGCTGGATTTGCGCGGCGGCGACAACTGGGTGGAAGTGGATTACACCTTCTCGCGCGCGGCCGGCAAGCAGCCACTCGGCGAGCGGCTGATGATCGGCCGCGGCAATGCGCCGAAGGAAAGCGAAGGCAAGGATCTGATGACGATCCGCACCGAATATCCGTATCAAAATCTCAAATTCTGGACCGCAGGCAGCCAGGAACCGGCGCTGGATTTATGGAATTTCTACGTGCCGGTGGACAAGGCCCAGCGCATCAACCAGACCTACGGCCTCATCAACATCCGCAAGCCGGGCATTCCCGGCATCATCCACCTGCTATGGCCATTCATCGTCGGCTTCACCAATGGCATCTTCGCGCAGGACAAAACAATCGTCGAAGCCGAACAGAAGGCCTTTGACGAGCAGGGCGCGGACTGGAATCAGGAGATTTTTCCGATCATCCAGAAACTGCGCTTGTTGCTGACGCAGAAAGGTGTGCCGCTGGAGGTTTAAGTTAGCGGCCGGACATCTAGCGCGCCTTCTGTAACCGCAAACCCGTCACCATCGCCAGCACCAGAGTCGGGGCCGCGGCCGCGAGCGGTGCGGGCCAGCCGTAGATGTCGCCGAGGCTTACCGACACTTTGTTGACGACATAAAACGCAATGCCGATCAGCATGCCGATCAACAGCCTTTGACCCGCGCCCATGTCGCGCGCACTACCACTGGCGAACGGAACTGCAAACAGCATCATCACGATCACCGTCAGCGGCTCGACCAGTTTGCGCCACATCGTCAGCCGGTATTTGCTGGCGTCGAGATGATTGCCGTCGAGGTAATGGATCAAGCGCAGCAGGCCGGTCAGCGACAGGCTGTCGCTTTCGAGAATGAACAATCTCAGCACGCTCGGCGCGATACCGCCCTCAAGCTCGGCGTGATCGGCCTGCGTTGCGGTGACGCGATCATCGCCAAAATCGGTGCGTTCGACGCCGCTGAGTTGCCAGTGGCTGCCATCGAACGTAGCTTCCCGGGCGTTGCCAATGCGTGAGAGCTTGCTGTCGGCCGACAGGCGGTAGGCCGTCACTTCGCGGATGTGATTTTCGGTTTCGAGCTGACGAATCTGGACGATCTGATCGGCGTCGCGCAGCCAAACCGATTGCGTGCTGGAAACGCCGCGCGCGGCGTCGCGGCGCGCATCGGCGTAATGCTCGGCGGCCGGAGCAATGCGATCGCCCAAAACAAAGGCCAGAACGCCCAGTGCAACACCGGTGATCAACACCGATGCGCCGATATCCTTCAGCGACATTCCGGCCGCGCGCATGGCAGTCAGCTCACTGGTGCGCGCGAGCTGGCCCACGCCCATCAGCGTACCGAGCAAGGCGATGATCGGCATCAGCACATACAGGCTGCTGGGAACCATCAGCAGGCTGTAACTGAGCACGTCGACCACGCCGTAATCGCCCTTGCCGGCGTCATTGATGTCGGAAACGAAAACTACCAGCGTATAGATCGCCACCAGGCCGAGCGCGACGATGCCGGTCAACTCAAGCACATGGCGCATCACGTAACGGCTCAAGCGGTTCATTGCAGCCAGCCTTGCCGCCGGGCGATAAGCGAGCCTGCGAGCATCAGCATTAAGGCGTGAACCCACCAGACCCCGAGCTCAGGCGACAGCTTGCCCTGGCCGATCCAGGCTTGACCAAAACTGATCAAATTCGCGTAGACCAGATACACGCCGATGCCGAGCACCAGCTTGCCATAGCGGCCTTCGCGCGGGCCCAGATGCGAGAGCGGCACCGCCAGCAAGGCCAGCACCAGCACCGAAATGGGCGCGGCGATTCGGCCGGCGACTTCGGCCTGATCCTGCAAATCGTGACTGCCGATGAGTTCGCCCATCGACTCCAGCTTGCGCTGGTTGTTCACGTAGTTAAACGGCGGCGCGGCCAGCCGCAATTTCAATTCGCGGAATTTGACGACGTCGTATTTCGGCGAACCGGGCGTGCCGAAATAACGGTAGCCATCGAACAGATCGACTTCACGTTCGCCGCTGGCAGGATCAGTCACCTGCTCGCCGCGATTGGCGACGACGATGCTGGCGCCATCGGTTTCCTCGATGCGCGCGAACACTTCGCCGAGCTTGTCGCCGGCATCGCTCATCGTCGAGGTATAAAACGTCGCCTTGCCGCCGCCGATGGTGGTGAACTGCCCGGCCTCGAACGGCGAAAACTGCACCAGCTGCTTGGCGCTTTTGACACGGTAATCCGCCTCGCGTCCCGCCCAGGGACCAACCTCGAAAGCCAGTGCCGCGGTAAACACAGCGAGCGCCGCTGCGAGCCACAGGAACGGACGGTAAAGCCGGCCCATGCCGACGCCGCAGCCGGTCATCGCGGCGATTTCGTTGTCGCTGTAAAGCCGGCCGAGCGAAACCATGATGGCCAGCAGCAAGGTCGCCGGAATCAGGATCACCAGATATCTCAAACTGGACAGCAAGACCACCTGAAACAACAGGCCGCGCGGAATTTCGCCCTTGGCCGCGAAGTTCAGCACGCTGGCGAAGCGCGTCGAGATCATGATCGTCAGCAGCACGAACGTCGCCGCTGCCCAGGCGCCGGCGGCTTCGCGCATCAGATAGCGATCGAGAA
Organism: Rhodospirillales bacterium; assembly: GCA_903970615.1. Lineage (GTDB taxonomy): Bacteria > Pseudomonadota > Gammaproteobacteria > Nevskiales > Nevskiaceae > Nevskia. Next base: position 35,558 of record CAJCJH010000084.1, read on the forward strand.
TGCCGCCTTTCATTGCGGAACCATTCCTTGGTATCCATCGCATGTTCGCGCGCAATCGCAGCCGCTTCGCGGCCCCGCGCGGCCACGGCAGAAGCCCTGTTTTTGAGTTCTTTTTCTGGAAAACATGAATTAGCGGGCTATTACTCGTATAATTTTCGGCTCAAGCTAGGAAAGCCCCAATCCCGGATTTTCGCACGCCCGCAGACACCTGCATTCGCTGGATTTTGCGCGGGGCGCCGGGGATACGGAGCTTTCAGATTCTTCAAGCATTCGATTGTTCAAGGAACCGGCGGGCATGGAATATTTCGTAAAAAGCGGCAATCCCGAAAAGCAGCGCGTGGCTTGCGTGGTGGTGGGTATTTTTGACCGCCGCAATCCTACCGAAGCCGCCGAAGCGATCGACCGCGCCAGCACCGGCGCTATCGCCAGCATCATGCGCCGCGGCGATATGGACGGCAAGCTTGGCGCAACGCTGATCGTGCATCACCTCACCGGCGTGTTCTGTGATCGCGTGCTGCTGGTCGGTCTCGGCCGCGAACGCGATTTCGACGAAGCCGCATTCCGCCGTGCCAACGCCGCCGCCGCGCGCGCCTTGCGCGCCACCGGCTCGATCGACGCGGTGAATTATCTGACGCATCTGCCGCTGAAAGGCCGCGATTTCCATTGGAATGTGCAGCAGGCTGCGCTGACGACCGAAGATGTTTTTTATCGCTTTGATGAAATGCGCGGCGCGCGTGCGCGCGAGGACATCTCCAGGCTCAAGCTCGAACGGCTGACCTTCGACGTGCCGCGCCGCAGCGATTTGCCCGCCGGCGAGAAAGGCCTCGCGGAGGCGCTGGCGATCGCCAAGGGTGTGTCGCTCGCAAAAACACTGGGCAATCTGCCGGGCAACTTCTGCACGCCGACTTATCTGGCAGAACAAGCGCAAGCGCTGGCGGCGCAATACGGTTTCAAATGCAGGATTCTCGAAACGGCGGACATGCAGAAGCTCGGCATGGGATCGCTGCTGTCGGTCGCGCTCGGCAGCAGCCAGCCGCCGAAGTTGATCGTGCTCGAATACCGCGGCGGCATCGAAGGTGAGAAACCGGTGGCGCTGGTCGGCAAGGGCCTGACCTTCGATGCTGGCGGCATCAGCATCAAGCCGGCCGACAAGATGGACGAGATGAAATTCGACATGTGCGGCGGCGCGTCCGTAATCGGCACCTTCGCGGCGGTAGCCGAATTGAAACTGCCGATCAACCTCGTCGGCGTGGTGCCGGCGACGGAAAATCTCATCAACGGCCAAGCCAACAAGCCGGGCGATATCGTCACCAGCATGGCCGGCTTGACCATCGAAATTTTAAATACGGATGCCGAAGGCCGCCTGATTCTGTGCGACGCATTGACCTACGTTGAGCGCGAATTCGAGCCGGCGATCTGCATCGATATGGCAACGCTTACCGGTGCCTGCGTGGTAGCGCTCGGCAGTCACGCGACCGGCCTGTTCAGCAATACCCCGAGCCTCGGTCGTGCGCTGCTGAATGCCGGCGAACAGATCGGCGATCGCGCCTGGGAATTGCCGCTGTGGCCGGAATACGAACCGCAGCTGCGCAGCGAGTTTGCCGATGTCGCCAACATCGCCACCATCGGCGGTCGCGAAGCCGGCGCGATCATCGCCGCAACCTTCCTGCACAAATTCACGCGCAAGATGAAGTGGGCGCATCTGGATATCGCCGGCACCGCTTGGCATGGCAAAAAATCGACCGGCCGGCCGGTGCCGCTGCTGACGCAGTATCTGCTCAGCTACGCCGTGAAACAGAGCGAAGCCCAGTAATTAGTGGCATCTGCGGCCATGACTCGTGTCGATTTTTATGTGCTGCCCGAAGCCGGTCCAAGCAAATCTGGCGGCGCCGGAAGCGATTCCGAAGTCAGCGCAAAGCCTGCGGACAATGCCGTGATAACCGTCTGCAAGCTTTGCGACAAGGCCGCCAGTGCCGGTCAACGTACTTATATTTACGCGCCGACTCCGACTCAGGCGAGCGCGCTTGATGCCGCCTTGTGGAGCTTCCGGCAAGGCAGCTTCATCTCCCACGAACAGCTTGGCGCATCGCTATCTGCGCCGTTGCCGGCCGTGTTGATTGGTAACGCCGAACCGCCAGCAGAATATCAGACCGTGATGATCAACCTGAGCCCCGAGGTGCCGCCGTTTTTCAGCCGCTTCGAGCGCGTGCTGGAAATCGTCGATGGCGATGCTGCAGAGCGCGCCGTTTCGCGCGAGCGCTACAAGTTTTACCGCGACCGCGGTTACGAACTGGCGATGCACAAACTATGAAGCCGTTCCAGATTGCTGGCTCAATCACCATCATCGGCCTCGCACTTTGCAGCATGCTCACCGCTTGCAGCTTTTTCAGCCAGACGGTAGCGCCGGAGCAACGCGATCGCGTCCATGCCGCGCTGCCGATAGGCATGGATGCCGACGATGCCGAAGGCAAGCTCAACGAACTCGGGTTTCAATGCACGCGCCGCAGCGGCGATTATCCGGACGAAGACGGCAACGATGTCCGCTCCCGACAATTCCTGTCGTGCATTCAGCGCTCGGGTACCGTCAGTTTCAATTGCGAGAATCGGGATCAGGTTTACGTCGCGCTGGCTGGCGCCGCGCAAGCCACTCCAGCAGCCGAAGAACCGGTGGAAGTCGTCGACCATGTTTCTGTCGTGCGCGGACCCAACTGCGCGCCAGTCGAATTGCCCAAACTCGAAAAATAGGCTTGCCGGCAATGGCATCCGCTTCATTTGAATCTACACCGCGCTCGCGCGTGATTTCGTCATCATCAATCGCTGCCCATCATGGATAAAACTTTCGACCCCGCCACCGTGGAAGCGCGCTGGCGCGAGCTGTGGGAACAGCGCGGCTGGTTTGCACCGCAGGGCGATGGCAAGCCGTTTTCGATCATGATTCCGCCGCCGAACGTCACCGGCACGCTGCATATGGGTCACGCGTTTCAGCACACCATCATGGACGCGCTGACGCGCTATCACCGCATGCTCGGCGAATGCACGCTCTGGCAACCCGGCACCGATCACGCCGGCATTGCCACACAGATGGTAGTGGAACGTAATCTCAAGCTTGCCGGCGAGCCTTCGCGTATCGAACTCGGAAGAAAGCAGTTCGTCGACAAAGTGTGGGCCTGGAAAGAGCAATCCGGCAATACCATTACAAGGCAGATTCGCCGGCTCGGAAATTCGGTGGACTGGAGCCGCGAACGCTTCACGATGGACCCGGATTACTCCCAAGCCGTCACCGAACATTTCGTGCGACTGTACGAAGCCGGGCTGATCTATCGCGGCAAACGGCTGGTGAACTGGGATCCGGTTTTGCAGACGGCGATCTCGGATTTGGAAGTGGTCAGCGAAGAAGAGAATGGCAAGCTCTGGCACATTCGATATCCGCTTGCGGATGGCGCCAAAACTTCGGAAGGACTCGACTACATCGTGGTCGCTACGACGCGGCCGGAGACGATGCTGGGCGATACGGCGGTCGCCGTGCATCCGGATGATGAGCGTTTCACTCATCTCGTCGGCAAGAAGGTTCTGCTGCCGCTATGTGATCGCGAGATTCCGATAATCGCGGACGATTTCGTCGATCGCGAGTTCGGCAGCGGCTGCGTGAAGATTACGCCGGCGCATGACTTTAATGACTACGCGGTGGGGCAGCGACATCGGCTCCCGCTAGTCAACATATTCACGCCGCGCGCAACCATTAAGAGCAGCGTTTTCGATGACGCCGAGTTCGGACATCGGGCTGCCGGTCCTGACGGGATTCGACATACCGACTCCGACATTCCAATATCCGGTGGTGGGGTTGCAGCACAAATTCCAGAACGCTTGCGGGGACTCGACCGCTTTGAAGCCCGGCAGCAAATTGAGAAAGACCTACATGCGCTAGGTCTCATCGAAAAAATCGAAGATCACAAACTGAAAGTCCCGCGCGGCGATCGCACCGGCGCGGTGCTGGAGCCTTATCTCACCGATCAATGGTTCGTCGATCTCACGCGCGAAACGCGCCACGATGGCAAGCCCGGCGCCGGTGGTTTGAAGGCGATCACTGAGCCCGCGATCAAAGCGGTCGAAGATGGCCGCATCAAATTCGTACCGGAGAATTGGTCCAACACTTACTTCCACTGGCTGCGCAATATTCAGGACTGGTGTATCTCGCGTCAGCTATGGTGGGGTCATCGCATTCCGGCGTGGTACGACAACGCAGGCAACATTTACGTGGCGCGCGACGAGGCCGAAGTGCGCGCGAAATACCGGCTTTCAGATGACATTACCTTGAAGCAGGACGAAGATGTTTTCGATACCTGGTTCTCATCCGATATCTGGCCACTGGCAACACTCGGCTGGCCGCAAGCCACGCCGGAGCTGAAGAAGTTTTATCCGAGTAGCGTGCTCGTCACCGGCTTCGATATCATCTTTTTCTGGATCGCGCGGATGGTGATGATGGGTCTGGTGCTCGCCGATGACGTGCCGTTCCGCGAGGTGTATGTGCATGGCCTGATCCGCGATCCGGAAGGCCAAAAGATGAGCAAGTCGAAAGGCAATGTGCTCGATCCGCTCGATCTGGTTGACGGCATTTCGTTAGAGGAGTTGGTGAAGAAGCGCACCACCGGTTTGATCAAGCCGGAAACTGCGCCGAAGATCGAAAAGGCGACGCGGCGTGATTATCCAAACGGTATCGCGCCGGTCGGCGTCGATGCGCTGCGCTTCACATTTGCTGCGCTCGCCTCGCCCGGCCGCGATATCCGTTTCGATACCGGCCGTGCCGAGGGCTATCGCAATTTCTGCAACAAGATCTGGAACGCCGCGCGCTTCGTACTGATGAATTGCGAAAGCCAGGATTGCGGCGCGGATGCATCGCTGTCGATCGAGCTGAGCGTGGCCGATCGCTGGATCGTTTCGCATCTGCAAAAAGTCGAAGCCGAAGCCGCCGAGCATTTCCGCAATTATCGCTTCGATCTGCTGGCGCAGTCGCTGTATCAATTCATCTGGAATGAATACTGTGACTGGTATCTGGAACTGGCGAAACCGGCGGTACTCGGCGGTAGCGATATCGCCAAACGCGGCACGCGACGCACACTGGTGCGCGTACTCGAAACCAGCTTGCGGCTGCTGCATCCACTGATGCCGTTCGTCACCGAAGAAGTCTGGCAGCGCATTGCGCCGCTCGCGGCGAAGACCGGCGAGACGATCATGTTGCAGCCCTACCCGATCGCCGAGCCGGAAAAAATCGACGAGGCTGCGGAAGCCGATGTGGAGTGGTTGAAAGCCTTCATTCTGTGCGTGCGGCAGATTCGCGGCGAGATGGATATTCCACCGGGAAAGCCGCTGACGCTGCTGGTGCAGGATGCGAGTGCGGCCGATATCGAACGCATCGAACGCCTGCGCGGCATTATCGACTTCATCGCCAGAGTCCAGTCTTTACAGGTTTTGGCGCCGGATGCCGAGACTCCACAATCCGCAACCGCCTTGCTGGGGGCGATGAAAATCCTGGTGCCGATGGCGGGCCTGATCGACAAGGATGGCGAACTCGCGCGACTCAACAAGCTGATCGCCAAGATCGAAAGCGATCTGATGAAGAACGAGGCGCGGCTCGCCAGCGAGAAATTCACTAGCGGCGCACCGGCCGCGGTAGTGGAAAAAGAACGTGCGCGCGTGGTGCAGCAGAAACAGGAGTTACAGACGTTGCATCAGCAGCGCTTGAGCGTCAGCGCTTTGTAGAACTCACTCCATAAACGAATGCGCTCGGTATTTTGTACAGCACCATGACGAAAACTCCATTCGATCGCCATATTGATGTGATGAGTTCCAATCATTCCATCTCAAGGATCGCGGCGGCGCACCACTTCCAGCTTCGGACGCCCCGTGGTGCTGCGGCTTTCGTGAGTCACTGAAACCGCCAAGGGCGCTGTCACCGAATCTTCAAGCCGCCGGATGCAGCGCATCATCGTCTGCGAAATCATCATCTGATTGCGGATCATTTCGATGCGCCGCCAGGTAGCGCGCTCGCCTTCCTGGATGAAGCGTTTCACTTCTTCGATTTTCGGATTCGCAGTAACGTGTGCATAGCGCCACACCGTGACTTTCGGCAAGATGGTGATGTTGCCGCGGTAATCCTGATTGATGATCGAAGACGCAGTATCCAGATAGCGACGTACCTGTTCACTCGGTACGCTGAAGCGGCCGATGCCGATGGCATATTGCGCCGATCCGCGCAGGCTGGAATAAACGTAATCGCGCAGATTGCTGACCAACCCCTGCTCTTCCGGATGTGCTTTGAGAAATGGAATCACATGCGGATTGGTCTGGCTGACGACGAAATGATTGACGTTGTGGAGTCGTCGCAAACGTATTCCGGGCAGATCGGATTTCAAGGAGCCATCGGTCCAGCGCAGTGAGGGCATGTACGGCACGCGCTTGCCGTCTTCATCGCGCGTCATCAGCTGCACCGGCGCAAACAGGAATGGCACGGCGCTGGAAGCCAGCACGGCCTCGCGGATGTAGAGATAGGGAGACGTCAGATAATTCAGCAGACGCGGCGTCTGGTTGCTGCCGGCCGGCGAAACCGTGATGTTGATGATGCGGCCGGAACGCCGATAAGCTTCTTCAAAAGTGAGATCGAGAATGTTGCTAGCGATGCCGCGGCGGATTTGTGATTGATCCATCAGCACGCCTTTGCGCCAGATCTCTTTCAGCGCCAGTGGTTTCCAGAAGTGATAGTAAGAACTCTGCGGATCGAGCAGCGATTCCAACTCGTCCGGCGCGCGCGTGCCGACCGTTGCGGCTACCACCGAACCCGCACTAGAACCGGAAATCACATCGGGCAACAAGTCCTCGCGCACCAGCGCTTTCACTACGCCGACGTGGAACAAGCCGAGCGTTGCGCCGCCCGAAAGCATCAGCGCTGAGCGGCCGAACGAGGCGAGGATTTCCCGGAAGAATCGCAGCTTGGCGACTTCATCGAATTCGGCAAAATTTCCGTCGCACAGAAAATTCAGCGCGACAACAACTTCGCGCGTGTAATCCTCGATCAGCTGCTTGGTGCCGACCAGCGCGTGGCTGTACAGGATCGGATTGCTGAGATTGCCGAGATTCCAGTGCAGACCCTGACGCAAGTGATAAACCAGCTTGCCGATTTCGTTGCTGGTGCGCAGTCCGCGGATTTCGCGCAGACGGCTCTTGATGAGCTTCCAGTCGTAATCGTCGGTGGCGTCTTCGCGCTTCCAATGATCGAGACCATTGATCGTATCGAATGCCCGCGCGGCCTCCCGCCAGCTGGCGTAGTCGGCGGCGTGACGCATCGCCAGCCGCGCTTCGCGCTCGCGCCGCTTCACCGGAAACTGCTCGATAATTTCATGCGGACTTTCACTCCGATTTTCATGCGGGTATTTTAGCCGCGAAGGCGTTACGAAAACTTCGATACCTACACAACATCGACTTCGCAGATAATTACGTTCCGCTTGAGTGGACGCCATTGAAGCGGGAATCGGCTTTATCCAATCGCTCGTCAGGGAATTCATTTTGAACATAACGATTTTCGGCTCTGGCTACGTCGGCCTGGTGACCGCAGTGTGCTTCGCCGATGTCGGCAACGATGTGCTGTGCGTCGATGTCGATACCGGCAAGATCGCGCGGCTACAAGCGGGCGATGTGCCGATATACGAACCGGGGCTGGAAGATCTGCTGCGCAAGAATTCCGCAGAAGGCCGACTGCGTTTCACCACCGATGCTGCGGCCGGCGTGGCACACGGCCTGTTCCAGTTCATCGCGGTCGGCACCCCGCCGAATGAGGATGGCTCGGCCGATCTTAAATATGTGCTGGAAGTGGCGCGTACCATCGGCCGGCACATGGAGGATTATCGCGTGGTGGTTTCCAAATCCACCGTGCCGGTGGGCACTGCGGACAAGGTGCGCAGCGCAATTTCAGAGACCCTGCACGAGCGCGGCGCGACGCTGGAATTCGATGTGGCGTCGAATCCCGAATTCCTCAAGGAAGGCGCTGCGATCGGCGATTTCAACAAGCCGGACCGCATTATCGTCGGTGTTGATAATCCGCGCGCGGCGAAGCATTTGCAGGCACTTTACGCACCGTTCAATCGCAATCACGATCGCATGATCGTGATGGATTTGCGCAGCTCTGAGCTGACCAAGTACGCTGCCAACGCGATGCTGGCGACCAAGATCAGCTTCATGAATGAACTGGCGAATCTGGCGGAAAAAATCGGCGCGGATATCGAGAAAGTGCGCGTTGGCATCGGTGCCGATCCGCGCATCGGTTATCACTTCATTTATCCCGGCGCCGGTTATGGCGGCTCATGTTTTCCGAAGGACGTGAAAGCGCTGGTGAAGAGCGCAGCCGATGTCGATTTCGATGCGGCGATCCTGCGTGCGGTCGAGCAGGTCAACAATTTCCAGAAGACCACGCTGCACGCGAAACTGAAAAAACATCTCGGCGATCTCGCCGGCAAAACCATCGCCGTCTGGGGCCTTGCGTTCAAGCCTCGCACCGACGACATGCGCGAAGCGCCGAGCCGTGTGCTGATCGAAGCGATTCTCGCCGATGGCGGCCGCGTGCGCGCTTACGATCCGGTCGCCATGCACGAGGCCGGCAAGCTGTTCGCAGGCGAAGCCGCGATCACGATGGCGGACAACCCGCTCGCCGCCGCTGAAGGCGCGGATGCACTGGTAGTCGTCACCGAATGGCGCGTGTTCCAGAGCCCGGATCTGGGCAAACTGAAACTGCTGCTGAAGCGGCCGCTGATTATCGATGGCCGCAATCTCTACGATCCGGCCTGGATGCAATCACAGGGCTTTACTTATGACTGCGTCGGCCGGCCGACAGTGTCGCCGTAGTCGCTCGCCGCAACAAAGAAGCCGGCTGGGAATCGGCATCGCCTGCGAAAAATCCATGCAGGATCGCGCCTGTCATTTTTATTCACGCTTCGCTGGACTAGACTAGCGGCCGCTTTTCGGCGTTGTTGTTCAGGAACACGCCGGAACCTTTCCAGACGAAGCAGCGAAGCGCGCGCATGGCCGAATCCGGCAGTCAGAACTCTGCGGAAAATAGTTACGGCGCGCGCGCCGCCGGGCGGCTGATCGCGCACCCGTATCTGGCGCTGCGCGGCTTCGCGCGCGGCAGCTTGCCGAGCGGCTGGGATGTCGCCGCGTTCCTGATGCTGTTCGGCACTTTCACGCTGATCGCCATCGCGTTCCACCAGTTTTCCGCGCCGCTGGCCGCGGTGGAAAGTGCCGGCGTAACGCTATCGCCCTGGCAGCTGCCGTTCTACGCCTTGCGCACCACGCTGCGGATGTTTTCGGCGATGGCGCTATCGCTGATTTTCAGTCTCGGCTACGCCTACCTGTGCGCTTACAGCCGCCGCGCCGAGCGGGTACTGATTCCGGTGCTGGACGTTTTGCAATCGGTGCCGATTCTCGGCTTTTTATCCTTCACCGTGACTTTTTTTCTGGGGCTATTTCCCGGCAAGGTCGTCGGCGCGGAGTTGGCTTCGATCTTCGCCATTTTCACCAGCCAGGCCTGGAACATGACGTTCAGCGTTTACCAAAGCCTGCGCACCTTGCCGCCGGATCTGGTGGAAGCCACGCGCTCCTTGCGCTTCTCGCCGTGGCAGCGTTTCCGCAAGCTCGAACTGCCGTTCGCCATGCCGGGCTTGATCTGGAACATGATGATGTCGATGTCCGGCGGCTGGTTTTTCGTCGTGGCATCCGAGGCGATTACCGTCGGCAATCAAACCATCACTTTGCCCGGCATCGGCTCGTATGTGGCCACCGCCATCGAGCAGCGCGATCTCGGCGCCATCGGCTGGGCCATCGCTGCAATGCTGGTCGTGATCCTGATGTACGACCAGTTGCTGTTCCGCCCGCTGATCGCTTACGGCGAGCGTTTCCGGCCAGACGACATGCCGTCGCAAATCCAGCCGGAATCCTGGGTGTTGCGCATGCTACAGCGCTCGCGGCTGGTCGAGTGGATGGCCGAACTGGCCGAGTCGCTGGGCGATCGTTTTCGCGGTGTTGCGAAGCCGGTGCAGCACCGCGAAAACCGTCCCTTGCCGGCCTGGACTTCGCCGCTGGCGGATATCGCCTGGTACGGCGCGGTGATCCTGTGCGCGGCCTACGGCGGCTGGTTGACGGTACGTTACATCAGCGCTTCGCTGGGTTGGGTTGAGGTGGGCCACGCCGTGTTGCTGGCCGGGGCGACGATGCTGCGCGTGATCGTACTGGTGGCGATCGCGAGCCTGATCTGGGTGCCCATTGGAGTAGCGATCGGCTTGCGCCCACGGCTGGCGGCGATCGCGCAACCGATCGCGCAATTCCTCGCGGCGTTTCCGTCGAACCTGTTTTTCCCGGTCGCGGTTTTTCTGATCGTGCGCTTCAAATTATCGCCGGATGTTTTTCTCAGTCCGCTGATGATTCTTGGCACGCAGTGGTACATCCTGTTCAACGTCATCGCTGGGGCCACGGTGTATCCGCGCGACTTGCAGGACGCTGCAAAAAATCTGCACCTGCGCGGCTGGCTATGGTGGAAGCGTGCGATTCTGCCGGGCATCCTGCCGTATTACGTCACCGGTGCGATGACCGCTGCGGGCGGCTCGTGGAACGCCAGCATCGTTGCAGAGTTCGTCGACTGGGGCGATACACACATTCAGGCACACGGCCTCGGCGCGTACATCGAGCAAGCCACGCACGACGGCGATTACGCGCGCGTAATGCTCGGCGTGGTGGTGATGGCGCTGTTCGTGGTGAGCTTCAATCGGTTGTTGTGGCGACCCTTGTACCGGCGCGCCGAAAGACTCGGCGGTGTCGAGTAATCATCCATCAGACGATCTAAGCTTGCCAGCTTGGATTTTGCCTTGATCCTGGAGTCAGCATGAGTGACGAGCACGTTAGTGATGCAGTAGTCGATAACGGCAATTCGGTGCTGCGCGTGCGCGGCGTGACGCGTGCGTTCGCGCGTCAGAACGGCGAGCCGTTGAAGGTACTCGAAGCGGTGGATCTGAATCTCGGCAAAGGCGAAATCGTCGGCCTGCTGGGCCGCTCCGGTTCCGGCAAATCGACCTTGCTGCGCATCGTTGCCGGCCTGATTCGCGCCACTTCGGGCCAGGTGTTGTATCGCGGCGCGGCGCTCAGCGGGCCAGCGGAAGGCATTGCGATGGTGTTCCAGAGCTTTGCCTTGTTCCCGTGGCTGACGGTGCTGCAAAACGTCGAGGCCGGACTCGAAGCACAAGGTCTGGCGCGCGACGAAATGCGCGAGCGCGCCGAATCCGCGATCGACCTGATCGGCCTCAACGGCTTCGCCAATGCGTTTCCGCGCGAACTTTCCGGCGGCATGCGGCAACGCGTCGGCTTCGCACGCGCGCTGGTCACCGACCCCGCAATCCTGCTGATGGACGAACCGTTCTCCGCACTCGACGTACTCACCGCGGAAACACTGCGCACCGATTTTCTCGATCTGTGGACCGAGGGCAAACTGCCGATCCAGAGCGTGCTGTTGGTCACTCACAACATCGAAGAAGCGGTGTTCATGTGCGATCGGATTCTGGTGTTTTCGTCGAATCCCGGCCGCGTGACCGCTGAGATCAAAGTGCCGTTCAAGCATCCACGCAACCGGCTCGATCCGCGCTTCCGCCAGCTGGTCGACGACATTTATGCGCGCATGACGGTGCGCACGAAAACCGGCGCGGCAACCGTGCTTTCGATCGGCGAACGACTGCCGGAAGTTTCCACCAACCTGCTCGCCGGTCTGCTCGAAAATCTCGCCGCCGAGCCCTATCGCGGCCGCGCCGACATGCCCGCAATCGCCTCCGCGCTGGCGCTGGAAGTGGACGAACTGTTTCCGATCGCCGAAGCACTACAGATGCTAGGATTTGCCGAGTTGATCTCCGGCGACATCCTCCTTACACCACTTGGCCACGAATTCGCCGAAGCCGGCATGCAGGCGCGCAAGCACAGCTTCGCCAGGCAATTGCTTACGCGCATTCCACTCGCCGCGCACATCAAAGGCGTGCTCGACGACCGCCCCGGGCACCGCGCGCCATCGGTTCGTTTTTTGTCCGAACTGGAAGATCATCTGAGCGACAGCGCCGCCGAGCAAACGCTGCGCGCCGTCACCATGTGGGGCCGCTACGCTGAAATCTTCACCTACGATGACGAAGCCGAAGCCTTCGACCTGGAAATTCCCGAATCTGAGCAGGCCTGAAAAACCTCGCGCTCACATTCAAGTGCCGATCGCCGATTGACATTCCCGCGCCCGCCGAATAACTTGCGCGTCCGCATGCAGCTGCATGCGTTTCAACCATCACCCCGGACGGTTAGCTCAGTGGTAGAGCATCGCCTTCACACGGCGGGGGTCACAGGTTCGAGCCCTGTACCGTCCACCAGATTAAGTGATTGTTTCGGATAATAAATCCAGAACGACCACATTTCTGTCCTCCCTGTAAATCCTGCGTTTGCCACATCTTTGCCACAACGCGTGGCAGCGAGGCAACAGGAATGGCGACGGATCCGGAAACGCGGATCACGGTGGGAGGCACAGGTTCGACGCCGGGGACTTCCGGAGGTCACCAAACGCTTCGGCCGCAAGCTTCGAAAGTAGGTTAGTCCAATTTGAACACGCACTCTTCAACGATCACCCAATTCTCCATGATTGCAAGGTAAGGGGTGCATAAGAGATAGTTCTTTTAACCTTTTCCAAAAAAGGGTCATCGATTCCAAGAATTACTTTGCTCCCGACTCGATTAATAAAGTTATTCTCATTTCCGTCAAATTGACTTCCGATGAAAATTGAAGAATCAAATTCAGTGCCGTCTGCCGAAGTTCTTGAGCCAATAAACTCTGTACTCGTGAAGTCATTCTGGCGACATATTGTTTCTTCAAAAACGGTGTTTCGAAAATTTGCTTCGGAACAGTCGCAGCCGGTTATAGAGCTTCGTAAAAATCTGCTCTGTTCAAAAGAGCAGCCCCTCAATGACGACCACTGGATATGAAGTTCTTCAAATGAACATGCTACAAAGCAAGAGCCATCTAGAACGACCCACTCAAATACCGAGCTATTTTTCCAAGATGCTTTTTTAAATGTTTTCCCCGTATACCGTAGCCCTCGTAAATCAAGCAACCATTTTTGTCCATCTAGCTGTGTACTAATTTTAAGCGGATCCAACAATCTAAGCTCCTCGTTAGTTAGTGGTCTAACAAGTTGTTCCAGTACTAAAGAAGATAGCACTTGATATTTTGGGTCACTCCAACGAGCGACTAGCTGTTCGTTGATAACACTTGGCATGATTTAATTACCGGTGTAGAACGAGAGAGGCTTAAATTGGATTACCGGGTTGCCGGCCACATTTCTGGTCACATAACCGATCCGCGAGATACTACTGAGCGGGAACGTGCCCGGTATGGCGGTTTCAAGCTCCGCCGGCTGCGGATTGGTGAGGCCAACACTTTCCGAGCCGCCTTGACCGAAAGCAGAATCAAGATCAAATCCCGGAATATTTTTCAACTCCAATATATAACCGTCCTCTGTTCCGCCAGTTGTTGCAAAGCCTACAGCGCCTCCGAAGCGGTCTCCTACTGGCGAAAGCAACTGTGACGCACCCACGTACGCTGAGTTTCCGCCGCCTGCACTTCCCAGAGCATGGTTATATAGATCAATATTCGTTCCCGTGGTAGTGCCGCCGCCGTTGGCTAAGATGTCGTCAAGTTGAGACTGACTAACTCCTCGATACAAGGTTTCGAAATTAACAGAAGAAACAGGCTGTCCGTATAGTGTTCCTTGAATCGGGGTTGTAGAGCCAAAAATTCCGTATGTTCCTTGCTCGCGCGGGAGCGGTGATACTTCGTCTGGCACAACCCTTTCAGCGGGAGCTGCCGCGTCAACAACATCCGCGCCATCCGCCACCAGCCTGCCCACCACTGATTCAGCTGCACCGATACCACCCACAACACCTGCGCTTTCGGCAACAAACTGCGCGGTGCCCGACAACAGCGTAGTCAGTCCATCGCCGAGATAGGCTTCGGAAGCATTGTGCAGCGGGGTCAAAATTTTCTGGTCAACGAACTGCCCGACCGGCTGCAGCGCCGACTCGATCGCCAGCGCGCCTTCGGTCTGCGGCGTATAACCAATCGTGTTTTTGATGCTCTGCTGCAAAGCAACCGCATCATCGACAGAGTCGAAAGCGGCAACGGGAATAGAAGCAATACCGCCGACAATCCGAACGCCTTCGTTGTAGACACCACTCAAGGCAAGTTCAGTGGTCCCCAACGCATATTTTCCGAAATTGGTCAGGAACGAGCCAATGCCGCTGAGTGCTTGCCCAGCGTCCGATTCCAATTGCGAGAAAAAACCCGGGCTTTCCCTTTTTGCCGTGACAACGACTTCGGGTAATTGCACTGCATCGTCCGGGCTACCCGCATAACTTGCATCCGAGAACACCTGTCCCGAATCGGCGACTTTGACGCCTTGCCCAGTGAAGCCGTTTTGACTCGTGCCAGCGCCGTTGAGCGCGTTGAGCGTTGAAGCGGTCGCGGTTGCATTCTGAGCGTCCGCCGCAGTCGTTCCGCCGCCAGTGTCAGCGCCTGCGACCGGTTGTGATGCATCAGCGGGCGCCCCGGCTTCGAGACTCTGCTGAGCCACCGTCGATGCCGGCAGCGCACTCTCCGACGCGATCTGCTCCGGCGTCAGCACACTTTCATGCGTGCCGGGGTCTTGAGAGTTCAGATACTCGTTGTACTGGAAGGACTCCGCTTCGCTCAACGGCTGCGGCTGATCACCGTATTCAATCTGCCCTACGATTGAATTCCCGAGCGCATTGCCGAAGCTATCGGCCGCAAGCTCGACGCAGAGGCTTGGGCTGCCGTCGATGAGTCTGAGATCACGCGTGGTGTTTTCCGTGATCGCGCCATAGCGGCCCAATTCGTCTTCAATGATCTTATCGTGTGCTCCCCTAGCGAAGTCACGCCCAGCAAGAAGGGCGCGGAGCGTTATCAGATCGATCTGATGAGCCGGGACCCCTTGGCGCGCGTCGTGCTATCCAATCTCACGGCGCATTGCATCGCGGACTGGCGTGACCGCAACAGTTAGAATTTTCCCCTAGGCACTGTTAACAATCATTTCAACCATACGCAGAGTGAAGCGATGGTAACGAAGGCGGCGAACTGAGAAGCGGGTTTGTCGTATCGAGTGGCGAATCGGCGGAATTCCTTGAGCTTGGCAAAAAGGTTTTCGATCAAATGGCGAGCGCGATAGTGGTAAAAATCGCAGGCGCGTTGCTCGCGACGATTTAACTTTGGAGGAATGACCACTTGCGCGTGAAGACGCTCAATGGCCTCGACGAAGTGATCCGCGTCATAACCCTTGTCGGCGATCACTGCATCGGGTGTGTCGATCAATTCCATCAGCGGCTGTGCCTGTGAAATATCGGCCTGCTCGGCACCGGTCAGGGTGAACCTGATCGGATTACCTAGGGCGTCCGCGATCATATGGACTTTCGTGCCCCAGCCACCACGAGATCGGCCCAGTGTCTGCGGGCCCTGTTTTTTTGGGCGCCGGCGGCATGTCGATGCGCGGGAACGGCCGTGCTGTCGAGAAAGACTTCTTCAAGATCGGCCTCTCGGCAGACCACCGCGAGCAGCCATGCCCACACGCCGGTGCGATTCCGACGCGAGAAACGCGTGTAGGGGGCGCCAGTTACCCAACTCGGCTGGCAGATCACGTCACGTCGCGCCGACCCTCAAAATCCACAGCACCGCTTCAATGAACCGCCGGTTATTGTCAGCACTCGCCCCCGGGTCACGCTCTTTCCCAGGTAACAGGTCCTTGATCCGATCCCACTGATCATCACGCAGTACTCGTCGCTCCATCTCGACAACTCCTTCAATGAGTTGGAACCAGAGTCTGAACTTGATTGTTAACAGAGCCTGGTATGATCCATGATGGGTTCGTTCAAACCTGTTCAAGCCTTGATTGAGGCAGTCACTGCCGCAGAAGCCGATAAGGAGTCTTCCTCCGCACAGAAACTGATCGCACCCTGCTCGGCGCCGCTGGCATGCGCGCGGGCGCTGGCGAACAATGCGCGGCCAAAGCCATTGCGATTGGCATGCAAGTCAGCGATAGCCGGCGTTCGGCTTTGCCATTCCTCTGCGGAGACCATCACTTCGAGTTTTCCGCGGATGGCATCGAGCCGTATCACATCTCCATTACGAACTTGTGCCAATGGCCCACCGGCCAGACATTCCGGCGTGACATGAATCGCGGCCGGCACTTTGCCGGAGGCGCCGGACATGCGGCCGTCGGTGACCAGTGCGACATGAAAGCCCTGATCCTGCAACACGCCCAGCGGCGGCGTAAGTTTGTGGAGTTCCGGCATGCCATTCGCGCGCGGGCCCTGGAAGCGCACAACGGCAACGAAATCGCGCTTCAGCTCGCCGCGTTTGAAGGCCTCCTGCACCGCTTCCTGGCTATCGAAAACGATCGCCGGTGCTTCGACAATTTGATGTTCGATCTTGACAGCCGATGTCTTGATGACTGCGCGGCCGAGATTGCCGGTCAGGACTTTGAGTCCGCCATCGGTGGCAAAAGGAGTGGCCGCTCCGCGCAGTACGCTATCGTCGCCAGTCTGCGCGGGTGCGGCGCGCCAGATCACTTTGCCGGCTTCGTTGAAATAAGGCTCATCGGCATAGTGATGTAATCCTTTCCCGGCTACTGTGAGTACATCGTCGTGCAGCAATCCGGCATTAAGGAGTTCCCGAATCAGGAAACCCATGCCGCCAGCCGCATGGAAATGATTTATATCGGCCTTGCCGTTGGGATAGATGTGAGCGAGTAAAGGAGTGATCGCTGAGAGATCCGAGAAATCATTCCAGTCGATCAGGATTCCTGCGGCGTGCGCGATGGCGACCAGATGAATCGTGTGATTGGTCGAACCGCCCGTGGCGAGCAGGCCGACGATGCCATTGACGATGGCGCGTTCGTCGATCACTTCCGCAATCGGAATGTATTCGTTGCCGAGCGAAGTTATCTTTGCGATGCGATGTGCGGAGGCCGAAGTAAGGGCATCGCGCAAAGGCGTATTCGGGTTGACGAATGCAGCACCCGGTAGATGCAAACCCATTACTTCCATCAGCATCTGGTTACTATTGGCGGTGCCGTAGAACGTGCAGGTGCCGGGTGCGTGGTAGCTTTGCGCTTCCGAATCCATCAACGCGTCGCGGCCGACCTTGCCTTCGGCGAACAATTGGCGGATGCGGGATTTCTCGGCGTTCGGCAGGCCGGAAGGCATCGGTCCGGCGGGGACGAAAATCACTGGCAGATGGCCGAATTGCAGCGCGCCGATCAGCAGGCCGGGTACGATCTTGTCGCAGACTCCCAGACACAGCGCGGCATCGAAGACGTTGTGCGACAAAGCTACCGCGGTGGCCATCGCAATCACATCGCGCGAGAACAGACTCAGTTCCATGCCGACTTCGCCCTGGGTAACGCCATCGCACATCGCCGGTACGCCGCCGGCAAATTGCGCGACCGCACCGGCTTCGCGCGCCGCCTGTTTGATGATGGCCGGAAAACGCTCGAATGGCTGATGCGCAGAAAGCATGTCGTTATACGCGGAGACGATGCCGATATTCGGCCAGCGCGCCTGCCGCAAGATGTCCTTATCGGCCGGATCGAACGCGGCGATCGCGTGCGCGAGATTGGTGCAGCCGAGGCGTCCGCGCGAGGTGCCGGCCACGCGCATTCCGGCCACTGCGGCGAGATAATTTCGCCGCGAATCCGCGCTGCGTGCGCGTATGCGATCCGTCACTTCCGCCAACCTCGAATGCAGCGCCATTGGAATCTCCATTGGGAAATCAAACCTGAGCCATCATCACGACTGTCGTTGCGCCATCACCTACAAGCAAGATCGAGAACCCTAGTCAACCCGGCATCGAGCTTGCGGGTCATGTTGGAAATCATCACATCTATCGGTTAACACAAGCGGGCAGCGATAGCCACAGACCTTACCTCAACGGGTATGCTTTTGATCGAACGCGCTGACGCCGGTTCCGCGCAGGAATCCGGTTCAGGCGCAGCAAGAAGCGCGCAAGCGCGAGGCGGAAACGATGGCGACGTCACTGCAGACGTTTGATCTGATTTTCTTCGGCGGCACCGGCGACCTGGCCATGCGCAAGCTGCTGCCCGCGCTGTATTACCGCTTCCGCGACAGTCGCGGCACGCAGGGCTGGCGCATCATTTCGGCCGCGCGCCAGCCGATGAGCCGCGACGACTATCTCGACTATGTGCGCGAGCATTGCCGGCGCTTCATTCCGGCTGCCGATCTGGATGAAACTGCTTGGTCGGCGTTTATGCATCAACTCGAATATCTGCGCATCGATGGGCGCGATCCGGAGGGTTTCGCCGAGCTGGCAAACCGGCTGGCAAATTCGGCCGATCGCGTGCGCGTGTTCTATCTTTCGACCGCGGCCGATCTGTTTGCCGGCATCTGCCAGAACCTGGCGAAAGCCGGTCTGGTAACGCCGCTGTCGCGCGTGGTGTTGGAAAAACCACTCGGCCGCAATCTCGCTTCGGCGACTGAAATCAACGAGCAAGTCGGCGCGATTTTCAGCGAAAGCCAGATTTTTCGCATCGATCATTATCTCGGCAAGGAAGCAGTGCAGAACCTGATCGCGCTGCGCTTCAGCAATGCGATCATCGAGCCTTTATGGAGCCGTGCGTCGGTGCGCGATGTGCAGATCACGATCGCCGAAACCGTGGGCGTGGAAGGCCGCGGCGAGTTTTACGATCGCGCCGGTGCGATGCGCGACATGATGCAGAATCACCTGCTGCAACTGCTGTGCATCGTGGCGATGGAGCCGCCATCGAGCATCGACCCGGATGCGATGCGCGATGAAAAACTGAAAGTGCTGCGCACACTGAAACCGTTCACGCCGGAAGATGTGCGGACCAAGACCGTGCGCGGCCAATATCGCGCGGGTGCGATCGACGGCAAACCGGTTGCGGGCTATCTAAACGAGCCGGGCATAGCGCCGGATAGCAGCACCGAAACCTTCGTTGCGCTGAAAGCCGAACTCGGCAACTGGCGCTGGGCCGGCGTGCCGTTTTTCCTGCGCACCGGCAAGCGCATGCAGGAACGTCTGGCCGAAATCGTGGTGAATTTTCGCAACGTGCCGCACGCGATTTTGCCGATGGCGAATGCCGGCGGTGATAACCGGCTGGTGATCCGTTTGCAGCCGGACGAAGGCATCAAACTGTATCTCTCGGTGAAAGTGCCCGGCGACGAAATGCGCGTGCGCACCGTGCCGCTCGATCTCGATTTCGCCGAAGCGTTCCAGACCCGTCAGTGGGACGCCTACGAACGCCTGCTGGTCGATGTGATCCAGGGCAAGCTCACTCTATTTATGCGGCGCGATGAACTCGATGCCGCCTGGCGCTGGATCGATCCGATTCATAACGCCTGGGATGCCGGCGGCGATCCTCCCAAACCCTACGCCGCAGGCACCTGGGGACCCACCGCATCGAGCGCCCTGATCGTACGCGAAGGCTTGAGCTGGCGCGAAGATGCCTGAGCTTGAGGCGCGCTCATCGCGGCTGCTCCAGCATGAATTCAGCGATTCAACAAGCGCGGCGCAGGCGCTGGCCTCGGCCATCGCGCAACATTTGAACCGAGCCATCGCCGCGCGCGGCAAGGCATCGTTGATCGTGCCCGGCGGGCGTAGCCCGATTCCTCTGTTCGCAGCTTTGCGCGAGCAACCGGTCGACTGGAAATGCGTGTGGATCACGCTCACCGATGAGCGCTGGGTTGATGTTGAATCGCCGGACAGCAACGAGCATTTACTGCACGAGCACTTGCTGGTCGACGCTGCAAGTGCCGCGCACTTCATTCCGCTGAAATCCGCGCAGGCCAGCGCAGCACTCGCACTCGATGATCGCACCCGACAACTGCAAAAGATGCCGCGGCCGGTCGATGTCGTCATGCTCGGCATGGGCGACGATGGCCATATTGCCTCGCTATTCCCGAATGCGGAAGGTCTCGCCGCCGCGCTGAATTCAAACGGGCCGGCGCAACTGGTCGCCATGCAGCCGCCGAACGCGCCGCACTCGCGTATCAGCCACAGCCTGAGTTCGCTGCTGGATGCGCGGCAGATTGCTCTGCTGCTGCATGGCGAAAAAAAGCGGGCGTGCTTCGATGAAGCGCTGGCTGGCGCCTCGCCGCTGCTGTTGCCGATTGCGGCGGTGCTTGCGCAAATGCGGGTGCCGGTTGATGTTTATTGGAGTTGACTCGCAAGGCCACGGCTATCGATGTAAAAATCAACAGATCGGCAGAAATACTCGCGGTCGCATTTTTCGATTGTGAGCACGCTTCGGGTGCTGTTTTTGCTAGACAAGCTGCCAAGAACAAACTGCTGAGCCGCTGGCTCTGGAATTGATGATGTATGGAGGGTCGACAATGAATCGTTTAGAAAAAATGGCTCTGCTCTGCGCAAGGAAGGCTTGAACCCATGAACCGCATCCGCAAGATTCTCGTCGCCAACCGTTCGGAAATCGCCATTCGCGTAATGCGGGCGGCGGCTGAAATGGGCATTCGCACCGTGGCGATTTATGCGAACGAGGATCGCTTCGCACTGCACCGTTTCAAAGCGGATGAAAGCTACCCGGTCGGCGCAGGTAAAAAACCGATTGCGGCGTATCTGGATATTCAAGGCATCATCGAAATCGCCAAATCGGCAAAGGTTGACGCAATCCATCCGGGTTATGGATTTTTGTCCGAGAACCCCGAATTCGCCGATGCCTGCGCGCATGCCGGCATCCAGTTCATCGGCCCGCGTTCGGAGGTGATGCGCACGCTGGGCAACAAGGTGGCCGCGCGTAACGCCGCCGTCGCCGCTGGCGTGCCGGTAATGCCGGCGACGACTGCGTTGCCGCCGGATATCAAGCTGGCAAAAAAGATGGCGGCGGAGGTGGGCTATCCGCTGATGCTGAAAGCCAGCTGGGGCGGCGGCGGCCGCGGCATGCGCGTGATCGAAACCGAAGCCGATCTCGCTTCGCAGATCGAAGTCGCGCGGCGTGAATCGCTGGCGGCGTTCGGCAATGATGAAATCTATCTGGAAAAACTGGTGCGGCGTGCGCGGCACGTCGAAGTGCAGATTCTGGGCGACAAGCACGGCAATCTGGTGCATCTGTTCGAGCGCGATTGTTCGGTGCAGCGGCGCAACCAGAAAGTGGTGGAGCGCGCGCCGGCGCCGTACATGGATGCAGCCACGCGCCAGGGCTTATGCGAATCCGCTCTGAAGCTCGGTCGCGCGGTGAATTACACGCATGCCGGCACCGTCGAATTCCTGATGGACGCGGATACCGGCAAGTACTACTTCATCGAGGTGAATCCGCGTATTCAGGTCGAGCATACGGTGACCGAGCAGGTGACCGGCATCGACATCGTCAAGGCGCAGATTCGTATCACCGAGGGCGCAACCATCGGCGTCGATGCCGGCGTGCCGGTGCAGGGCGAGATTCAATTGAAAGGTCACGCGCTGCAATGCCGCGTGACCACCGAGGATCCGGAAAATAATTTCACGCCCGATTACGGTCGCCTCACGGTGTATCGCAGCGCCTCCGGATTCGGTATCCGGCTCGACGGCGGCACCGCGTATGGAGGCGCGGTGATCACTCCTTACTACGACTCCTTGTTAGTCAAGGTGACGGCCTGGGCACCGACGCCCGACGAAGCGATCAAGCGCATGGATCGCGCGCTGCGCGAGTTCCGCATTCGCGGGCTTTCGAGCAATCTGCAGTTTCTCGAAAACGTCATCAATCATCCTTTGTTCGCCTCCGGCGAATGCACTACCCGCTTCATCGACACCACGCCGGAGCTGTTCAAATTCAGCAAGCGTCGTGACCGCGCCAGCAAGGTGCTGAAGTTCATCGGCGAGGTGATCGTCAACGGCAATCCGGAAATGAAAGGCCGTAAACCGCCGAGTGGCGCGCTGCCGCCGGCGGTACTGCCGGAATTCGATTTGAGCCTGCCGACTCCACCCGGATCGCGCGACAAGCTGCAGATGCTCGGTGCCGAAAAATTTTCCGAGTGGATGAAATCGCAGAAGCGTGTGCTGCTCACCGACACGACCATGCGCGATGCGCACCAGTCGCTGTTCGCCACGCGCATGCGCACCGCCGACATGCTGGCGATCGCACCGTATTACGCGCGCATGCTGCCGGAGTTGTTCTCGCTTGAATGCTGGGGCGGCGCGACGTTCGATGTCGCCATGCGCTTCCTCAAGGAAGACCCGTGGGATCGTCTTGCGGGCCTGCGCGAGCGCGTGCCGAACATCCTGTTCCAGATGCTGCTGCGTTCATCCAACGCGGTCGGCTATACCAATTACGCGGATAACGTGGTCAAGTTTTTTGTCGCGCAGGCCGCGAAGAATGGCGTTGATGTTTTTCGCGTTTTCGATTCGCTGAACTGGGTCGAGAATATGCGCGTGGCGATGGATGCGGTGCTCGAATCCGGCGCGCTTTGCGAGGGCACGATTTGTTATACCGGCGATCTATTCGATGCCTCGCGGCCAAAATACGATCTCAAGTATTACGTCGATATGGCGAAGGCTTTGGAGAAGGCCGGTGCGCACATCATCGGCATCAAGGACATGGCCGGCGTGTGCCGTCCGCGTGCGGCGGCAGCGCTGGTCAAAGCCTTGAAGCAGGAAGTCGGCCTGCCGCTGCATTTTCATACGCACGACACCAGCGGCATCGCCGCAGCGAGCGTGCTGGCCGCGGTGGAGGCCGGCTGCGATGCGGTGGATGGCGCGATGGATGCGATGAGTGGCCTCACGTCGCAACCGAATCTGGGCGCGATCGCCGCGGCACTCGGCGGCAGCAAGCGCGATCCCGGCATGCCGGTGCCGGCGATGCGCGCGATCGCGCAATATTGGGAAGGCGTGCGGCGTTTTTATTCGCCGTTCGAAGCCGACATCCGCGCTGGCACTTCCGATGTCTATCGCCACGAAATGCCCGGCGGCCAATATACGAATCTGCGCGAACAGGCGCGCTCGATGGGCCTCGAACATCGCTGGGAAGAAGTGGCGCAGGCGTATGCGGATGTCAACCAGTTGTTCGGCGATATCGTCAAAGTCACGCCGACTTCCAAGGTGGTGGGCGACATGGCCTTGTTCATGGTCGCCAACGATCTCACACCCGAAGCGGTGAGCGATCCGTCACGCGAGATCGCTTTTCCGGAGTCGGTGATTTCGCTGTTCAAAGGCGAGTTGGGGTTCCCGCCGGATGGTTTTCCGAAGGCATTACAAAAGAAGATCCTGAAAGGAGACAAGCCGCTCAAAGGCCGGCCGGGAAAGAGTCTGCCGCCGGTCGATCTGGAAAAAACGCGCGCCGAAGTGGAGAAGTCCATCGGCCACAAGATCGGCGATACCGATCTCGCTTCGTATCTGATGTATCCCAAAGTGTTCAAGGATTTCGCCGCGCACGAACGCAACTATGGCGACGTCAGTGCGCTGCCCACACCCGTTTTTTTCTATGGCTTGAAAGAGCAGCAGGAAATCGCCGCCGAACTGGAGCCGGGCAAAACGCTGCTGATTCGTCTGCAAGCCACCACCGAAATGAAAGAGGAAGGCGAAGACAAGCTGTTCTTCGAACTCAACGGTCAGCCGCGCACGGTGCGCGTGCCGAAGGCGGGCGCGATCGCATCGAAGACGGCGCTGCCGAAAGCCGAAGAAGGCAATGCCAGCCAGATCGGCGCGCCGATGCCGGGCATGGTGGTTACCGTGAGCGTCAAGCCGGGTCAGAAAATCGATCCAGGCGATGTGCTGGTCTCGATCGAAGCGATGAAGATGGAGACCCAACTACGCGCAGAAAAAGCCGGCACCGTGAAGCGCGTATTGGTGGCGCCAGGCACCAGCGTGATGGCGAAGGATTTGTTGATTGAAATGGAGTGAGTCATCCGGTCAACGAGTGAATGAGATCGTCGACAAGGCTAGCGTTAAGCACAGCTGAAAAGAGTCGACCGCGCGTCTTCACCCGGAGCACCGGCAATCTCTACAATGCGGAATGACATCCGCTCCCAGCGCCAGCGACACCGGCAATCGCCTGATCTCCACCGCGGCGGCAGGTGAAGACGAACGCTTCGAGCGCGCGCTGCGTCCGCGCAGGCTGGACGATTACGTCGGTCAGCCTGCGGTGCGCGAGCAGATGGGCATCTTCGTCGACGCCGCACGGCGTCGTGCCGAAGCGCTCGATCACGTCCTGATTTTTGGTCCGCCGGGACTCGGCAAAACCACGCTCGCGCACATCCTTGCCGCCGAAATGGGCGTCAACATGCGGCAGACTTCCGGCCCGGTGCTGGAACGCGCCGGCGATCTGGCGGCGCTGCTGACCAATCTCGAACCGCGCGACATTTTGTTCGTCGACGAAATCCATCGTCTGTCGCCAGTGGTCGAGGAAGTGCTGTATCCGGCAATGGAGGATTATCAGCTCGACATCATGATCGGCGAAGGCCCGGCGGCGCGTTCGATCAGGCTTGATCTGCCGCCGTTTACGCTGATCGGCGCCACCACGCGCGCTGGCGCGCTGACCGGTCCGCTGCGCGATCGTTTCGGCATCGTCCAGCGGCTGGAATTTTATTCGGTCGCCGATCTTACTTCGATCGTGCGGCGTTCGGCGGAAATCCTCAAGGTGCCGGTAGATCTGGATGGCGCCATTGAAATCGCACAGCGTTCGCGCGGCACGCCGCGTATCGCCAACCGCCTGCTTCGTCGCGTGCGCGACTACGCCGAAGTGCGCGGGCAAGGCCCCGATCAAGGACGAATCACGCGGGTGATTGCCGAGGCTGCGATGAAGATGCTAGCGGTCGACAGTAACGGCTTCGATCTGATGGATCGCAAACTGCTGATGGCGCTGATCGAGCGCTTCGACGGCGGCCCCGCCGGGCTGGACAATCTTGCTGCGGCGATCGGCGAATCGCGCGACACCATCGAAGATGTGATCGAACCATTTCTGATCCAGCAAGGTTATCTGCTGCGAACGCCGCGCGGCCGCCTCGCCGGCAAGCTGGCTTATCAGCATTACGGTTTGAAGCCGCCCGCGCGCAGCAGCGAAGGCGACCTTTTCGAGCCAGCGCCGGTTTTGTGACCGCGGCGTGAATTTTCTCGCGTGATCGTGCGCGAGGATTGCTCAGCCTGCTAAACTTTTCGTCGATTTCTCCGTGATCGCAAGTGTTTTCTCCGCGATTCTCAAGCCGCCATTTTTCGCGCAGACCATCGCTGCCGCAACCTGCCGAGCCAGCCAAAAAGAGTGAGTCCGGATCAAGGATTTTGAGACCTGCCGCCGCAAACCCAAGCACCGAATTGTTCCGCTGCCCGATCCGTGTTTATTACGAGGATACGGATGTCAGCGGTGTGGTTTATCACGCCAATTACCTGCGATTTTTCGAGCGTGCGCGTACCGAGTGGCTGCGCGCACTTGGCTATTCGCAGGAGCGGCTGCGGCTGGACTTCGGCATCGCGTTTACGGTGGCGGATTTGTCCATTCAATATCGCCAGCCAGCGCGGCTGGATGATGCGCTGATCGTCACCCTGGCGATGGCCGAAAAACGCCGAGTGAGCATGACTTTTGCACAATCGTTGCTCGATTCCGCCGATAATGCGCGCGTGTTGAGTGTGGCGAGCGTGCGTGTAGTCTGCGTCGATGCGCATACGTTCAAGCTGCGGCCGCTGCCGGATGCGCTGAATACCACGCCGCCGGTTGGCTTTCCCGCGACACCAATTCCCGTTGTCCATGATGTCCAGAAAAACTGAAGGCGAATCTCACGATGAATGCACACCTGTCGATTTCCGCATTGATTCTCAGCGCCAGCCCGCCGGTACAGGTGATCCTGCTGCTGCTGCTGACGGCATCGCTGGTGTCGTGGACGGTGATTCTGTCGAAGCGCGCGCTACTGTCGCGCACGCAGAAATCGGCAGTCGCGTTCGAGAACCGCTTCTGGGCCGGCGGCACGCTGGCGGAAATCTACGATGCCTCGCGGCGCATTCCGAACAGCGACGAAGGAGTGTCGCAAATCTTCCGCGCGGGTTACGAGGAATTTACCCGGCAGCAGGGCACCGGCATCAATCCGGACGATGCCCTCGCCGCTGTGCAGCGGCAGATGCGCGTGGCGCAGTCGCGCGAAGTCGAACGGCTTGAAGGCGGTTTGTCGCTGCTGGCAACGATCGGTTCGACCAGCCCTTATGTCGGTCTGCTCGGCACCGTCTGGGGCATCATGATCGCGTTCATCGCCATCGGCGAGATGAAGCAGGCCACACTCGCCTCGGTCGCACCCGGCATTGCGGAAGCCTTGATCGCCACCGCGATGGGCCTGTTCGCGGCGATCCCGGCGGTCATCGCTTATAACTTCCTGACGTCAAATGTCGATCGTCTCGCCAACCGCTTCGCCACTTTTGCCGAAGAGTTGACCGGCATCATCGATCGCGGTCTGCGCGGTGTCGGCAGCAAGGCGCAGTAATGGCCGGCACCATCAACACTGGGCGCGGCAAGCGGCGGCTGAATGCAGAAATCAACGTCGTGCCCTACATCGACGTGATGCTGGTGCTGCTGGTGATTTTCATGGTCACCGCGCCCTTGCTGACGCAGGGCATCGACGTGCAATTGCCGGAAGCCGCCAACGCGCCGCTGCCCACCGAAGATCAGCCGATCACGATGACGATCGATAAATCCGGTCGTTACTATCTCGATGTCGGCGCCGGCAACGACAAGGCGCTGAGCGACGATGATCTGACCGATACGATTGCGAAAGTCATCCGCCAGAAGCCGGATACGCTGGTGCTGGTGCGCGCAGATAATGGCGTGCCGTATGGCGATGTGGTGCGCGGCATGACGTTGGTGCAGGCAGCTGGCGCCAACAAGATCGGCTTTGTCACGGACCCCAAAAGTATCGCCAAGAGCGCCAGTCCGAAACGTCCACGCGGATGAATCTGAGCCGTCGCTATCTGTTTTTCGCGCTGCTGCTGCACGCGCTGCTGTTCAGCCTGCTGTTTACCGGCGCGCAATGCAGCCGGCAGATCGAGGCGCCGCCGGTCATGCAGGGCGTGTTGATCAATCCGTCGAACTTGCCGAAAGAGGATGCGGCGCGCACGCCGCCGAAAGTCGAGCAGCCGCCAGCGCCGCCGACACCACCTGTGCCGAAACAGGACGACAACGCGGCCAAGGTGCAGATGGAACAGCAGAAGCAGGCCGAACAAGCTCAAGCAAAAGCAGAGGCAGACGCCAAAGCTGCGTCGGAAGCCAAGGCAGCCGACGAAGCAAAAGCAGCAGCTGAAGCGAAAGCGGCGAGCGACTCCAAGGCTGCGGCGGAAGCCAAGGCAAAAGCGGAAATCGAAGCAACTCAAAAGGAAAAAGCCGAACTGGAAGCCAAGGCGAAAGCGGATGCAGACGCGAAGGCAAAAGCCGAAGCGGAAGCCAAGGCTAAGGCCGAAGCGGATGCGAAAGCCAAGGCGGACGCGGAGGCCAAGGCAAGAGCTGATGCGGATGCAAGGGCCAAGGCGGACGCCGATGCGAAAGCGAAAGCGGAAGCCGCTGCAAAAGCCAAGGCCGATGCCGACGCGAAAGCGCGCGACGATCTTGCCAAGCAGGCGGCGGCCGAGGAGCAGCAGCGCAAGGCCGATGCGGCGAAGAAAGCGGCAGCCGAGCGTAAAGAACAGGAAGATGAATTGCGGCAGCAGCTCGGTCAGGAATCCAAGGCGCAGACGCAGGCTATCCAGGCGGAATGGGCGAACCAGCTGCAGGCGGCAATCGCCCGCAACTGGGAACGTCCGCCGGGAATCGACCCCTCGCTGAAGTGCCGCGTACACCTGAACCTATCGCCGGGTGGCCAGGTCCTTTCGGCGAGCATCACCACCAGCAGCGGCAACGCGCTGTTCGACAGTTCCGTGCAGGCTGCAGTTTACAAGGCAAGTCCTTTACCATTGCCGCGCGAAGCCAGCGCTTTCGATCCCAGCATCACGGTCAATTTCACCCAGCCCTGAACGCCATGAAAAAAACCATCGCATGTTTCCTGCTCGTGGCAAGCCTGCCGGCGTTCGCCGATCTCGACATCACCGTCACCAGCGGCGCCACCGCGCCGACGCCGATTGCCGTGGTGCCGTTCGCGCAGCCGCAGGATTTGCCGGTGGATATCGCACAGATCGTCGCCGCCGACCTCGATCGCAGCGGCATTTTCAAAACGCTGCCGCGCGCCGACATGCTGGAAAAGCCGACGGATTTTTCGCAGATCAATTTCCGTAACTGGCAAACGCTCGGTCAGCAGGATCTGGTGATCGGCACGGTAACGCATGCCGGCAGCGGCATCGCCGCCAGTTTCAAACTGCTGGATGTTTACCATAGCGACGATCCGCAACAGGTGCTGCTGCTCGGCAAGGATGGCATGACTGCCGCGGATCCTGCGCATTACCGTTTGCTGGCGCATCAGATTGCCGACCTGGTTTATCAGCGCTTGACCGGCGTGCGCGGCTATTTCAGCACGCAGATCGCCTATGTCACTGCGGTGGGTGCAAGGGATGCGCGCCGCTACCAGCTGGTGATTGCCGACGCCGATGGCGAAGCGCCGCATGCGATTGCAAGCTCGCGCGAGCCGCTGATGTCGCCCAGCTGGTCGCCGGATGGCAAACGCATTGCGTATGTCGGCTACGAGCGCGGCAACTCGGCGATCTATTTGCAGACTCCGGCCACAGGCGATCTGAAAAAGTTCATCGGCGAACGCGGCATCAACGGCTCACCGGCGTTTTCGCCGGATGGCCGCTCGCTCGCAGTTACTTTATCGTTTGAACACAATCCGGATATTTACGTAATCGATGTCGCCAGCGGTGCGCGGCGCCGGATCACCACCGACTCTGCGATCGATACCGAGGCCGCTTGGTCGCCGGACGGCGGCACGATCGCTTTCATTTCCGATCGTGGCGGTTCTCCGCAGATTTATACTGTCCCGGCTAGCGGCGGCGATCAAAAGCGGCTGACTTTCCAGGGTAAACGCAATGAAAAACCCGCGTATTCACCGGATGGAAAGTCGATGGCGCTGGTCAATCTGGATTCTTCCAGCTATCGTATTGGGCTACTTGATCTGAGTTCGAATACGCTGAAAATCCTGAGCGATGGGCCGGAAGACGAAAGTCCGAGCTTTGCGCCGAACGGTGTGGCGGTGATTTATACCAAGCAAGGTAGGCAAGGTTCGGAGCTTGCGATGGTTTCGCTCGATGGGCGAATCAAGCAAAGTTTGCGGCAGCCAGGCGATGTGCGCGAGCCGGCGTGGTCACCCTATCTGCAATGATTCACCACTCCCCGGCCAAGCCCTGCCCTGTATACCATTCCTGCTGTTAGGCGGAATCCATGATGCACAAGTAGTCGACGAAAAGTATGCTTTACGTGTTAAAACCCCTGAAACCCAATATAGATATAAATCTGATCTTCACTCAAGGAGTTGTTCCCATGATTCAAAATAAACTCATCGCTGCTGCGGCAATTGTAGGCGTCGTGCTGCTCAGCGGCTGCCACGGCAATGCCACCAAGAACAGCGCCGCACCATCCGATGGCGCTGGCATCAATACTTATGGCAGCGGCAATGGTTCGGCCGGCAATGGCTCGGATGCCGCAACTTCCGCGCAGCTCGCGGCGCAGCATTCGGTTTACTTCGATTTCGATAGCGCCGAGATCAAGCCGGACGGTCAGGCCACCATCACGCTCTGGGCGAAATACCTGAGCACGCATCCGACCAGCCATGCGCGTCTGGAAGGCAATACCGACGAACGCGGTACACGCGAGTACAACATCGCGCTCGGCGAGCGTCGCGGCAACACGGTGGCACAGGCGCTGGAATCGCAGGGCGTTTCCGCGCAGCAGCTGAGCGTGGTGAGCTATGGCGAAGAGCGCCCGGTTGCGCTGGGTCACGACGAAGCTTCGTGGTCGCAGAATCGCCGCGTCGATCTGGTTCAGCAGTAAGGACTTCGTCTGATGACGCCAAATTCGAGGTTCAGCCCAAATTCCCGACTGCGCTGGCTATCGCTACGCGCGATGCCGCTGCTGTTCGTGGCACTGGCAAGCTGTGCTTCGAATTATGGCGGCCCGATCAACGGCCAGCGTGCGCTGAGTCCGGAAGAGCAGCGTTTGCAGGCGGTTGAAAACAAGCAGACGGAAATCACGCGGCGGCTCGATGCTGTGCAGGCCGCGCAGCAGAACGGCACGTCGAGCGACGAAGTGCGCAATCTGCGCGGTCAGGTAGAACAGCTGCGTTACGACGTCGATCAGTTGCAGAAGCAGCAGGCACAGGTCAACGATATCGATCAGCGCCTGAAGCGTCTGGAAGCTGGTGGCGCAGCTGCGCCGGTTGGCGGCCTTAATCCGCCGGCGGCTGCGGTTACCAACCCATCGGCGGCACCCGGCGCCCCTGCCGGCGGCGCCGCGGTTGCGCCAGCTGCACCTGCGGCAGCGTCTGCTGCCAGCCCTTCGGCCGATGAGGAAGGGATTTACATGCGCAGTTTCGATCTGCTCAAAGCCTCTAAATACGATGACGCGATCGGTGGCTTCAAGGGCATGCTGGCGAAATATCCGCAGGGTAATTACGCCGACAACGCTTGGTATTGGATGGGCCAGTCGTATCACATCAAGCGTGATTATCCGAACGCGCTGAAAAGTTTTCAGTCGCTGCTGCAAGGCTTCCCCGCCAGTCCGAAAGTGCCGGATGCACTGCTGGAAACCGGCGAGGTTTATCAGGAGCAGCAGCAGTCTGCGCAGGCACGCACTGTGTTCCAGAAGGTGCTGACGTCGTATCCGGCTTCGAGCGCGGCAACCCAGGCGCGTACTCGTCTCGCGCAGCTGAAATAACCGCTGTGGATGTGCCGGTTTCCTCGCCAGCAGGCAGTCTGGAAACCGGCGACAAAGAATCGCGGCTGAAAATCACCGAGATTTTCCTGTCGCTGCAAGGCGAATCCTCACGTGTCGGCTGGCCTACGGTTTTCGTGCGGCTCACCGGCTGCCCGCTGCGCTGCCAATACTGCGATTCCGAATATGCATTTTATGGCGGCAACTGGCACAGCACCGTTAGCGTGCTGGCGGAGGTGCGCAAATTCGGCGTCAAGCATGTCTGCGTGACCGGTGGCGAACCTTTGGCGCAGAAGGCCTGCATCGGGTTCCTGAGCGAGCTTTGCGATGCCGGTTTTTCCGTGTCGCTGGAAACCAGCGGCGCGCTCGATATCAGCGGCGTCGATCCGCGTGTGGTTCGCGTGGTCGATATCAAGACGCCGGACTCGGGCGAAGAGCAGCGCAATCGCTGGGATAATCTGGCCGGTCTGCGGCCTCGTGACGAAATCAAATTCGTGCTGTGCAGCCGTGCCGATTACGACTGGGCGAAACAGGTGCTGACGCGCTATGGTCTCGTTGAACGCTGCGAAGTGCTGTTCTCGCCGAGTCACCAGCAATTGCCCGCGCGCGATCTGGCCGACTGGATCGTCGCCGACCGCGTGCCGGTACGCCTGCAAATGCAGATGCATAAACTGCTTTGGGGCAATGTGCCGGGACGTTGAATGCGAAAGCTTCGGGAGTCGCGGCATGAAACGGTAATTGTGGGTTGGCAGCACTTGGCTGCGATTGAATTTGACATCGCAACAGCCCGAATACAATTGAGGATCAGCTTGTAGTGAGCGGCAAAAAACCTAAGGCAGTGGTACTGCTATCCGGTGGCCTGGATTCCGCCACCGTGCTCGCCATCGCGCGCGAGCAGGGTTTTGAAACCTATGCGCTATCGGTGGCCTACGGCCAGCGCCATATCGCCGAGTTGGCCGCTGCCGGCCGCGTGGCGCTGCGTCTGCATGCTGTCGAGCATCGCGTGATGGAAGTGAATCTCGCCGCAGTCGGCGGCTCCGCGCTGACGGATTCGTCGATCGCCGTGCCCGAATCTGCAGCCCTGCAAATCGCCGACGGCATTCCCATCACTTACGTACCGGCGCGCAACACCCTGTTCCTTGCGCTCGCACTGGGCTGGGCGGAAGTGCTTGACGCGCGTGACCTGTTCATCGGCGTCAACGCGGTCGACTACAGCGGCTACCCGGACTGCCGGCCGGAATTCATCCGCGCGTTTGAAGCGCTCGCCGGACTCGCCACCAAGGCCGGTATCGAAGGTGTGGGTTTCAAGATTCACGCCCCGCTGATTCACGCCAGCAAAGCCGAGATCATCCAACGCGGCAGCGCGCTCGGCGTGGACTTCGCCGAAACCGTTTCCTGCTACCAGGCCGATGCCAGCGGCAAGGCCTGCGGCCGCTGCGATTCCTGCCATTTGCGCCGCAATGGATTTGAAACTGCCGGACTTCCCGATCTAACCCGATATCGCTAAAAACATGCTGTAACAACCCGCAGCCGCTATAATCGCAGCCCGGTATCGGCGCGGCATCAAATGATGTCAGCATCGGCACAACGGCATAGCACCTGTGGGTCGTTAGCTCAGTCGGTAGAGCATCGGACTTTTAATCCGTTGGTCGTGAGTTCGAGTCTCACACGACCCACCAACATCGTAGGCGGAAGTGCTGGGGAATCAAGAGGTTGGAAGGGGCATGAAATACTGCCCCGGCTGTTTTCCACAAAACCTGCGAAGCTATGCTACTTAGTGGCTACTTCTTAGGCCGAAATGATGGCCAAAATCGTTTCTCACATCCCTCGCAAAGAGCTTTTGAGGTGTTGTGAGGGACCTAACTACGTCTTGAGCACTGAAAACGACCTTCCTACCCCTCAATTCGTTGAGCTTTATCGAAACGCTTGCCAAGCTTTCACTCAGCACGACGAGATAGCGCAGCTACCGAATCTGCTGGCAGCTCGATATTTGCCCGTCAAGCGCAATGAGCTGAGTTACTACCTTAGAGTTGTGCACCCGGTCGCACTCGATGCCATCTTTTCGGTCTTGGAAGCAGCCAATCTGAAGCCGGCGCGTGCCGCCGATGACAAATTCCGCAACTACGCGAAAAGATCTCTCGGATTAAGGCAAATAATTGAGGGGTTGAACCAAGTGCAGCACGAAAATATCGGTAGCAACAGTGCCGCCGAGGCGCTGATGAGCGCTGGAAACTCCAGCGCTCATCAGCTCAATCTGATTGCTGAATACAACGGTTCGCTTGAAAAACGGCGCCTTCTGGCGCTACGTATTGATGGATTACCCCAGCCGCCATGTTGATCTGCTTGAACAGCTGCTCTACCCCGACTGGTATACGGCCTGCTTCGTCAAAGAGCCTATGCACTCTGCCATGTGGGGCATTTACGCAGATGGCCACAAAGGCGTGTGCCTCAAGTTCCGTTCGACGTTAGACACAAACAACACTCCAGGTCTAAAGCTCAATACGCGCACCAGTGTTAGCGGTAGTAAAGACGAGATGACATACCACTACAACAAGGTTGTTCACGCCTTGCACCCGGTTCGCTACGTACAGCGCTTCGTGGAGATCGATTTCTTTAGATCACTCGGGCGCCTCAACCGGCCAGCGCTAAAGCACTGGTACTGCGATACGCAAAAGGGAACGAGCCCCGTTTCTGCCGAGATTTTTGCGGAGAACGAGGCATGGAGGAAGCAATATTGGGATAACTCTCTCAACGCGATGACCGCGAAAACGTCCGACTGGTCGCACGAATGCGAATACCGTCTAGTGTTGCAGAGCAGCTTGTTCGACCTTTCTGACCGCGATAGCCGAAAACTTAAGTACGACTTTTCAGATCTGCAGGGCATCATTTTCGGCGCGAAAACTTTGGCGTCAGAGAAGCTTGAAATTATGAAAATCGTTGAAGAAAAGTGTCGCGAAGCAGACCGCCAAGAATTCGAGTTTTTTCAGGCCGAATATTCAGCGGAATCGGGAGTATTGATAGCGGCGCCGATGTCGCTGCTTAAGTTCAAGTTTTAAAAGCGTATTAAGGCTAGTCCGCTATGAGAGGCTGGCCGCAGGACGGCAAGCTGAAACTGGTGCAAGGGTCGGCGGGTAGGTTGAGCCGGCGTTTGTTCTGAGACCATAGGCCGCCCGGCTATCGTGCGTTGGTTCCAGGCTGTGTCGCTCCGAGTTGGTCAGGGGCTGGGTTGTAGAGCATCCCAAGTGCATGCCCGTCTAGGTCATTAAAGTAACTGCGGATACCGCTACGGCATCGTTCTTCGTCAGCGACAGCGTGACGTAGCCGAGCGACGAGTGTAGTCGCTTGGCGTTGTAGACCTGATCAATGAAGATCGGCAGGCGGGTGTCGACGTCGTGAAAGGACTCGTATCCGCCGACATAAATCTGTTCGACCTTCAGTGTTTTCATGAACTCTCTGCTTGCGCATTATGGTAGGGATTTCCGCGGCTACTCATTGAGCCGATCAGGCCGAAAGCTTTGAGCGCCTTTCGGTACTGGACGCTGCAGTATTGGGCTCCACGATCGGAATGATGGATGCAGGTTTCAGGCGGCGGCCGTCGATTCGACACGGCCGCGCGCAGCGCGGCCAGAGCCAGCTCGGTGTCGATCTGCCG
>CAJCJH010000085.1 GCA_903970615.1 Rhodospirillales bacterium
GCCGGATTGATCCAAAGCCTGGCCGACAAGCTGAGCCAGCATCCGGAAGATGCCGAAGGCTGGTCTTTGCTCGGCCGTTCGTATTTCGCCTTGCAGCGTTTCGACGATGCGGCCAAAGCGTATGGCGAAGCCAACGCGCATGCGAAGGCGCCGAATGCGGAATGGCTCACCGACGAAGGCGAGGCGCTGGCGTTCGCGGATGAACAGAATCTGGTCGATCGATCCGCCAAGCTGTTCGATCGCGCGCTGCAATTGCAGCCGGATTTGGGCAAGGCGCTTTGGTACGGAGGGCTTGCGGCCGCGCAAGGCAACGACATTGCACGCGCGCGGATGTTGTGGACGCAGCTGGCGCAGCAGGATTTACCCGCGCCGATGCGCGCGGTGCTGCAGGAACGGATGACGGCACTGGATAGCGCGATGCCGGCTGCGGATTCGAGTGAGATATCTGATTCCTCCGCGAGTTCCTCGGCGGTCGCTTCGGCGGGTGCCGCAACAGATTCTTCATCCACTGCTTCAACGGTTTCGGCCACGGCCGGGAATTCCGCTGTGACTTTGCATCTGCGGATCGCACTGGCGCCTGCGCTGTCGAACAAGGTTCCCGCCGGCGCGACTTTGCTGGTGTTCGCCAAGGCCGATGGCGGTCCGCCGATGCCGCTCGCCGTGCTGCGCGTGCCGGGCGCAACGCTGCCGCTGGAAGTGGTTCTCGACGACAGTCTGGCGATGATGCCGGCGATGAAGCTGTCGCGGTTCGATCATTACTTCGTCACCGCGCGGTTATCGAAAGCCGGCATGGCGCAAGCGGCGTCGGGCGATTTGCAGGGCAGCCTGAAAGTGTCGCGCGGCGAGGCTGGCCAGTTGCAGCAGTTGACCATCGATTCGATCGTGCCGTGAACTTGGCTAAGCCGATCGGATCAGTGTGGTCAGCGGTCTACTGCCATTTTCTACACACTGCGGTGTCATCGTAATGCCAGCGCGATCCTTGAAGCTTGGGCCGAGGTCTGGCCGAATCCTTGCTCGAATGTTGGCTTGAAAGTCCGCTTGAACGTCTGCTCGAAAGGCTGGCAAGCCGCTTGTTGCGCTGAAGATTGACGTCGAATCACCGGTTCACAAAATTTATTTGACGATATTGTTTAACGCCCACTCAACATGACCGCTTCCATCATTCAGCTGCAAAGCCTGCCATCGGCGCTGCCGATTTTTTTCAACGCGGCGTTAACGGCGACGCGCAAGCCCGGCAAGAAGATCACGCTGCCGCAATTGCAGGTGCAGGTGCCGGCGGTAAAGATCGAACCAGCGCGGCTGCGCGCATATAACCAACTACTCGGATTCGCGGAGGGTGAAAGCCTGCCGCTGACGTATCCGCATGTGCTCGGCAGCGCCTTGCACATGCACCTGATGGCGCAGCCGCAATTCCCGCTGCCGATGCTGGGGCTGGTGCATCTGCGCAACGAGATCGAGCAAACGCGGCCGCTGCTCGCCACCGAAATTTTCGACTTGCGAGTGGCTTTGACTGAAAGCCGCGAGGTGCAGCCAGGCCTCGAATTCGACTTCGTCACCGAATTCGCAGTCGAAGATAGCGGCACGATCTGGCGCGGCGTTTCCACGTATCTGTACCGCATCAGCGGCAAGCCGCGCGTGCGCACGCGCGCAGCCGCGCCCGAGGAAATTCCGCTGTCGAAATATGTGGCGCTCGATGCATCGGCGGATATCGGCCGCCGTTATGCGAAGGTTTCGCGCGATTACAATCCGATCCACCTTTATGCCGTCACCGCCAAATTGTTCGGTTTCAAGCGCGCGATTGCGACCGGCATGTGGACCGCGGCGCGCGCGCTGGCGCTGCTGCAACAGGAGTTGGGAATTGCGCCGCAGAAATACGAATTCCAGTTCCGACAGCCGTATCTGCTGCCGGGCCGCGCAGCGCTGCGTTATGAGCCGGGCAGCAGCAAATTGGATTTCGCGCTGGTCGGCGCCGATGCCGGGAAAATCCACTTGATTGGCACCCTGCGCTAAACTATGCATCCGTTTGATCCACCTTCCAACCCATCTTCAGGCAAGCCATCCGGCGCTGATAAAATTGAGCTTCCGCCGGACCCTAACTCCTTAGCCGCAGAAACCGCCACAGAGAACCGAATGCGCATCAGAAAAGCCGTTTTCCCGGTTGCCGGTCTGGGTACGCGATTCCTTCCCGCCACTAAGGCCAGCGCCAAGGAAATGCTGCCGATCGTGGACAAACCGCTGATCCAGTACGCAGTGCAGGAAGCGATTTCCGCTGGCGCCGAAGAGCTGATTTTCATCACCGGCCGCTCGAAGAATTCGATCATGGATCACTTCGATAAAGCCTACGAACTGGAGGCCGAACTCGCCAGCCGCGGCAAGGGCAAGCTGCTCGAAACCGTGCAGGAAATCCTGCCGCCGGGCATCACCTGCATTTTCATCCGTCAGGCTGAAGCGCTGGGTCTGGGTCATGCAGTTTTGTGCGCCTGGCCTGCAGTGGGCGACGAGGATTTTTCGGTGATCCTCGCCGACGATCTGATCGATGGTCGCCTGCGTCCCTGCCTTGCGCAGATGCAGCGCGTTTATCAGGAATACGGCACCAGCGTGATCGCGGTCGAGCGCGTGCCACAGGAAGATGTTTCAAGTTACGGCATCGTCGAAACGCAGCCGGTCGGGCCGGGTTTGGGTGAAATTCGCCGCATCGTCGAAAAGCCGAAACCGGCGGAAGCCACCAGCAATCTCGCCGTCGTCGGCCGCTATATTCTGACGCCGCGCATTTTCAAATTGCTCGAACGCACGCAGCGTGGCGCCGGCGGCGAAATCCAGCTGACCGATGCGATCAGCGCGATGATCCAGGAACAGACCGTGCTGGCGTACGAATTTGAAGGCACCCGCTACGATTGCGGCAGTAAGCTCGGCTATTTGAAAGCCAATGTCGAATACGGTTTGAAGCATCCCGAACTCGCGGACGGCTTCCGCGAATATCTGCACGAACTCACTGCGGACTGGAAGCAGTCGCCGGCTGAAAAAGTGGTGAAGGCCGCGAAGAAGTAGCCGCCGCGATTCGCGGCCGCGCAGCGGTTCAAGGACAAAATCATGAGTGGATCGAAATACCAGAGCCTGATCGAATCGTCTTCGATTCAAGGTGCGAATGCCGATTATGTCGAGGATTTGTACGAGCAGTTTCTCGACGATCCGGATAGCGTGGATGTCGAATGGCGCGCTTATTTTCGCGGCGTGCAAGCGCCTTCCGGCGCGCCGGATGTGCCGCATTCGCCGGTGCGCGCGCGCTTCGCCAAACTCGCACGCGAGCGCAAAACCACTGCGGCCACTGGCTCTGCCAGCGAAGCGCGCTTCGATGCGCGCGCGGCGGAAAAACAGGCGGCGGTATTGCGCCTCATCAACTATTACCGCGTGCGCGGGCATCAGGCTGCGAAGCTCGATCCGCTCGGTTTGACGCCGGTTAATTACGTGCAGGATCTCGATCCCACGTTCCACGGCTTGCAGCCGGAGGACATGGATTCCGAGTTCAATACCGGCACGCTGGCGGCGGCGGATCGTCTGCCGCTGCGGGAAATCATCCGCATCGTCAAAGCGGTTTATACCGATACCATCGGCGCCGAATATATGTACATCACGGAAACGGCGCAGAAGCGCTGGATCCAGAAACGGCTCGAAGGCGAGGTGTTCAAGCCGCGCCTGACACCCGAGCAAAAGAAGGATGTGCTAACGCAGCTTGCCGGTGCGGAAGGGATCGAGCGCTATCTCGGCAATAAATATGTCGGCCAGAAACGCTTCTCGCTGGAAGGCGGCGATTCGCTGATTCCGCTGCTGGACGAGTTGATGCGCGTGGCGGTAAGTCGCGGCGTTGAAGATATCGTCATCGGCATGGCGCATCGCGGCCGGCTCAACGTGCTGGTCAACGTGCTGGGCAAATCGCCGAAGGATTTATTTGCTGAATTTGAAGGCAAGTATTCGGCGGAAAGTCTCACGCGCTCAGGCGATGTGAAGTACCACATGGGCTTTTCCACCGATATCGAAATCATCGGTAAACGCTTGCATCTGGTGCTGGCGTTCAATCCCTCGCATCTGGAAATCGTCAATCCGGTGGTGGAAGGTTCGGTGAAAGCGCGGCAGGTGCGCCGCGGCGATGAAAAAGGCGAGCGCGTGGTGGCTGTCTTGATTCATGGCGACGCCGCGTTCGCCGGCCAGGGCGTGGTGATGGAGACGCTGCAGCTGTCGCACTCGAAGGGCTACAGCACCGGCGGCACCGTGCATATCATCGTCAACAATCAGATCGGTTTCACCACGCCGAATCCGATCGAAGTGCGCGAAGGCCACGAGGCTCGCACCTCGCGTTATTGCACCGATATCGCCAAGCTGCTCGAAGCGCCGGTGTTTCATGTGAATGGCGACGATCCGGAGGCGGTGGTGTTCGTCACCCGCTTGGCGATGGATTTCCGCAACGAATTCCACAAGGATGTGATCGTCGATCTGTGCTGCTATCGCCGCCACGGCCATAACGAAGCCGATGAACCCGCCGCCACCCAGCCGGTGATGTACGACGCCATTCGCAAACAGCCGACCACTTTCACGCTGTATGCGCAAAAGCTGGTGCAGCAGGGCGTGATCGGCAAGGACGAACCCGAAGCGCTGGCGCTGGCTTACCGCGATGGTCTCGATGCCGGCGAAAACATCGCCCGCACCACGCTCGGCATGGTCGGCAATCAGTACACCGTTAATTGGTCGAATTACCAGAAGGGCAGTTGGGATACGCCGGCCGATACGGCCATGAGTCTCGAAACCATCCAGCGGCTCGCGGCGCAACTGCACAAGATGCCGCCGAATTTCACGCTGCATCCGCGCGTACAAAAGATTTACGAAGATCGCGTGAAAATGGCGGCTGGCGAATTGCCGATGGACTGGGGCTTCGCCGAAACGATGGCCTACGCCGGACTAGTGCAGGAAGGTTTTTCGGTGCGTCTGGTCGGTCAGGATTCACGCCGCGGCACCTTCTTC
Organism: Rhodospirillales bacterium; assembly: GCA_903970615.1. Taxonomy (GTDB): domain Bacteria; phylum Pseudomonadota; class Gammaproteobacteria; order Nevskiales; family Nevskiaceae; genus Nevskia. Next base: position 5,014 of record CAJCJH010000085.1, read on the forward strand.
CATCGTCACGCCACGATTCACGATGTGAAGACCGGCGAGAGTTATACGCCGTTGCGTCATCTGGATGCGGACAAGCATCGTTTCGTCGTCAACGACACCCTGCTCAGCGAAGAAGGCGTGCTCGGTTTTGAATACGGCTACAGCACGGCGGACCCGGACACGATGGTGATCTGGGAAGCGCAGTTCGGCGATTTCGTCAACGGCGCTCAGGTCGTGATCGATCAGTTCATCGCATCGGGCGAGGCCAAGTGGGGTCGTCTGTGCGGTCTGACAATGTTCCTGCCGCATGGCTTTGAAGGTCAGGGTCCGGAACATTCTTCGGGTCGTCCGGAACGCTTCCTGCAGCTATGCGCAGCGAACAACATGCAGGTTTGCATGCCGTCGACTCCGGCGCAGTTTTTCCACATGATCCGCCGGCAGATGAAACGCTCGTTACGCTTGCCGCTGATCGTGATGACGCCGAAATCGCTGCTGCGGCACAAACTTTCAGTGTCGCATCTGGACGACCTCACCAATGGTCGGTTTCAGATGGTGATCGGCGAAACCGAAAAGCTCGACGCCGCCAAGGTCAAGCGCATCGTGTTCTGCGCCGGCCGCGTTTATTACGATCTGATCGAAGCGCGCGCGGCAGCCAAGCGCGATGACGTCGCCATCGTCCGCATCGAACAGTTGTATCCGTTCCCGCGCTCGGAATACGAAACGCAGATCGCCAAATATCCGAATGCGAAAGAAGTGCTGTGGTGCCAGGAAGAGCCGGAAAATCAGGGCGCTTGGTATCAGATCAAGCATCGCCTGCGCGCCTATCTGGCGGACGATCACGATCTGCTTTATGCCACCCGCAAAGGCAATTCGACCACCGCGGTCGGTTATCTCAAGGTGCATCAGCGCGAGCAGGAAGAACTGGTGCGCGCCGCACTCGAAGGCGGCCTGCCGGTTCGCGGCGGCGCCTGAGTTTTCCGCATTGAGCACCGGCCTGCATCGCAACTGAATTGAAGAACATAAAAACGGAGTTCGAATGAGTATCGAGATCAAAGTCCCCAACCTGCCGGAATCGGTATCGGAAGCCACGATCGCCGGCTGGCATTTCAAGGCGGGAGACACCGTCAAGCGCGAGCAGAATCTGGTCGATCTCGAAACCGATAAAGTCGTGCTGGAAGTTCCGGCCACCGCCGATGGCGTGCTGAGCGAAGTGCGGATCGCGCCGGGTGCGACGGTCAAGGCCGGCGATATTCTAGGCGTGCTCGAACAAGGTTCCGCCGCATCCGCGCCCGTCGCCAAAGTGAAAGACTCAACGCCCGCCGGCGGCGATACCGCAGGCGGCGGCGCCAAGCCCGAGCAGAAATCTGCCGACAAGCCGGCGGCTGAAAGCGACGACGAAGGTCAAAGCCCGGCGGTACGCAAGCTGCTCGCTGAACTCGGACTTTCCGCTGCGCAAATCACCGGTACCGGCAAAGGCGGCCGGCTGACCAAGGAAGACGTGCAGGCGTTCGCCGATAAACCCAAAGCCGCACCGGCCGCGACTCCGGCCAAGGCGGAAGCCGCCGCGCCGAAGCCGGCAACGAAATCCACCGCCGGCGCGCGTGAAGAACAGCGCGTGCCGATGACGCGCATCCGTGCGCGCATCGCCGAACGTCTGGTCGAAGCGCAGGCCACGGCGGCGATGCTGACCACCTTCAACGAAGTCGATCTGAAAGCCGTTTCCGACATCCGCGCGAAGTTCAAGGAGCCGTTCGAGAAAGCCAATGGCGTGAAGCTCGGCTTCATGTCGTTCTTCGTCAAGGCCGCGATCGAAGCGCTGAAAAAATTTCCCGCGGTGAATGCCTCGATCGACGGCGCCGATGTGGTGTATCACGGCTTTTACGATGTCGGCGTTGCGGTCTCCACCGAGCGCGGCCTGGTGGTGCCGATCCTGCGCGATGCGGATGCGCTGTCGTTCGCCGAAATCGAAAAGGCCATCGTCGAGCTGGGTGCGAAAGCGCGCAACGGCAAGCTGACGATGGACGATCTCACCGGCGGCACGTTCTCGATCACCAACGGCGGCACCTTCGGCTCGATGATGTCGACGCCGATCCTGAATCCGCCGCAGGCGGCGATTCTCGGCATGCACGGCATTTTCGATCGGCCGGTCGTGGTTGCAGGCCAGATCGTGATCCGGCCGATGATGTATCTGGCGCTGACTTACGATCACCGCCTGATCGATGGCCGCGAAGCGGTGCTGTTCCTGCGCTCGATCAAGGAATCGCTGGAAGATCCTTCGCGCATGCTGCTGCAGGTTTGACGCGAGTCCCTGAACGCTCACATCTGCGCGATCGGTCGCGCAGATTTTTTGCAGCAGTATCGAGGCGCAAAATCGATCGTCAACGATGATGGTCGATGCTGTTCGACGGCTGAGCCATCGTTAGTTGCGCCGCAAAGGCACAAGGTTTTTGCAACAGTTCTTTACCTCGTTTGAACGCGAACTGATCCGCGATGGATGGCGTCCAACGGGCGCGGTGCGGCATATTGTCATTTGCTCAGATTGAAGTTCAGTCATCCAAACCTTGCGGGAAACGGGAATTCGTATGCGCAGAACGCTGGTCGTAGCACTGGCGCTGGTCGTCGCGCTCGCGGCAGGGTGCTCCAGGTCTTCCTCGTCAGGCACCTCGGCTGCGGCCAGGAAAGCGCATGGAGGTGCTGGCGACGATGGCCCGGTGCCGGTAACCGTGGTGCCGGTGCAAAGCCAGGACGTACCGATTTATCTCGATGGTCTCGGCTCGGTGCAGGCGTTCAACAATGCCACGCTGCAAGCGCAGGTGAGCGGTCAGCTGGTGGCCGTGCCGTTCAAGGAAGGCGACGAGGTAAAGCGCGGCGATCTGATCGCCAAGGTCGATCCGCGGCCGTATCAGGCAATGCTCGACGAGGCGATCGCCAAGCGCGCGCAGGATCAGGCGGCGCTGGTCAGCGCGCGGCTGGATTTGAAGCGCTATCAGGATTTGTTGCCGGATGGCTTCGTCACGCATCAGCAGGTCGATCAACAGATTGCCACCGTCGGCAGCGATGAGGCGCTGGTGCAATCCGATGCCGCCGCGATCGAGAACGCGCAGGTGCAATTGTCGTACTGCACGATCCGCGCGCCGTTCGATGGCGTGGTCGGCATTCGTCTGGTCGATGTCGGCAATCTGGTGCAGGGCGGTAGTTCCAGCGGCATCGTCGTCATCACGCAGATCAAGCCGATCTCGGTGAGTTTCACTTTGCCCGAGCAGTCGCTAACCGAGATCCGCAAAGCCGATACGCAAAAGCTGACCGTGGTGGCCTTGAACCGCGACAATAAGTCGGAAGTCGCGCGCGGTGAGTTGCTTGCGTTCGACAACCAGATCGACCAAACCACCGGCACGATCAAGCTGAAAGGAACCTTTGCAAATACGGATAAAGCGCTGTGGCCCGGCCAGTTTGTCAACATCCGGCTGCTGGTCCGCACACAAAAAAATGGCCTGACGATTCCCGCGCAGGCGGTACAGCGCGGGCCCAACGGCGCGTTCGTGTACGTGGTGAAGCCGGATCAAACCGTCGAGATGCGCAGCGTGAAACTGACGCAGTCCGAAGATGGCGTGGCGCTGATCGGCGATGGCCTCAAGGCCGGTGAGCAGGTGGTGACCGATGGCCAGTATCGCTTGCAGCCCGGTTCCAAAATCACTACGTCGACCGCCGCCGCTGCGCCCTCAACGCCCGGCAAGCAAGCGCTGGCCGATGATCCCGGTGCGACCACGGCAGCGGGCGGTACGACCGGCGGCGGCACCGGCGGCGCGAGTTCCGGCGGCACTGCGCCGGCCGCTGCATCTGGCAAGCAGTGATCGCAGACATACAGTGAGTACACCCGTGATGCGACGGTTTGCACTGACTATCAAGCGCAAGCTCGATCACAATTTCATACCTGTTTTCGGGCGCGATCTTCGGCGCAATTTCGGGCGTAATCCCGGCCGATGAGTCTCTCCGAACCCTTCATCGAACGGCCGATTGCGACCTCGCTGCTGATGGTCGCGGTGTTGTTGCTCGGCATCCTGGGTTATCGGCTGCTGGCGATCGCGGCCTTGCCGTCGGTGGATTTCCCGACGATCCAGGTGACCACGCAGTATCCGGGTGCCAGCCCGGATGTGATGGGTTCGCTGGTCACCACGCCGCTGGAGCGCCAGTTCGGCCAGATTTCCGGCATCAGCGCGATGATTTCGGACAGCTCCTATGGCGTGTCCAACATCACGCTGCAATTCGGCCTGGATCGCAATATCGATGCGGCTTCGCAGGATGTGCAGGCCGCGATCAACGCGGCCAAAGGCACCTTGCCGTCGAACCTGCCGTATCCGCCGGTTTACAACAAGGTCAATCCCGCCGACACGCCGATTCTTTCGCTGGCGGTGAGTTCGGATACCTTGTCGATCGACAAGGTCAACGATTTTGCCGACACCATTCTCGGCCAGAAACTTTCGCAGGTTTCAGGCGTCGGCCTGGTGACGATCGAAGGCAACCAGAAACCGGCCGTGCGCGTGCAGGCCAACCCGACCGCACTCACCGGCCTCGGCCTCGGCCTCGAAGATATCCGCACCGCGCTCGGCGAAGCCAACGTCAATCAGCCGAAGGGTAGCTTCAACGGCAGCTCGCAGTCGTACACGATCGGATCGAACGACCAGATCGGATCGGCCGCCGAATTTGCGCCGGTGATCGTCGCGTATGCCAACGGCGCGCCGGTGCGGCTCGGTGATGTCGCCACGGTTGTTGATGGCGTCGAGAACGACGAACTGGCCGCCTGGGTCGGCAACAAGCCTGCGGTGCTGCTCGACATCCAGCGCCAGCCGGGCGCGAATATCATCCAGACCGTCGATGCCATCAAGCAGTTGTTGCCGCAGCTGGAAGCGTCGATTCCGGCGTCGGTGAAAGTACGGATTTTGTCCGACCGGACCGAGACCATTCGCGCCTCCGTCAGCGATGTGCAGTTCACGCTGATGCTCACCGTCGTGCTGGTGGTGATGGTGATTTTCGTGTTCCTGCGCAAGCTGTGGGCGACGGTGATTCCGAGTGTGGCGCTGCCGATTTCGCTGATCGGCACCTTCGGTGTGATGGCCTTGTGCAATTTTTCGCTCGACAATCTATCGCTGATGGCACTGACCATTGCCACCGGTTTCGTGGTCGACGATGCGATCGTGATGATCGAAAACATCGTGCGCTATATCGAGCAGGGCAAGGCGCCGGAAGAAGCGGCGCGCCTCGGTGCGCGGCAGATCGGCTTCACCGTGGTGTCGCTGACGATTTCGCTGATCGCGGTTTTCATTCCATTGCTGCTGATGCCGGGTATCGTCGGCCGTCTGTTCAACGAATTTGCGCTGGTGCTATCGATCGCGGTGATCCTGTCTGCGTTCGTCTCGCTGACGCTGACGCCGATGATGTGCGCCAAGCTGCTGAAGAAGGAAGATCCCGAGCAGGAAGCGGCCAACACCCGCAGCAATCGCCTGTTCCGCTGGAGCGAAAAAGTTTTCGATAACGCGCTCGCCGGTTACGAGCGCAGCCTGCGCTGGGTGATGCAGCGCCAGTTCCTCACGCTGATGGTGGCAATCGGTACTCTGGTCTTGACCATCTTCCTCTACATCGTCATTCCCAAAGGGCTGATCCCGCAGCAGGATACCGGCGTCATCACCGGCGTGACCGAAGCCGATCAAAGCATCTCGTTCAGCGCGATGGTGGCGCGCAGCCACGCGATTGCCGATGTCGTGCGCAAGGATCCGGACGTGCTGAACGTCTCGGCCTTTGTCGGCGCCGGCACCGTCAACACGACGCTGAATACCGGGCGCTTGAACATCGTGTTGAAGCCGCGCGACCAGCGTGCCACCGCGCAGGTCATCATCGATCGGCTCAAGCAGGCGACCGCCGATGTACAGGGCATTTCGCTGTATATGCAGCCGGTGCAGGATTTGCAGATCGACAGCCGCATCAGCCGCACGCAGTATCAATATGTGTTGCAGGATACCGACGCGGTCGAACTCAACAACTGGGTGCCGAAGCTGCTGAGCGCCTTGCAGCAACGGCCCGAGCTGGCCGATGTCGCCAGCGATCAGCAGGCGCAGGGTTTGCAATTGAGCCTGACGATCGATCGTGATCGCGCCAGTCAGTTCGGCGTACCGGTGCAGGCGATCGACGACACGCTCTACGACGCTTTCGGCCAGCGCCAGGTTTCGACCATCTACACCGAGCAGAATCAATATCGCGTGATTCTGGAAGTCGCGCCGGAATTCCGCATGCAGCCGGATGCGCTCGACAAGCTTTACGTCAAGGCCAACACGGCGACGTTGACGACGGCGGCCAGCTCGAATCCGGCCGCTGCGAATTCGGCTGCGGCCAACTCGGCTGCGGCGAAAGCGACCACGACGACTAGCGGTACCACCGGCAGCAGTTCCAGTTCCGGCAGCAGCAGTTCGAGCAGCAGCGGCTTCACGCTCGGGTCCAGCAACATGGTGCCGCTATCCACCTTCGTCAAAATGAAAACTATCACCGGGCCGCTGGTGGTGACACATCAAGGCCAGCTTTCGGCGGCAACGGTGTCGTTCAATCTGGCGTCCGGCAAGTCGCTCGGCGAAGCGGTGTCGGCGATCGACGAAGTCAAGCAAGCCATCGGCATGCCGTCGACCATCAGCACCAGTTTTTCCGGCTCGGCGGCGGAGTTTCAATCCTCGCTCAGCAGCGAGCCTTATCTGATTCTCGCCGCGATCATCGTCATCTACATCGTGCTCGGCGTGCTGTACGAAAGCTACATCCATCCGGTGACGATTCTGTCGACGCTGCCGTCCGCCGGCGTCGGCGCACTGCTGGCCTTGCTGCTGACCGGTCAGGATTTATCTATCGTCGCGCTGATCGGCATCATTCTGCTGATCGGCATCGTCAAGAAGAACGCGATCATGATGATCGACTTCGCACTCGATGCCGAGCGGCATCAGGGTCTGTCGCCCGAGGATTCGATTTTCCAGGCGGCGCTGCTGCGCTTCCGGCCGATCATGATGACGACGATGGCCGCGCTGCTCGGCGCGATTCCGCTGGCGGTATCGAACGGCACCGGTTCGGAATTGCGCAGGCCGCTTGGCATCTCGATCGTCGGTGGTTTGATCCTGTCGCAGATGTTGACGCTGTACACCACGCCGGTGATTTACCTGTACATGGATCGACTCGCCGAGCGACTCGGCCGCCGCCGCGAGCCGGTGAGTCCTGCGCCGCAGCCGCAGCCGCACTAGCTTCGTATCGGCGCCGCTGTGTTCAACATCAGCCAGCCTTTTATCCTGCGGCCGATCGGTACTTCGCTGCTGGCGATCGGCCTGTTCATGCTGGGCGTGATCGCTTACCACTATCTGCCTGTCGCGCCGCTGCCGCAGATCGATGTGCCGACCATTTTCACGCAGGTGCAGGAACCGGGTGCTTCTCCGGAAACGATGGCAGCGACGGTTGCGGCCCCGCTGGAGCGCCGCTTCGGCGAGATCGCCGGACTCAACGAACTCACTTCGACCAGTTCGCTCGGCAGCAGCACCATCATCATGCAGTTCGATCTGAGCAAGAACGTCGATGCCGCCGCGCGCGATGTGGCCGCCGCGATCAACGCCTCAGCCGCTGATTTGCCTGCCGGATTACCGACGCCGCCGACTTATCGCAAGGCCAATCCGAACGATCAGCCGGTGCTGATTCTGGCGCTGACTTCCGATACTTATCCCTTGTCGGAAATCTACAACTACGCCGATTCGCTGCTCGCGCAACGCATCGCGCAAGTGAAAGGCGTGAGTCAGGTCGATATCGCCGGCGGCGCGCAGCCGGCTACGCATATCCAGTTGAACGCCGCTGCACTGTCGGCAATGCAATTGAATCTCGACGACGTGCGCACGGCCTTATCCGGCCTCACCTCGAATTCGCCGAAGGGTGCGCTGGGCAATGCCAGCCAGAACATGGTCATCACGGCAAACGATCAGCTCAATGCAATTCAGGATTATCAGAACCTGATCGTCGGCATGCGCAATGGCGTGCCGATCAAACTCAGCTCGATCGCCAACATCATTCCCGGCCAGGTGAACGTGTATCAGGCCGGCTGGTTCAACAAGCAGCGCTCGGTGCTGTTGCTGGTGCGCAAACAGTCGGATGCCAACATCATCAAAACCGTCGATGGCGTGAAAGCGCTGCTGCCGACGCTGAATAGCTGGCTGCCGAAAGCGGTGAAGCTGCAAGTGCAGACCGATCGCACGCTGACGATTCGCTCGTCGGTCAACGACGTGCAGTTTTCGCTGCTGATTTCAGTGGCACTCGTAGTGATGGTGATGCTGCTGTTCCTGCGCCGCTGGACGCCGACGCTGATCGCCGGTGTGACCGTGCCGCTGTCGCTCACCGGCACTTTCGCGGTGATGTGGCTGCTCGGCTACAGCCTCGATAACTTTTCGTTGATGGCCTTGACGGTCGCAGTCGGCTTCGTCGTCGACGATGCGATCGTCGTCATCGAAAATATCGTGCGTCATATCGAGCAGGGCAAGTCGCGCAAGGAAGCCGCGCTGCTCGGTGGCCGCGAGATCGGTTTCACGGTGTTGTCGATGAGCATTTCGCTGATCGCAGTATTCATTCCGATCCTGTTCCTCGGCGGTTTGGTCGGCCGCCTGTTCCGCGAATTTTCGGTGACACTGGCGGTGGCGATCGCCGTTTCCGGCGTGGTTTCGCTGACCTTGACGCCATCGCTATGTGGCCGTTTCCTGCGCTCCGAACACGAGCCGGATGCCAGCGGCCACGAACGCAAGCAGGGCTGGGTGATGGACAAGGCGGAGCGCGTGCTCAACGCCATGCTGCGCGGGTATACGCGCGGACTCGATTGGTCGCTGGGTCATTCATGGCTGATGCTCATCGTCACTTTGTTGACTGTGGGCTTGACGATTTATCTCTATGCCGCCGTTCCCAAAGGCTTCTTCCCGTCGCAGGATACCGGCATGATTTCTGGCACCACCGAAGGCGCGCAGGATATTTCCTTCCCGGCGATGGTGGCGAAGCAGCAGCAGGCCGCCGCGATCATTCTGGCCGATCCCGATGTGGTTTCGATGGGCTCTTTTCTCGGTGGCCGCAATTCCGCCAACAACGGCAGCATGTTCATTTCGCTGAAAGCCAAGAGCGATGGCCGTAAAGCTACTGTCGACCAGATCATCAATCGGCTGCGGCCCAAGTTCAACCACATCACCGGGCTGGGCGTGTTCCTGCAGGCGGTGCAGGATGTGCGTGTCGGCGGCCGTCCCGGCAAGGCGCTTTACACGTATACGCTGCTGTCGGCGGACATTCAGGATCTTTACAGCTGGGTGCCGAAGCTGGTGGCAAAACTGAAGACCGCGCCGGAGTTGAAGGATGTCAGCACCGACCTGGAAAAATCCGGGCTGCAGATGAATGTGGTGGTGGACCGCGACGCCGCCTCGCGGCTCGGCCTGAGCATGGCCACCATCGATCAGGCGCTGGGCGACGCTTTTGCGCAGAGCCAGATCCTGATCACCTACACGCAGCTGAACGAATATCACGTGGTGCTCGAAGCGCTGCCGGAGGAACAGCAGAATCCGGATACGCTGTCGAATATTTACATCAAGAATACCGTCGGCGACAGCGTGCCCTTATCCACGGTCGCACATTTCGAGGCGGCAACAGCGCCGCTTTCGATCAGCCATCAAGGCCAGTTTCCGGTAGTGAATTTCACCTTCAATCTGGCGCCGAATATTTCGCTTGGGCAGGCCACCGCAGTCATCAACAAAGCGATGCTGGACCTGCACATGCCGGGCAATATCCGCGGCGATTTCGCTGGCAATGCGCAGCTGTTCCAGCAGTCGGTAAAAACCCTGCCGATCCTGATTCTCACGGCACTGCTGGCGGTTTACATCGTGCTCGGCATGCTTTACGAAAGCCTGATTCATCCGCTGACGATCCTGTCGACGCTGCCATCCGCCGGCATCGGCGCATTGCTGGCGCTGCTGGCAACCGGCACCGATCTTTCGATCGTCGCCATCATCGGGATTATTCTTTTGATCGGCATCGTCAAGAAGAACGCGATCATGATGATCGACTTTGCACTCGACGCCGAACGTCGCGGCGGCTTGAGTCCGCGCGAGGCGATTCATCAAGCCTGCATCGTGCGCTTCCGGCCGATCATGATGACCACACTCGCTGCACTGTTCGGCGCAGTGCCGCTCGCGGTCGGCATGGGTACAGGTTCGGAATTGCGCCAGCCGCTCGGCATCGCCATCGTCGGCGGTTTGCTGCTGTCGCAGATGCTGACGCTGTTCACGACGCCGGTGATTTATCTCGCGCTGGAGCGGTTATCGACTCGGCATAGCCGGCGCAAAGCGCTACCGCACGCGGCGCCCAGTCCAATCTGATCGCCGACTTAGTCGCCCGATTTAACGGCCCACGTTAATGATCCGACTCGAACACACCAGTTCGATAGGCGTGAAATGGAACTGACCCAGCCGGCGCAAATCTGCAAACTACTCGCTGCAACGCGGCGTATCGCCGTGCTCGGCATCAAAACCTCGGCGCAGGCGGATCAGCCGGCCTTCTATGTTCCGCAATATTTGCTGCATGCCGGGTTCGATGTCATTCCGGTGCCGGTTTATTACCCGGAAATTACCGAGATTCTCGGGCGCCCGGTTTATCGCCGGCTGGCGGATATTCCGGGCACGATCGACCTGGTCGATGTTTTTCGCCGCAGCGCCGATGTCGAAAAGCATCTCGACGACCTGCTCGCCGCCAAACCCAAAGCGGTCTGGTTCCAACTGGGGATCCGCAACCAGCGCGTAGCGCAGGCTTTGGTCCAAGCCGGAATTTCAGTCGTGCAAGATCGCTGCCTCATGGTTGAGCACCGGCAGTGCCTCGCGCAAGCGACGAGCTGACCCGGCTATTTCGCTGGATAATTCTGGCTGCGCCGGTTACTGACTTGTGCTGGCCATGGTTTACAAGGCGGCGCACTCCCGGCGCGCCGCCCGATACCACGCTTGCTAGCTACCGCTGATTTCCGGCTTGGGCGCTTCTACAACACTGGCTACTTCCTGCGCGATCACATCGACTTTTTCGGCGATCTTTTCCTGAACGACGGCCAGCACTTTCTTTTTCGGCGCCTTCTTTTTAGCGACCGCGACAACCTTCTTCACCGCTTTCTTGACAACCTTCACCGGTGCTTTCTTCGCAGCTTTCTTGACCACTTTCTTGACCACTTTCACCGGTGCCTTCTTGATCGCTTTCTTGGCGGCTTTCTTCACCGCCTTTTTCACGACCTTGGCGACCTTCTTCGCCGACTTCTTTGCCGGTGCGACTACTTTCTTGGCGACTTTCTTCGCCACCTTCTTCACCGCCTTTTTCTTCGCTGTTGCCATTGTGTTCTCCCTTGCGTCAATGAGTACAACCCTTCCTCAGCTTAGCTGAAACATTGCCAGCCGCAAGTCTCCTCGTACTCCACAACCGCTGCAATGCGCTGCAGCTTTGCGCAGCCGCGGTGCTAATATTGCCAAGAACAAAACGGCAGTCCGCAACGGCTACATTGCTGACTGGCAATCGCAGGCCTGAACTCTGCAGGAGAAACCCATCGATGATCGATCCGCAATCCTTGATCGCGCGATCGCCGCAACTGTTATCCACCGCGCTGGGTAACGGCGACCTCGCACTGCTCAGTCTGAGTAATGAAAAATACTTCAGCGCTAATCCGCTCGGCCGGAGAATCTGGGAACTGCTGGAGTCGCCTCGAACCGCCGCGCAGTTGCAGACGCTGATTGTTACGGAATACGACGTGTCCGCAGAACAATGCAAGGCTGATCTCGACCAGTTTCTGGACCAGATGATCGGCGCAAAGCTGCTGACTCTCCTGTCCTGATGCCGATGTCCCGGCTTGAATTAACCAGTCGCCTGCGCAAGCTCGGGCCACGGCAAATATTCATGTTGTTGGAGGCTGCCGCCGAACTGGCTGTGGCGACCTGGCGGGTAAAGCGGGGTGGCCCGGCGCTATCGCGTCTGTTGCAGGCGCCTGGTATTAACGCTGTTGTTGATGAAGACGCTGCCCATATTCCGCAACAAACGCTGGACCAGGTGGCTTGGGCGATCAATGCCGTGGGGCGGCGCCTGCCGCGCGATCCAAGCTGTCTGATGCGCGCATTGGCCGCGCGCGCAATGCTGGCCAGACGCGGTATTTCGTGCAGTATCCGCATCGGTATTTCCGAAGACTCCGAAAACTTCCGCGCCCACGCTTGGGTGGAAGCAGGCACGCGCCCAGTGGTGGGCTGGATTGCCGGAGAGCGATTCGCGGTGCTGGCGCAGATCCGTTGAGTGGATCCGGTAAAACCCTGACTCAGCTTTTTCAATTCGGCAGTGGCCCAATCCGGCGGCGTGCTGCCGATCACTGGTTCGCGCAGAAAGGCATTAAACATCGACGCAGATTAATTGAAGCTACCCGATCAATTCTGTTCTTGAGGCACCGCCGTGCGTTCCGTTTCCATGACAAAAGCTTCGACTGATATCACCGCAAGCAGCTTGAAATTGCTGTTACGCGAGGCACTCGCGCCGATTGAGATTGCGGGTTACTGGATCGATTCAAAGCCGCGTGATGTGCTCCCGCGGGGCGATGGTCATGCGCTGATGCTGGTGCCGGGGTTCGGCTTTGGAGAGGAAATATTGCGGCCATTGATGGGCGCGCTCGAAAGCCTCGGCTATACCGTTTACGGCTGGGGCGAAGGGCGCAATTTCGGCATGCGGCCGCAGATTCGTCGGCGCCTGTCGGCACGCTTGCAGATGCTGAATGATAGACATCGCGGCAAGGTCAGCTTGATCGGCTGGAGTCTGGGCGGGGTTTTTGTGCGGGAACTGGCGCGCGCGCAGCCACAGCTGGTACGCCGCGTTATCACGATCGGGAGTCCGACCCACGGCTATGAATTCGCCGACGACTTGCCGACGCAGATTGCCCTGGCGTTCAGGGCCGTGATTCCCGGCGGGAATTCGCGCAAAGCGACGCAGCGCAGCGCCGCTCCGGCGGTGCCTTGCACCGCGATTTATTCCCGCACCGATGGCTTCGTCAATTGGCGTGCGTCGATCGAAGCGCCGGCGCCGAACAGCGAAAATATCGAGGTACGCGCCAGCCATTTCGGGCTGTTGCACAATCCCGAAGTATTACGGGTGATCGCGGATCGTCTAGCGCAGAAAAGTCACGTTAATTCCAGAGTGCGATCGAGCCGCAAGCCAGCCAAATCTCACAGCAGTTAAATCTTCGGCGTTCGGATTGCGCGCTTCCACGTAGCTTCTGCCGTTACCGAAATATCGATGTCAGGAAAAGATTGTCAACGTGAAGTGACTGCGATAGTGTCAACTTCATGGACGCTGGAATGGAATTGATAGTCCGGAACGACCTCCGCAGGCCGGACAGGCCGCATGCGATCGTCATCGGCAGCGGTTTCGGCGGGCTCGCCGCAGCGGTTCGTCTCGGTGCCCGTGGTTACCGTGTGACCGTGCTGGAAAAGCTGGATGCGCCGGGCGGCCGCGCCTATGTTTACCAGCAGGACGGCTTCACCTTCGACGCCGGTCCAACCATCGTCACCGCGCCATTCCTGTTTGAAGAGTTGTGGAAACTCTGCGGTAAATCTCTGGCTGACGACGTTGAACTGCGACCGGTATCGCCGTTCTATCGCATCCGTTTTCACGATGGCGCGGGGTTCGATTACTCCGGCGATCCTGCGGCGATGCGCGCCGAAATCAGCCGCTTCGCACCCGGCGATCTGGCCGGTTACGAGCGCTTCATGCAGGCCAGCGAAGCGATTTACAGGATCGGCTTCGAGCAACTCGGGCATGTTGCTTTCGACTCCATCACCGACATGCTGAAAGTGGTGCCGGACCTTCTGCGCCTCGCCAGTTACCGCACCGTTTATGGCTTGGTATCGCGCTATGTGCGCGATCCGCAACTGCGCATCGTCCTGAGTTTTCATCCGCTGCTGGTCGGCGGAAATCCTTTCGCAACCACTTCGGTGTATTGCCTCATCGCGTTTCTTGAACGCCGCTGGGGAGTTCATTTTGCGATGGGCGGCACGGGTCAATTGGTGCAAGGTCTGGCCAGCTTGATCGAAGGCCAAGGCGGCACGATTCGCTGCAACGCCGAAGTGAAAACCATCATGGCTGAAGGCCGCCGTGCAATCGGTGTTCGTCTGGTTACGGGTGAAGAATTGCCAGCGCATGTGGTCGTCTCAAATGCGGATTCCGCTTGGACCTATCGTGAACTGCTGCCGCCAAAATTCAGACGCCGCTGGACCAATAAGCGCCTCAAGCGTGCGCAATATTCGATGAGCTTGTTCGTCTGGTATTTCGGCACGCGGCGGCAATATCCCGATGTCGCGCATCACACACTGCTGCTCGGGCGGCGATATAAAGAACTGCTCGAAGATATTTTCGAGCGCAAAGTCCTGGCATCCGATTTCAGCCTGTATCTGCATCGTCCGACGGCGACCGATCCTTCGCTGGCACCTGCGGGCTGCGATACGTTTTATGTGCTTTCGCCAGTGCCCAATCTCGGTGGCTCAACCGACTGGCGCTCGCAGGCTGAGCCTTATCGTCGTGCGATTTCTGCCGCGCTCAGCGAGAGCCTGCTGCCCGATCTGGAACAGAATATTGTGACGTCCAGAATGCTGACGCCGCTGGATTTCCGCGATCGGCTCAACTCTTATCAAGGCGCTGCTTTCGGCATGGCGCCGCTGCTCACGCAAAGTGCCTGGTTTCGCCCGCACAATCGCAGCGAAGAAATCGACGGCCTTTATCTGGTCGGTGCCGGCACGCATCCCGGCGCAGGGTTGCCGGGCGTTCTGTCTTCGGCGAAAGTTCTTGATTCGGTGGTGCCCGATGCCGCTGTCTTTGCCTGAGCCGTCGCAGCGTACGCGGCGCGCCGATTTCGCCGCCTGCCGCGCCGCGCTGCGCAATGGCTCGCGCTCATTCTTCATGGCTTCGATGTTGCTGCCGCGCGCTGTCCGCGAACCGGCTTGCGCGCTGTATGCATTCTGCCGATTGGCCGACGATGCGATCGATCAGCAGCACGGCGGCACGGCTGCCGTCGCAGTGCTGCGCAAGCAGCTGGATGGCATTTACGCCTGCCGCTGTGAAGCTCACACCGCGACGCATGCGGTCGATCGCGCGCTTGCGCAAGTGGTCGAACGACATCGCATCCCGCGTGAATTACTCGATGCGCTGATCGAAGGTTTCGAGTGGGATGCGCAGGCGCGCCGTTACGAAGACTTTGCCGCACTCGAAGCTTATGCCATGCGCGTGGCGGGCACCGTCGGCGCAATGATGGCGATCCTGATGGGCGTGCGCGATGCCGCATTAATCGCACGCGCCTGCGATCTCGGCGTGGCCATGCAGTTGACCAACATCGCGCGTGACGTCGGTGAAGATGCACGCAACGGGCGTCTGTATTTGCCATTGTCCTGGCTGCGCGAAGTTGGGCTTGATCCTGAACGCTGGCTCGGTACGCCGCAATTCAATTTAGCATTGGCAAGCGTGATCGAACGTCTGTTACGAACCGCTGAGCAGCTTTATGCGCGTGCCGACACCGGCATTGCCGCGCTGCCGGCGAATTGTCGGCCGGGCATTAAAGCCGCACGACTTTTCTATGCTGCCATCGGACAAGAAGTGGAGCGTTCCGGTTTCGATTCCATATCGCGCCGCGCCATTGTTCCTGCCCGGCGCAAATTCACGCTTTTGCTGCGCGCATTCGCAATACCAATACGCCCAACGAATAAGATACTCGCACCTTCAATCGCAGCATCCGAATATTTTTTCAATACGGGAATGCCAACGAGTGTTCCAGAGATGCCATTACTGCAATCATCACAATACTCACAGTTACCGGTACCACGAAGTAAGGCTATCCGCTGGTGGCACTTTCGCCAGCGTATGATCCAATTATTGACACTGTTCGAGCGGCTTGAGCGCGTCGATCGCCAGACTCAAATCGAACGCCTCTCCGCACGTTCCTGACTTACTGATCAACTGTTTAATGACGTTCCGCCAGACCTAATTTTCAAGCGCCTCCATTAGATATCGCGTGCAATGAGCGCACAGTTTTCCGGGCTGATCGAAATGTCGCTGGTCTTCGGCATCGGTCTGGCTTTGGCGGTCGCGGAGCTGATTTCCTTGCGCCGCGCGCAACGGCGCGATGATGAGAAGGAGCGGCGGCATCGAGCAGATATCCGCGAGTCGTAAAGCGAGTTCGAGCGGCACGAAATTTCCGCCCTGAAGCGACGTTCATCGGCGTCGCCGGGCTCCGGTTTGCCGTCAACGGATAGCCTTGGACCAAGCCGTATCGAAAACCCAGCGTTTGCAAGGGTTTTAGCGCTCTTTGGACTCATACGGATGTCCTCGGACGACAAACTGGCGCTCCTACCGGGATTCGAACCCGGGTTTAAGCCTTGAGAGGGCTCCGTCCTAGGCCTCTAGACGATAGGAGCTTGCGCGACCGTCGCGTATTATACGGGAGGCTTGACGATAAGCGACCTTGAGGGCGCTGCTGTTTGGTCATCGTCGCCGGCATTTTCAAGTCAAGGAAACCCAAGTCATTACAGAGCCGATTCGTATTTCCCGCGAGCAGCATCCGATTTCGCGCCGCAACCTCACGCCGGGCACGCTGAAAGTCCTGTACACCTTGAAAGATGCCGGGTTCGAGGCTTACATGGTCGGCGGCGGCGTGCGCGATCTGCTCGCCGGGCTGGAGCCGAAGGATTTCGACATCGCTACCAGTGCGCATCCGGAGCAGATTCGCCGGCTGTTCCGCTCGTGCCGTCTGGTCGGCCGCCGCTTCATGATCGCGCATGTGCGCTTCGGCGACGAGGTTGCCGAGGTCACCACGTTCCGCGGGCCGATCACCGACAGTCATGAGCGCGACGAAACCGGCCGCATTCTCTCGGATAACGTCTACGGCACGCTCGAAGCCGATGCTTTCCGGCGCGATTTCACCATCAACGCGCTGTATTACGACATCCGCGATTTCAGCATTGTCGACTTCGCTGGCGGCGTTGAAGACATGCGCCTGCGCCGTCTGCGTCTGATCGGCGATCCGGAATTGCGCTATCGGGAAGATCCGGTGCGCATGCTGCGCGCGGTGCGTATCGCCAATAAATTGAAGTTCGATATCGATGCGGCGAGTGCCGAGCCGATCCCGCGGCTGGCCGCGCTGCTGCGCGAAATTCCGCCCGCGCGTTTATTCGATGAACTGCTGAAGATTTTCCTCAGCCGCGATGCCGCCGCCAATCTCGATGGCCTGCGCCGCTATGGCCTGTTTTCGCATCTGCTGCCGCTCACCGAAGAAGCGCTGGAGGCCGATCCCGCGTCGGCGGCGTTGGTGCAGCGCGCCCTGCTCAACACCACCGATCGCATCATCCGCAGCCAGCCGGTGACGCCCGCATTTCTGTTCGCCGCGCTGCTGTGGCCGGCGTATGCGAAGCGCGTCGAACAACTCTCGCGCGAGCAGGGACATGCGCCGGCGATCGCGCAAGCGCAGGCGGCGGAAGAAGTGATTGCGCATCAGCAATTGCGCATCGCCATTCCGAAACGATTCTCCATGCCGATGCGCGAAATCTGGGCGCTGCAGCCGCGCTTCATCAATCGCAGTGGCGGTCGCGCAAAGCGATTGTTGACGCATCCGCGTTTTCGCGCGGCCTACGATTTCCTGCTGCTGCGCGCGCAATCCGGCGAGCCGGGCACGGCGGAACTGGCCGATTGGTGGACGCAAGCGCAAGTGGCCGATCCCGCTTCATTGCCGGCTATTCCGGAGTCGGGCCAGACCGAAAACCTCACTGCCGCAGAGCCAGGCGCGCCGCGCAAAAAGCGCCGTCGTCGCGGCGGACGCAATCGTTCCAAAGCGAATGGGCCGGCTGCTGACAATACAAATGCGGCGAGTGATGGCAGTGACGGCGACGTCTTCTGAGGGCGAATCGGTATGAGGGATCGCCGCGCACAGTCGCGGCATTCGGGCGCGATGAAAACGGCCTACATCGGTTTAGGCGCCAATCTCGGCGATCCGCCGAAACAACTTCGCGCCGCGCTCGAAGCGCTGGCGCAATCGCCTGGAATTTCGCTGCACAAGGTTTCGAGTTTTTATCGCAGTGCACCGATCGGTCGCGCGGATCAATCGGACTATTGCAACGCCGTTTGCAGTATTGCCACCTCGCTCTCGGCCGAAGCGCTGCTGAAAATTTTGCAGGAAATTGAACATGCAGCCGGCCGCGTGCGCGGCGAGCGCTGGGGCCCGCGAGTGCTCGATCTGGATTTGCTGTGGATGGAAGGGGTGATTTCGCACAGTCCGCAATTGACGCTGCCGCATCCGCAACTGCATCTGCGCGCGTTCGTGCTGGTGCCGCTGGCCGAGCTTGCGCCGCAGTTGGTGTTGCCGGAGTGGGGACGTGTGGATCAACTCGCGGCGGCAGTCGATCGCAGCGGTCTCACGCCAATCGCCGAATGAATCCATCACTGCAACTTGCGCTGGCGCGGAGGATCGATAAACTCGAATAGATAAGCCGTTGCCAGTCGTCATCGCGGCTTTGGGGTGAATGTCTTTTTGGGCCGCCCGCAGAACTTCAACATCGATGCCGGGCGCATGTCTTTTTGGGCCACCCAGGTCATCCTCGAACGGGAACGACTTCGTGCAAAACCCCTTGATCCCCGGCGATCGCAACTGCTGCATCGCACGCGCTGAATTCACAGGAATTCACAAATGAGTGCGACTGCGAAACCCAGCGCAGAGCTGCACATTTCCGGCTTGCGGAAAATGCGTGAAGCCGGCGAAAAAATTGCCTGCCTCACCGCGTACGATGCCAGCTTTGCCTTGATCGAAGATCGCGCCGGTGTGGATGTGGTGTTGATCGGCGATTCGCTCGGCATGGTGATTCAGGGCCGCTCGACCACGACCGCCGTCACTGTCGCTGACATCGAATATCACAGCCGCATCGTCGCGCCGCATTTGCTGCGCGCATTCCTGATCGCCGATTTGCCATTCCTGTCGTTCGCCACCCGCGAACGCGCGCTCGATGCCTCGCAGCGGTTGATGCAAAACGGTGGCGCCAAGATGGTCAAGCTGGAAGGCGGACGCGAGCAGGCCGATATCGTGGAGTATCTATCGGTGCGCGGCGTACCAGTCTGCGCGCATCTCGGTTTGCAGCCGCAGCTGATCCACAAAATGGGTGCGTTCAAGGTGCAGGGGCGCGAAGCCGCGCAGGCCGAAGCGATGCTGCACGATGCGCAGGTTCTGGAACAGGCGGGCGCGGATATGTTGTTGCTGGAATGCGTGCCATCGGCGCTGGCGAAACGTATCACCGAAGCTGCTCAGGTGCCGGTGATCGGCATCGGCGCTGGGCCGGATGTCAGCGGTCAAATTCTGGTGCTGTACGACATCCTCGGTATTTCGCCCGCGCTGTCGCATGGACGAATTCCGCGCTTCGTCAAGAATTACATGAAGGATGCGGGCGATATCGAAGCCGCGATTCGCGCCTATGTTTCCGAGGTAAAAAGCGGAGCGTATCCCGCGCCGGAACATTGCTTCTGAAGTTCGTGCGAGTGTGTGGATGACCCTCGAAAATACTCGATTGCCTCATCGCCGAAGAACAGTGAGTTGTCCCTGATGCAGATCGTCCACAGCACCGCCGAACTCGATTGCGTGCTCGCTGCGCGGCGCAATGCCGGTGAGTCCACAGCGCTGGTGCCGACGATGGGAAACCTGCACGCCGGGCATGTCAGCCTGATTCGCCGCGCGCAGCAACTCGCGCCTTGCGTAGTCGTCAGCGTATTCGTCAATCCGCTGCAATTTGGGCCGCACGACGATTTCGATCGTTATCCGCGCACACTCGATGCCGATGCCAAATTGATCGCCGCCGAGGGTGCCGCCGTTTTATTCGCGCCATCGATTTCGGATATGTATCCGGGCGGATATCCGCCGGCAACTTCGGTGCAGATTGATGGCCCGCTGAATGCCGTACTCGAAGGGGAATTCCGCCCCGGCCATTTCGCCGGCGTGGCCACGGTGGTGAATATCCTGCTCAATCGGGTGCAGCCCGCGGTCGCCATTTTCGGCCAGAAGGATTACCAGCAGCTGGCAGTGATCCGCCGCATGGTGGCCGATCTCGGAATGCCGGTACGCATCGAAGCGGGCGCGACGCTGCGCGATATCGACGGCTTGGCGCTGAGCTCGCGCAATCAATATCTGCAAGCGCAGGAGCGCGCGCTGGCGCCGCGGATTTACATTGAAATGCAGAAAATCGCTGCCGGTTTGCGTGCCGGCAGCCGCGATTTTGAAACGCTTTGCGCCGAACCGCGGTCGCAACTTCAAGCGCTCGGTTTCCGGCCACAATATCTGGAGGTGCGCGCGGCCGACTTGAGCGTGCCGGCAGCGAGCCTCAAGCAGTTCGTGATTCTCGCTGCGGCTCACCTCGGCAGCACGCGCCTGATCGATAATCTGATCGTCGATTGCGAATAATTGCGGCTGGATTTCGCACGAATCGCAGTTTCGGCCAATACCTTGCAAGTGTTAATTCCAACCTCAGGTTATAAGCTAAGAAAAAACCGGTTGGCGCGGAGCGAAAACGTGGTTAGACTGCGCACCCATCGGTTTTTCCGGTGCGAGTCGCAAGCGGGCGTATGTCTTAGTGGGCCGCCCTCGATGTCCTGAATTTTCAGATGCCGGGCGTATGTCTTTTTGGGCCGCTCTTCGTCAAAGTCATTGAGGTACTCGCCATGCAACTGACCATGCTCAAGTGCAAACTTCATCGCGCCTGCGTAACGCATTCAGAGCTTGATTATGAAGGCTCCTGTGCGATCGACGGCCGCCTGCTCGACCTCGCCGGCATTCACGAATACGAACAGATCCAGATCTATAACGTCGGCAACGGCGAACGCTTCACCACCTACGCCATCCGCGCGGAAAATGGCAGCGGCATCATCTCGGTGAACGGTGCGGCCGCGCATAAGGCGCGTGTTGGTGATCGCATCATCATCTGCAGCTATTGCGAAGTCGATGCGCGCGAAGCCAAGCTGCACAAGCCCAAGCTGGTATATCTCGACCAGACCAATCGCGTGACGCACACCGCCAACACGATTCCGGTGCAGGCCGCTTGATAGATTCTGGCGTCGTCGTTTGAATCGCCGGCGCAACTATGTGCGCCGGCGCGAGTCTCATAAGACCGAATGCGTTACACCCAAAAGCCCGAGCCTGCTTGGGCTTTTGAGTTTTGCACGGCATGATGCCGTTGAATGGGTTTAACTTTAAGACTCGATGTCCCAACTGACTCAAAGCCCGGCTTGGCGTGCCTTGCTGGATCACGCACGCAGCTGGAGCGATCGCGGCCTGCGGGATTTGTTCGCGCAGGATGCCGCGCGGGCAGAGACTTACTCGGCTGAAGCCGCGGGTCTGTTTCTCGATTATTCCAAGCAGCGCATCGATCCGCGTACGCTGGAATTGCTGATGGCGCTGGTCGATCAGCAGCAATTGCAGAGCTGGATTGCGCGCATGTTTTCCGGCGCGCTGATCAACGCCACCGAGCGGCGCGCGGCCCTGCATATCGCTTTGCGCGCGCCGCGCGAGGCGCAGATTTTTGTCGAAGGCGTGAACGTGGTGCCGCAGGTGCATGCCGTGCTCGATCGCATGAGCGCGTTTGCCGATGCGGTGCGCAGCGGCCTCTGGACCGGCGATACCGGCAGCCGCATCACCGACATCGTCAACATCGGCATTGGCGGTTCTGATCTCGGCCCGCGCATGGTGTGCGAAGCGCTCGCGCCTTTTGCCAGCGGGCCGCGTGCGCATTTCGTCGCCAATGTCGATGGCTCGCAGATCAGCGCAACGCTGCGGCATCTGAAACCGGCCAGCACTTTGTTCATTATCGCCTCGAAAACCTTCACCACGCAGGAAACGATGGCCAACGCGCGCACTGCGCGGCACTGGCTTACTTCGCATCTGGGCGAAACCTCGGTCGCACAGCATTTCGTCGCAGTCTCGACCAACGCGGACGCGGTGCGCGAATTCGGGATCGCGCCGGCCAATATGTTCGAGTTCTGGGATTGGGTCGGCGGTCGTTATTCGCTGTGGTCCGCAGTCGGGCTACCGATCCTGCTGACGTTTGGACCGCTGATGTTCCGCGAACTGCTCGCTGGCGCGCAGGCGATGGATCAGCATTTCAGCAGCGCGCCGCCAGTGCAGAATTTACCGGTGCTGCTCGGTGCCCTGGCGGTCTGGAACAACAATTTTCTCGAAGCCGGCAGCCAGGTTATCGCGCCTTATGCGCAGCGGCTGGAGCGCTTCGTCAACTGGGCGCAACAGCTGGAAATGGAGTCGAACGGCAAGTCGGTCGATCGTGACGGTCATCCGGTCGACTATGCCACCACGCCGGCCTTGTGGGGCGATGTCGGCACCAATGCGCAGCATGCGTTTTTCCAGATGCTGCATCAGGGCGCAGCCACGCACGCGGTCGATTTCGTGCTGCCGATCGCGGCCGATCACGATCATCCGGAACAACAGCGTTTGCTGATCGCCAACTGCCTCGCGCAAAGCGCCGCGCTGATGCTCGGCAAGGATGCTGGCGCGGTGCGGGCGGAATTGCAGGCCAAGGGTTTCAGCGGCGATGCACTGGATTCGGCGATTCCGCATCGCGTATTCCGCGGTAACCGGCCGAGCAATACCTTGCTGCTGCCGCGGCTCGATGCTTATCATCTTGGCGCCCTGCTGGCGTTATATGAGCACCGTACCTTCGTGCAATCTGTGTTGTGGAACATCAACGCTTTCGATCAATGGGGTGTGGAACTCGGCAAGCAACTGGCGCAGTCGGTGCTGTGCGCGATGGATCAGCCGTCCAGCGCTGAACTCGATGGCTCGACGCGCTCGCTGTTGTCGCGTATGCAGCCGTAATTACTGGAAAAAGCATGAATCGTCACTCTGAAATGCCGCGTGCGATCGCGCTGCTGCTGATCGCCTGCGCCATCGTCGGCACATTCGTCGCCGCCGGTTGCACCAGTTTGTCCGGCCCCAAGCTGGCGGATGAAGGCATCAAAAATCGCGCGATCGAGCTGACCTCGGTGCCGTTCTATCCGCAGGACGACGATCAGTGCGCCGTCGCCGCGATTGCCGCCGTCGTTGGCGCGCAAAAAGTCGCGGTCGACCTCAGCGAGTTGAATCAGGCTTTTGCCAAAGCTGCGCCGGACGATCCGATGTCGGCGGAAGCGTTAACCGCGGCACGCAGCAGCGGACTGGTGCCGTATGTGCTGCGTTCGCCGCATCCGGAAGCCGATGTCGTGCGCGAAGTCGAGGCCGGAAATCCGGTTGCGGTGCTGTTGTCGAGCAGCTTGCTGTTCGGCCCGCGCTGGCATTTCGCGGTGGTCGTCGGGGTCGATCCGAAGAACGATAAAGTGGTGTTGCGCTCCTGCCTCAACGCGCGTGAAACCACGAGCTTCAGCGATTTCGTGAGTAATTGGAGCGGCAGCAACAATTGGGCGATGGTGCTGTTGCCGGCGGATAAACTGCCGGCGACGATCGATGCGCAGAGCGCGATTGCCGCAATCCGTCCGCTCGAAAAAAACAATCAGATCGAACTGGCCGAGCGGGCTTATTCCGCAGTGACCGAACGCTGGCCCGAAAATGTGCTGGCCTGGAAATCACTCGCAGACGCGCGCTATCAACAGAAGAATTTACGCGGCTCGATCGACGCCTGGGTGGTCGCGCTGCGTTTGGCGCCGGACGACAATGTCTCGCGCAATAATCTCGCGTACGTGCTGCTCGATCGCCAATGCGCGGAGCAGGCTGAAGACCTGATCAACAAGGCGATCGCAACCGAAACCGACCCGCAGCAACTCGAAGCGTTCAAGAGCACGCGCTACTGGGTATTGAGGCACGAAGGTCCATCGGTGGTCTGTCCAGGGCTGGAAAATCTGCCGCCATAAGTTTCAGCTTCGGAGCTTCATAGCAGGAATTTTTTCAGCCAATGACCGGGCGATGGATGGGTCCGGTCCGAACTGCGCTGCCTCTATACTGCAACGATGACTTCGTTGACTCGCAACTCGTCTGCGCAATCGTCTGTTGCCTCTGCGCCAGAGCTTTCGCAGCGCTTGTATCTGGCTGCGGCGGTGCGCGAGCTCGATCGGATAGCGGTTCAGGATGGCCGCATTCCCGGGCATGTCTTGATGTGCCGCGCAGCACTTTCGGCTTGGAAAACCTTGCTGATTCGTTGGCCTGATGTGCGCCGCGTCATCGTCGTCTGCGGCCCCGGCAATAACGGCGGCGATGGCTACGAAGTCGCAAGGCTTGCGCGTCAGCAGGGTGTTGCGGCGATCGTGCTGGAGCCGATGCCGCATCAAGTCAAGGGCGATGCGCGCACCACCCGCGAGGGCTGGATTGCATCCGGCGGCGCTATCGCTGATTCGTTTCCGTATGACGTTAAATCTGGTGACGTGATCGTCGATGCCTTGTTCGGCACCGGCTTGACGCGCGCGCCGGATGCCGCTGCCCTGCAAGCGATCCAGGCTATCAATCGCGCAGGCGATTCCGGCAGCGGCGTGCTGGCGATCGATGTGCCCTCCGGCTTGCAATCCGATAGCGGTACGGTGCTCGGCGCAGCCGTGCAGGCGGATGTCACCATCACCTTCATCGGCAACAAGCCGGGGCTTTATACCGGGCAGGGTGCGGCACTTTGCGGATGTGTGGTGTTCGATGATCTTCAGATGCCGATGGAAATTTACGCGCGCTTGGCCAGTGTTGGCCGGCTGCAACAGCACGCTGATCTAAATCGTTATCTGCCGGCGCGCAAACGCACCGCACATAAGGGCGACAGCGGCCACGTGCTGTTGATCGGTGGCGATCACGGCACGCCGGGTGCGGTGCTGCTCTGCGCGCGCGCGGCCATGCGCGCTGGCGCCGGGCTGGTTTCCATTGCCACGCGCGCTTCGCACGCGGCGCTGTTAAACGCAGCACAACCGGAATTGATGTGCCACGGCGTAGCGCGCGCGGATGAGCTGCAAGCTCTGCTCGAACGCGCGACGGTGGTGGCGATCGGCCCAGGCCTGGGTCAAACCGATTGGGCGCGTGCGCTGCTGGCGGCGGTAATGGCGTCGGGCAAGCCGCAGGTAGCAGATGCGGATGCGCTGAATCTGATCGCGCAGCAGCCGCAGGCTGATGTACAACCCAAGGTGCAGCGGATCATCACGCCGCATCCGGGCGAGGCGGCGCGTTTGCTCGGCCTGAAAACGCCGCAGGTCCAAGCCGATCGAATCACCGCGGCGCAGGCCTTGCGTCAGCGCTATGGCGGTGTTGCGGTATTGAAAGGCGCCGGCTCATTGATCGTCGGCGAGCAGTTGCAGCTGTGTCCTTTCGGCAATCCCGGCATGGGCGTGGGTGGCATGGGCGATGCGCTTACCGGCATCATCGCGGCTTTCGTCGCGCAGGGGCTTTCGCTCGAAGACGCGGCTGGTGCCGGCGTTCTGGCGCATGCGTTGGCGGGCGATCGCGCGGCCATGCATGGCGAGCGCGGACTGCAAGCGACGGATTTGATCGAGCAACTGCGCGCGGTCGTCAATCCCTGATGCCCGCATTCATGCAGAATCCAAGTCCGGCCGCAGGCCAAATCCCCAGCCAAACCCAGCGCGAAAGCGCGTGTAAAACCCTGGGGCCGTTGTCGCTGGCGGATGCCGCCGCAACCGAAGCGCTTGGCGCTCGTCTTGCCAGCGCGCTGTGCGAGCATCGCGGCTGGGTAGTTTTTCTACACGGTGATTTAGGCGCCGGTAAAACTACGCTGGTGCGTGCCTGGCTGCGCGCGCTCGGCGTACAAGGCACGATCCGTAGTCCGACGTACACGCTGATCGAGCCTTACGACATCGATGGTCAAAGTTTGCTGCATCTGGATCTTTACCGGCTCAACGACCCCGACGAACTGGCGCAGCTCGGGCTCGCCGACACGCCGCCGCAAGTCGGCGGCTGGCTGGTGGAATGGCCCGAGCGTGGCGGCAACCTATTGCCAGCGCCGGACATCGTGGTGCATCTGAAAATCGATGGCAGTGGCCGGCGCATCAGCCTTGATCTGCCAAACGAGTTCTATTTCAGCTTGATTGCACCGATCTTCGAGCTGGCGCAACATGGTGTATAAATCACATTAAGTTGCAGGTCCGACCAATTGATTAGAAAAAAGAAAGTGACTGCGCACAAGGGCTTGATGTTTTCCTCGCGGGACGTTATCTTCAAACATTGAAATCCCGTTTGGGGGTGTCATGCGCGGGAAACGCTCGGTTTTGGGCAGTCTCATCTTCTTGCTAGGTTCGGTCGCCGCATCGGCGTCGGAACTGCGCGACCTGCGCGTGCTCGAAGGTGTGGACAGCACCCGTACGGTGCTCGACCTCGATGCGGAATCAACTTACAAGGTTTTCACGCTGGCCAATCCCGATCGTCTGGTGATCGATATCGACAACGCCCATCGTGCTGCGGCTTTGCAGATCGATCCCGCCAGCAAGGGTTTTGTGAAAGACGTTCGCACCGGCCCGCATGAAAACGGCCTGCGCGTCGTCATCGATCTCAACGCGCCGGTGTCGCCGAAAAGTTTCGGTCTCGCGCCGAGCGAAGGTTTTGGCTATCGACTGATTTTCGATCTGTTTCCAAAAGACGATGCGCTTGCGAACTCCGCTGCCGCACCCGCGCCGGTTCAAGCCGTGGTCGCTGCCGAGCCTGCGCCGGCTACGGCGGCTGTGGCGTCCGGCCAGAAAGGCACCAGCGCCACGGTGTTGAAAAACGCGCCGGTCGCACCGGCACCGAAAGCTGCCGATGTTGCAGCGCAAGTCACGCAGGTGACGATCGCGCCGCCGCCGTCCAGCTTGAACGACAAATTGCAGTTGACCAATAAGCAGATCGTGGTGGCGATCGATGCCGGTCATGGCGGCGAAGATCCGGGCGCGCATGGGCCTAATGGTCTGCTCGAAAAGGATGTGACGCTTGCGATTGCGCGGCGGCTCGCGGCGCAAATCAACGCGCAACCCGGCATGCGCGCTGTGATGACGCGCGATGGCGATTACTACGTCGGCTTGCGCGAGCGTACCGTCAAGGCACGCGAGGCGCAGGCGGATCTTTTCGTCTCGATCCATGCCAATGCCTACAAGGATCGGGAGATGCGCGGTACGGCGGTTTATGTGCTGTCGGATCACGGCGCATCGACCGAGCAGGCGCGCTGGATCGCCAGCAGTGAAAACGCCGCCGATCTGGTCGGTGGTGTAAAGCTGCACGACAAGGACGCCGATCTCGCTGCGGTGCTGATCGATATTTCGCAGTCGGCAACGATGGACGCGAGCTTCGATCTCGGCACCCGCATGCTGAGTTCGCTGGAAAAGGTCAACGAACTGCAGAAGCCGGTGGTGCAGCAGGCGGGCTTTATGGTTTTGAAGTCGCCGGACATTCCTTCGGTGCTGGTCGAAACCGCATTCATCAGCAATCCGGTCGAAGAAAAACATCTCGGCAACAGCGAGTATCAGGACAAGCTGGCGCTGTCGATTTTTGAAGGCGTGCGCGGATATTTCTCGCGCTACCGGCCGTTGCAGCAGGTGGTTCATGCCGAGCACGAAGTCAGCCATGTCAGCGCCAACAACACCGGTCGCGGCCGCGCGATTCCTGTGAGTCTGAATCGGTAGCAAGCCGTTCGGTATCTGCGTTACGACTGGCCGGTCGCGCGGGCTTCCGCGGATTTTGTGACGCCAGCCTTGTATCCTTGGCCGATCATTTTCATCAGGATTTGCGGTGATCTTCCGCGCGGATTTCGATAACCACTGCCTCGATAGCCGGCGCCTCGATAACCGGTCTGCCTGCCATCGCTGGATTCGTCGCGCGTGAGCATCCAGATTCTGCCCGAGCAGTTGATCAACCAGATCGCCGCTGGTGAAGTGGTCGAACGACCCGCGGCGGTCATCAAGGAACTGGTCGAGAACAGTCTCGATGCCGGCGCGCGGCGCATCGAAATCGAAGTCGAACAGGGCGGTCTAGGCTTGATGCGCGTGCGCGACGATGGTGCCGGTATTGCACGCGATCAGCTTGCGCTAGCCTTGCAGCGGCACGCCACCAGCAAGATCGCCAGCCTGGACGATCTCGAACGGGTCGCCAGTTTCGGCTTTCGCGGCGAGGCCTTGCCCAGCATCGCCGCGGTATCGCGTTTTGCGTTGACATCCCGCACTTCCGAGGATGCGCACGGCTGGAGCGTCACCGGTGCAGGCCTGATCGATGGCGCGTTGCCGAAAGCGATGGCGCATCCGCCGGGCACTACCATCGAAGTGCGCGATCTGTTTTTCAACACGCCCGCGCGGCGCAAATTCATGCGTGCGGAATCCACTGAATTGCGGCATATCGAACAGCTCGTGCGGCGTTTGGCGTTATCGCGTTTCGATCTGCAAATTTCGCTGAAACACAACGGCCGTCACAGCCTCGACTTGAATGCGGCTGAGCAAAATGCGGGATCACAAAACGTGGTTTCCGAAAGTGATGCCCGCGCGTCGCGCATCGCCGCCGTGCTCGGCAAGGAATTTCTGGCGAATGCGGTGCCGCTCGATGAAACCCGCCCATTCATCGATGGCGATCTGCGATTATGGGGCTGGGCTGCGCTGCCGAGCTTCGCGCGCTCGCAGCCGGATTTTCAGTATCTCTACGTCAACGGCCGCATGGTGCGCGACAAACTGCTCGGCCACGCGCTGCGCCGCGCGTATGCGGATGCGCTGCACAGCACGCGCCATCCGGCGTTCGTGTTGTATCTGGAACTCGACCCCGCAGGCGTCGATGTGAATGTGCATCCGGCCAAGAGCGAAGTGCGTTTTCGACGTTCGTCGCAGGTGCACGATTTCCTGCTCGGTTGCGTGCATCAACTGCTGCGCCAGGTGCGGCCGCAGCCAGCGCTGCATCATCGCGTGCCGATCGGAGAATCCTTCCGAGAGTCGTTTGATAACACTCCACGGCAAACGCCATTCGCGTATCGAATGGCTCCCAATACCAATGTTTACGATGAAGTACGCGAATCCGCGCCGAGCCTGGCGTCAAGCGCATGGCCGTTGTATGGCGAAATTTCGCAACGCGCGAAGACGGTTTCGGAATCCACGGACAGTGCCTCAACAACTCAAACGATAGATGCCGATTCAGAACCGCTCGGCCGCGCGATCGCACAATTGCATGGCATTTTCATCCTCGCCGAAAACGCGCTCGGACTAGTTATCGTCGATGCGCACGCCGCGCATGAGCGCGTAATTTACGAGCGCTTCAAAACGGATATGGCGCGCGGCGGCGTTGCCTCGCAAAGCCTGCTGATGCCGCAAATGGTGAACGTCGGCGAAGCCGGTGCGGATCATCTGGAAGCGCAGTCCGCGCAGTTGTCGCAACTGGGATTGACGATCGATCGCGCCGGCCCCGAAAGCGTGCGCGTGCGCGCCGTGCCGCCGTTGCTGGCAAGGGCCGATCTCGATGCGCTGCTACAAAGTCTTGCGCGAGACGACACCGATGGCCTCGGCCATTTCGACGAAGCGCTCGACGCACAACATCGCGTGCTGGCCGACATGGCCTGCCGTGCCGCGATCAAGGCGCATCGCAAGATGACGCTGCCGGAAATGGACGCGCTGCTGCGCGATATGGAACGCACCGATCTCGCCGGCCAGTGCAACCACGGCCGACCGACCTGGGTACAAATCGGCGCCAATGAACTCGACCGGCTGTTTTTGCGCGGACACTGATCGCGGGCTTTAGCGGCGGCCGTTAATCACCGTTGTTGATGCATCGGCAGCGTTTTACTTACACGCTGCCGCCACTTAAAATTCACGGCTTGCATCGCTGGAAACGCCGCAATTTCGCCGCGTTTTTTTGCGAACGGGCGGTCAAGCAAGCCGCCGAGGTTGAGAAATGAACGTCACCCGCGCGACCTTCAACGAGGTCATGGTTCCCAATTATTCGCCGGCCGAGATCGTGCCGGTGCGCGGGCTGGGCAGCCGCATCTGGGATAGTCTCGGCCACGAATACATCGATCTGGCCGGCGGCATTGCGGTTACCGCGCTCGGCCATTGCCATCCCAAGTTGGTGGCCGCGATCAGCGAGCAGGCCGGCAAACTCTGGCATGTGTCGAACGTGATGACCAACGAACCCGCATTGCGACTGGCAAAAAAGCTGGTCGCATCGACGTTCGCCGACCGCGCGTTCTTCTGCAATTCCGGCGCGGAGGCCAACGAAGCCGCGTTCAAGCTCGCGCGCCGCTACGGCAACACGATCAACCCGGCCAAGCACGAAATCATCTCGTTCTACAACGCCTTCCATGGCCGCACCTTGTTCACTGTCAGCGTCGGCGGTCAAGCCAAATATACGCAGGGTTTCGAGCCGATTCCGGCCGCCATCACACATCTGCCGTTCAACGATCTCGCCGCATTGAAGAACGCCGTTTCCGATCGCACCTGTGCCGTCGTGCTGGAACCGGTGCAGGGCGAGGGCGGCATTCTGCCGGCAACGCAGGCCTTCATCGAAGGCGCACGCAAGCTTTGCGATGAACACAAAGCGCTGCTGATTTTCGACGAAGTGCAATGCGGCATGGGCCGCAGCGGCAAGCTTTACGCCTACATGAATTACGGCGTCACGCCGGACGTGTTGACCAGCGCCAAAGGTCTCGGCGGCGGCTTCCCGATCGGCGCGATGCTGGCCACGCAAAAAGCCGCGGACGTGCTCGCGTTCGGCACGCACGGCTCAACCTACGGCGGCAATCCGCTGGCCTGCGCAGTGGCTGAGGCGGTACATGATCTGGTCAACGATCCGGCCGTTTTGAGTGGCGTCGAAGCGCGCTCTACGTTGATCAAGAACGGCCTCAACGCTATTGGCAAGCGCTATGGTATTTTCGATCCCGCGCGTGGCCTGGGTCTGTTGATTGGCGCGCCGATGAGCGCCGCCTGGAAAGGTCGCTCGAAGGATGTGGTGAACGCCGGCCTGCGCCACGGCGTCTGGACGCTGGTCGCCGGCCCCGACGTGCTGCGTCTGGCGCCCTCGCTGATAATTCCGGAAGCCGATATCGCCGAAGCCTTGAAGCGGCTGGAGGCGGCGGTGGCAGAACTGGTGAGTTTGCCGGAGGCAGTCGGGGCTTAACGCCGCTTCAGGCAGTCAGGCTTGAGTAGAACGTACTCACCGATTCATCGCATACAAAACCCGCTGGCCCTGCCAGTCGAAGACGATACCTTCGGGCACGATGCCGAAGATGTGTGGGCCTTGCGGTAGCGTGTCGCCTTCGTGGTAGCGCTTGCCGCCGATCAGCACGAAGCGCTGCGCGGGATCGTCGCTGTAGGCATGCACATCGACGGTGATCGCGGGGAAGCCAGCGCGGAAATCGTCCGGCATTTCGCGCAGGTTCTGGGTGGATGCAGCGGCGGGTGCGCTCTCGGGTCGTGAGGCTTCGGCGTTCGATGAGCCATTTGATGAGCCTGAAGGCTGGGCATCATCGGCAGGGTTGCGTGGAATTGCCGCGTAGTCATCGGTGATCGCGCTTGCGCGTGACTTCTCACGGATCTTACCGGCGCGTGTAGCGGCTGCAGATTCGGCATCTTCGCTTTCATCGTTGATCGGTGCCGCGGGTGATGTCGGCGTGGGTTTGTCGTCGAGATCTTTCAGGCTGGAGATGCGGCCGTCGTCTTCGATCGCAGCAGTGCTGGGTTCCGGTGGTGGTTCGGCTTTGACTCGCGGAAGAGGTGCAGGCGCTTCAGGGCTGCTTGCCGGAACCGGCTTCGATGCAGTCGTGGCCGTGGCCGGTGCTGGCGCAGCCACAACGATCGCGGGCGGCAGTTCTGGCGCGCGTTCCCGATGCCCGCCGAAGATGAGATACGCCACGATCGCTGCTGCCAGCGCGAAGATCGCCGCCGGCATGATCCAGCGTTGCCAGGCTGGTATGGTTGCGGCGCTGCTCGCACCGGGCGTTTCGTCGAGCAGCGAATTGCTGCCTGCGCGGCGTTCGCGTTCGGCGCGTTTCAGCGCTTCCAGAATGTAGCTCACGGTGGCGCGCCTGCGCTGCTGACGTTCAACGTGGGCGTGCCGACGGCGCGATCGAGATCGGCCAGCACCATCAGCGTGCGCACGCCGACATTGCCGGTGCCGCTGAGTCCATGCGCAGTCTGGAACTGCCGGACTGCTTCGACCAGCCCGCGATCGAAGCGATCCGACACTGGCGGCGTCAGCTTTTCACCCTTCACCTGCGCCAGCCGCATGCGCAGCCAGCGCACGTTTTCGTTGCGGGATTTCGGCGCGATCACGAGGTCGTCGATTTCCTTGCGCCATAGCAGCAAATATTCGCCAGTCCACAGGTTGCCGATTTCCGCGATCGCCAGCCGCAGCGGACCATTCGCGGTTTCCAGCACCGCATGGCCATCGTCGAGCCCGCGCAGCAGCACGTATTGCTCCGGCCCTTCGGGCCATTGCAGCGTGAGAATGGCGGGCCGATTGATCGCCGCCAGCGTGTCCCAGTCGCCTTCCGCGCGATAGCAGCCGAGCTTGCTGTCGGCCAGCGCGCGGCAGACGTTATCGCCGCGATTGATGTGCAGCGTGTCGTCCCACAAACCGATCAGCCGCGACATCACCACTGGCAGCGGTTGCGCGGTCGCACGCAAGGCGCCGATATCGACATCTACCGGCGTCTTCGAAAGCGCAGACGCGGCATTGATCGCAGCATTCGTCGCCACAGCTTTCGGCTCGGGCGTGGATGAGGTGCTGGCTGTGGGAATTGCTGATGAACTTCCAGCAGAAACGGCCGCAGCACTGGAAGCAGACGCCGCCGGACTCACGGATTCAGCAGACTCGGGCGATGCCGCATTCGGCACCGCTGCCGGCGCAGCTTTTGGTTTGTGGCCCAGCAGTTCCAGCGCAATCACACCGGCCACGATCAAGGTCGCAATCGCCAATGCGGCTTCCACATAGAGCAAAGGCAGGCGGCGCGGCAGCAGTTGCAGCAGCTTGCGCTGCCAACTCGGCTTGCGCTGTTCGAGGCCAAGCGCTTCGGCCGCAGCCTGGTTCACCACTTCCGGCGTCACCGTGCGCAGGCCGCGCGCGTAAGCGCCGAGCAGGGCGCGATCGCAGACGATGTTGATCAAGCGCGGAATGCCCTGCGTGTATTGATGCACACGGCGGATCGCCGCATGCGTGAACAGATCGGCCGCACCGTTGGCGACGCGCAGACGATGCACGATATAGCGTTCCGTATCCGAAGCCAGCAGTGGTGAAAGGCGCGCACGCGCGGTGATGCGGCTCGCCAGCTGACGCAGGTCCGCACGTTCCAGCAGCGTCGCCAGTTCCGGCTGCCCCACCAGCATGATGCGCAGCAGCTTCTCTTTGTCCGTTTCCAGATTGGTTAGCAGCCGCA
This sequence comes from Rhodospirillales bacterium, assembly GCA_903970615.1. Classification (GTDB taxonomy): domain Bacteria; phylum Pseudomonadota; class Gammaproteobacteria; order Nevskiales; family Nevskiaceae; genus Nevskia. The sequence continues at coordinate 38,394 of CAJCJH010000085.1, forward strand.
CCTGTTCGAGCACGCCCGGCGCGAGGTTCTGCGCTTCATCGATGATCAGCACCGTGCGCCGGCCAGCGGCGTGGACCTTCAGCAGATGCTCATTCAGCGCATCCACCAGCGTCTTGATCGACGTCGCCGCCTGCGGGTACTTCACGCCGAGTTCATCGCAGATCGAGGCCACGAACTCCAGCTCGTTCTGCCGCGGGTTGTGGATCATCGCCACATCCACATCGTCCAGCTTCTGCGCCAGCAGCGAACGCACGATAGTGGTTTTGCCGGTGCCCACTTCGCCAGTCAGCTGCACAAAGCCGCCGTATTGCCCGGTGCCGTATAACAGGTGCCCGAGCGCCTCCTGATGGCCCGCGCTCAGGTACAGGAAACTCGGGTCCGGCGCGATCGAAAACGGCGGCTCGCGGAGATTGAAATAAGCGGCGTACAAGGCGTGCGTGGGCTTCAATTAGGGCGCGGGAGAGCGGCGGTCAGTATATCGCCGCCTCCGTGATCAGATGAGTTCGCGTCACTGATGGGTTTTAGTCGGATGTAGCGCCGCGCAGCATCTCCACATGCCAGATGCCATCTTCCAGATACGGCTCGCCAAGAGTGACGAACCCGAAGGCCTGATAGAACCGCTCCAACCGCTGCTGCGCGCCGATACGGATCGGCGCCTTGGGGAAGCGCTGCATCGTGCCATCGAGTGCTTCGCGCATCAGCCGCTGGCCCAGCCCCAGCCCGCGCAGCGATTCCGGCACCAGCACACGGCCGATCGAAGCCTCGGCGTACTTCAGGCCCGGCGGCAGCACGCGCGCATACGCCAGCAGTTCATCCAACGCGTTGAAGCCGCACAGATGCACACTCGCCGCATCCAGCCCGTCCATGTCCTGGAACACGCACTGCTGTTCCACCACGAAAACCTGGGTACGCAGCCGCAGCAGCGCGTAAAGCCGATCGAGCGATAGCGCCGACCAGCCCAGCCAGCGCCAGTGAATCTCCAGCGGTTGGTTCATGATGAAGATGAATTCCAGAGGTCGATTGCGCCGGCCAGACCATCGCTCCCCGCGCGGTTCACTGCCCGGCCAAGCCCGCCCCGCTGGCCGGAAGAGTGGATTGCGCGGGTATTGTGCCGCCGATCTGCCCGCAAGTCGCCCGCGATGTGCATGCAAAGTGCCTGCGATGTGAGGACAGATCAACCTCGATGTGCCTGCACATCGCCCTCGATCAAGCGGGACACTAAGCGCGGTCAAGAGGATAACCGCCTGCGATGTGCAGGTTAATCGCCAGTGTGACCGGCCGGCATCTTTGAAGGCTTACGGGAACCGATATAGCGATAGATGTTGTGGGCTTTAACCACACCTGCACTGGCTGGTGCGAATACCTCACGCAGCTTAAGCTTCCGGCGCTGGGCGTCAGCGCGCGTTGAGCGTGCGGCATTCAGACTTGAGATGTCAGCAAGTGCCGGCAGGCAAGGCCGGAGTGGGGGCATCATGCAAATCAGCGTTGCTGCCGGTCGAAATGGATATGGGAAAGTAAAGACGATGATGATCGAGGACAATCGCGCTGAGCAGGGTTTGGCCGACGCCCCGGCAAACTCCTCGAAGCTCGTCACCGAACTTTATTCGGATCTGAAACGCCTCGCGCACCGCGAGCGCGTGCGGGTGGGTTCGCCGCCGACCTTGCAGACCACGGCGCTGATCCACGAGGCCTATCTGAAGCTGCATCGCGGCGGCGTCTGGAACGATCGCATGCATTTCATGCGTGCGGCAGCCACAGCCATGCGGCAGGTGCTGGTGGATGCGGCGCGTGCGCGGCTCACCTTGAAGCGCGGCGAGGGCGTGCATCCACTGGAACTGGAAGACGAGCACATCGGCAATCTGGCGCAGATGTCTGACGACATCATCGTCAACATCGACGATGCCTTGCAGAAACTCGGCGATCTCAGCCCGCGGCTGGCGCAAGTGGTGGAATGCCGCTTCTTCGCCGGCTACACCGAAGCGGAAACCGCGCAGGCGCTGGAAGTGACCAGCCGCACGATCGAGCGCGACTGGGTCAAGGCCAAGGCCTGGCTGTATCAGGAACTCAGGCCCCTCTGAGCATCGCTGGCGCGGGCGGCAGGAAACCGGTGTCGAGCCAGTAGCGGCCCGGATCATTCGCATCTATCAGTACACCGACCGTCTGCCGCTGTGCCAGCGATGCTTGAGGATCGATCAGCATCGGATCGCTGACGAAGCGCCATTGCTTGCCGTCACGCGGATTACGCCAGCAGGCCACGATCACATACGGCCGCGCACTCGGCAGATTGCTGGTAGTGCCGATCATGGTCCGCTCCACCGTCAAACTACCGGCGACGATGCGAACGCCGTGCTCGGCGAGCCAGCGACGATCGGTCAACTGGCGGAATCCGCGAATCATCGTGAATGTGCCGATGCCAGCTAACAGCAGGCCAAGCGCACCGAAAATCGATGCGGGCAGCCAGTAAGCGAAGGTGGCTGAATCACCAGCAAAAGCTGGCATCTGCATCGAATGAGCTGGCGCTTCGAGCGTATGACGCGCGCGCTGAATGGCATTTGAAGCAACGCCGCCGAAGGCCGCGCCGAAGACGATTATCAGCATGCCGGTGATCAGCGAGACGCGCGCCGCGAAAGTTGGTGGCTTCATGGCCTGATTGTTAGGGATACGGTGCCGCGCAGGCGGCGACATAGCCGGCGGAACGCAGCGCCTCGCAAGCGAGTTGTGCCGAGGCTGGACACGCGGCCGAAGGCAAGCTTTGCGACGACGGCCTTAGGTCCATCTGGCACTGCAAAGTTTGCAGCAGGCTTGCCGCACAGCGTTGCCCGTACTGCTGCTTTGCTTTGCCGGCTTCCGGATAAAACCACGCCACGCAGGGTTCGGCTTGCACGGCGGCGGCGAAGGCCGGGCTGGCGATCAACGCCGCAGCATCGTTGTGCGACCAATCCACTTTCGATGACGCTTCGTCGATCGCGCAATTCAGACGCGCATCGCGTGCCTGCATCTGTGAACAGAGGAAAAATGCACGATCGCTGCCGCACTGAAGCTCCTCGTCCGCTGCGGAGGAAATTTCCGGTACGGGCTCGCAGCCGATCATCTTTAGCACCTTCAGCTGCGTGGCCAGCGAGGTGTTTTGCGGAATCACTGCGCCTTGTGCAGTCATCGTCAATGCAAGCAACGGCAGCGTCACCAGCCAAATGTTTATCGGCATGTGCTACTCGCATTGATCCAATCGAACGCCTAATTCACCGGCGTCAACTGACAGCCGTTGTACCACCAGTTGCCGTTGCCTTTGAGCACAACGGTCGCCGAGGACTGCTTCGGGGTCGGCTGCAGGATCCCGGCAACGCTTACTGGTGCGGAGTTCCCCGGCAGCGGTGTTTGCAATGTACCCAGAAGCGGCAGGTCGCTGGGCTGATTTCCGTAGGGTGTGCCGGCGTGTACTTCTGCGGTGACAACGACGGGAGTGCCCGCGTCGGTCACCGAGCAGTCGAGAATCACTGCATGCGGCATCGGTATGTTGGGGTTGTTGGCGTTGAAGTACAACTCCAGTTCGACATACGAAAACGGCTCACCCTTCAGCATCGCCGAGTTATGACTGTTGCCGCCGTTGCCGGTCTGTAGGATGTCAGCCGCCGTCGTAAACACCGTGACGATCGGTGAGTTGAGCGCATCACCGAAGCCGATCTGCAAGGGCGGCGCGCCTGCATTGCCTGGCAGATTGACCGACGCCATCAAGGCCTGCTTGGCCGGAGGCGACAGGAATGGCGGCAGCTTCAAGGCCGGCTTCTGCACCATCATGGGACCCTTTGCGTGCGCCAGCGGCGTCTGCACCGGGCCATCAAACGCGAATACCGGCGCGTGCTGCGGCTGCGGCGCGGACATTGTTCGTGGCTGAGCAGCGGCAAGACTGCTGGCGAGCGCAGGCAGTAGCAGGGTGATGGTTGCAAGCTGGCTTGCGCATCTGCGAAATCGGGTCATGTTCGTCTCCGTGGAATGCCGGCGCAATGCCGGCATTACTCACAAGAACGGCAAAGCCAGGCGAGTTCCGACATGCGGCTTCCGCTTACGGGTGCGAAATGCTGATGTCGGCTTTTACGGCGGCTTCGCGTTTATCCAGATATCGGGCAGCGATCGGGAACTGGCGCGAAAGCTCAGCAAGCCTTTATTGAGGCCGCGCCGCGTTTCGATCTGACGTTATTTGCGACCTCACCGGAGTCTTGCAGTGAACACATCCAAGTCGTTGGCCAATCAATCATCGATCCATAACACCGTGCAGACATCGCGTGGCTGGCAGCGAACAAGGCTTTTTGCGCTGACGGCGGCGATAGCGCTAACGTGTGCATTCGCGTCGATGTCGAATCCCGCGCATGCGCAAAATCAGCCGCCAGCATCGATTGGCCCGATGCGTTCGCAAGCTGCGCAAACGCCAGCGCCTTCGCCGGCGATGACCCCGCGTTATGAAACCGCACAACCGAATCAGCCGCTGCAGATGAATCGAGGTCCGCTGATGCAGATGCAAACCAGGCATCTTCCAGCCGGTGCCTACATCGTGAGTTTCAGCGACGAAGTGTTGAGGATTTACGGCTGTACGCGCACAGCGCTCGCCGCTAATGACGCGACTTCGACATGGGCCTGCCCTTACTGGCGCGGCATGTTCGTCTGCGAGGAATTGCGTTTGCAGGGAGATGTTCATCAATGCCAGAAATTGCCGATATCGGCCGCATCGCTGCCGCCCGCTCAGGCGGCGAACTCGAATACGGGCAACGATCCCTGCACGCAAGATCCGAAATCGCTCGCTTGCCAGATGGAGCAGGACTCAGCAATGGCGGGCGCGCTGAGCAACGCGCTGGGCGACTTCGGCCAGCAGATATCGGACGCGGCGGATGCGGCCTGCGTAATCGGCAACGCTTCGCCAGACATGCTGCCGACCAACCCTGAAAGCAGCGTCAAGCCACCCGTGGCGCAACGTCGTGTTTGCGCCGGAGCCGTGCTGACCGATCTGCACTGCAAGGTCGAGAGCTTGTCCGCTGATCCGAAGTCGCCCGATCTCGCCACCTGCCTGCAGCCTGGCAGCGCAATGTGCGCGGCATTCCATGTTCCGGGACTCATCAATAAATGTGAGTGACGAATGCACTGTCTCTGAAACCCAGTTTTTGTTGATGTCGGTGATGATCGCTGGCTTTGAGCACAGTCTTCAAAGCAGTCGTCAGCACAACAATCTAGGTTCCGGCTTTACCGAGTTCAGCCTGTAGCGCTTGCAGCGCGGGTTGCTGTTGACGGCCGGCGACACCGGCTTTGTCGAGGATCGCCGCAGCCTGCTCGGCGCGCTGTCGTGCAACATCGATATAGCCGGCGTGCAGTTGCAGGCGTGCGTCGAGAATTATTGCTGATGCATAGAGCGGATGCTGCGTGCCGAACTTCGTTTCGATCAGCGGGCGTGCGACATCGAGCCGTGCCTGCGCCAGTGCGTCGTGGCCAAGGCTGATCTGCGCTTCGGCGCTCGCGAGATCGACGCCGAGCACGATCGGGCTTTGCGGCCCGGTGAACTGCACCGCGATCGGCCGCGCTTCGTCGAGTACGTCCAGCGCCGGTTGCGGCTGGTTCTCGCGCAGCAGTGCTTTGGCCAGGCTGAGTTCGGCTGCGGCCATCGCACCGGAAGGGCCGAAGCTGCGGCGGCGCTGGTCGATCGACTCGCGCAGCAGCGCCTCGGCTTGCACAGCATCGCCGCGGGCGAGGGCGATCGCGCCCTGGTTCTGGATCGCAGTCAGCAGGTTGTCGCTGATGCGTCCCTCGGATTCGCGGAATGCGCGTACTTTGCGGATCAGTTGATCGGCCTCGTCGTATTCGCCGGTCTGCATCAGCGCGAGCGCGAGGCTGTTGTCGAGATTGCTGGCATCTTCCGGCACCGCGCCGGCTGCGCCTTCGATCTCGGCACGGCCACGCCGCAGGATCGCAATCGCAGCGGACAAGTTGCCATCTGCCTTGGCGATCTGGCCCTCGACGATACGGCTGCGTGCGAGCTTGCCGCGATACTGCGCCGGATGTGCGGCCCAGAAGGTTTGCGCGGGCGCGAGGATTGTCGCGGCCGCAGCGCGGTCGCCCTGGCGCAGACGCGACTGCGCCAGCAGCAAGCGGATTTCAGCCGCACTCGCAGGAGTTGCGGCCGCGGCTGGCGAATCGATGAAGGTCTGCTGCAAGCTCACCGCACTGTTCTCGTCGTCGATCGAGGCGTACAACTCGCCGAGGAATTCGACGATGCGCGCGTAGTCAGCGGGGCGGTCGGCGAATTGCTGATCGAGATTCTTCGCGCCGCGTTCGAGGATGGTCCGCACCGTCTCCGGCGCGCCGCTGTCGTTCTTGCCAGCGGCTGCGAGCAGCACCGAAAGATAATCGACCACAGCCTTTGAGCGCGCGTTCTCGGCCTCGAACAGATTGCGCTGCTGCTCTGCGCGGTGCGCCTGCCAGAGTGTGCTGCCAAGTCCCGCGATCAGCACCACGAATACCGCCGCGGTTGCCGCGACCAGCACGCGGTAACGGCGCAGGAAGCGTCGCACCCGATAGCTTCGCGCGCCGCCACGGGCCAGTACCGGCCGATGCTCCAAATGGCGCTGCAAATCTGCCCAGAGCGCGCTGGCGGAAGGGTAGCGCGCCTCCGGTTCCCGCCGCAGCGACTTGCCGACGATGGCTTCGAGATCACCGCGCAGTAGACGCGCGGGCACAGGTGCCTCTGCGTTATCGAACGCGGCCGTTGCCAGCGGCTTGGGATCGCTGTTGAGCAAACGCTGCAGCGCCGCGGGCATCGGCAGTTCGCGCAAATTCCACGGCGGCTCGCCGGCGAGCAGTTGATACAACAGCACGCCAAGCGCATAGACGTCGGTGGCCGTAGTCGCTGGCCGGCCTTCGAGTTGCTCTGGAGCGGCGTATTCCGGCGTCATCAGCGCCAGCGTTTGCTGGGGATCTGGCGCGGTGTGGCTTTCGATCAGCTTGGCGATGCCGAAGTCGAGCAGCTTCACCTGGCCTTCGTCAGTCACCAGGATGTTGCCGGGTTTGAGATCACGATGCAGCACCAGATGCAGATGCGCATAAGCGACCACTTCGCAGACCTGACCGAACAGAGCGAGGCGTGCGAACAGATCAAGCCTGTGTTCGTGACAATGGCGCAGCAGATCCACGCCTTCGACCAGTTCCATCACCATGTAGGCACGGCCGTCGCTGTCGATACCGCCATCGATCAGCCGCGCGATGCCCGGATGTTCCAGCGTCGCCAGAATCTGGCGCTCGTTGTCGAACTGTTCGGGCCGCAGCCTGGCTTCACTGCGCGCGAGCTTCAACGCCACCGGTTTGCGGAACTGGCCATCCGCACGTTCGGCGCGATAGACCTCGCCCATGCCGCCCTGGCCGATCAGTTCGACGATTTGCCAGACGCCGATACGCAAGCCCGCGGCCATCAGAGGCGCCGCGGTCTTCGCTGGCGGCGCTACGGCGGCATCGAACAGATCAGCGCTGGAATGCGTCGCATCGAGCAGCGCGCGCACCTGGGCTACCAGCGCCGGATCGTCCAGCGCAGCCAGCTTCGCATCGCGCGTGGAATCGTCCTGATCCCACAGTTCGTCGAACAGTGCCTCGACGCGCTGCCAGCGTTGCTGTTTGCTGCTATCGATCCCCATTTTTTTGCGTCCCTAATGTTTATTTGTTTCTTTGGCGTCTCTCTGGCGCATTCAACATCGCATCATCCGGCTAGGCTAACCCGGATCAACAAGCGGGCGTTCTGCTCGATAATTTCAGGTGCGAAATCCGCCGCTCATTCATCAGCAAATAAAACGTCGAAGCGGCCGGATCACCGACATCCGCCTTGAATCTCGTTCGAATATTCCGGGTCGTTTGCGATTGGAGACGAATACGTTAGTCTTTGCGAATGAACCTGAGAAACGCGCGTTATTTTGTAGTAGCAATAATCTTTGCTTGCGGTGTTACGCAGGCCGACAGAGTTGCCGTCGAGGCCCATGAACGGCTCAAGGCGGCGGTGGAAAGTTCCAGCCGGCCGGAGGCGGATCGTTTGCGCGATCGCTATCGCCATCCCCTGCAAACGCTAGAATTCTTTGGCATCCAGCCGGATATGACGGTCGTGGAAATTTGGCCGGGCACTGGCTGGTATACGGAAATTCTGGCGCCGTATCTCGGCGATGGCGGCCGTTATTACGCGGCAACTCCGGCAGCAAGCCTGCCGGATGCGTCCGACGAAACCCGTCAGGCTGTGGCGCAATTGAAGACCAAGCTGACGTCCGATCCGGAACGATTCGGCAAGCCGGTGCTAACCGAATTCCGGCCGCCGATGCGCACCGAAATCGCACCTGCCGAAAGTGCAGACATGGTGCTGAGTTTCCGCAACGTCCACAACTGGATCGCGGGCGATTACGAGCAGGCGGCGTTCAATGCGTTCTTCGCAGCACTCAAGCCCGGCGGTACGCTCGGCATCGTCGAGCATCGCGGCAAGTCCGGCGAAACTATCGATGAGATGAAGCAAAGCGGTTACGTCACCGAGGCTTATGTGATCGCGCTGGCGCAGAACGCCGGCTTCAAATTCGTCGCCAGTTCCAACATCAACAACAATCCGAAGGATACGAAGAATTATCCGAAAGGCGTCTGGACTTTGCCGCCGGTGCTGCGTGAAGGCGAGCAGGATCGGGCGAAATACCTGGCGATTGGCGAGTCGGACCGGATGACGTTGAAGTTCGTCAAGCCGCGTTAGGCGCTGAGCCTATGAGCTCTTTGCTGCTTCCGTTCATGGTCCTGGCCGCTACCGGCTTTGTTTTAAGCGTCGCAGCGCATATCTTCGGGTTGCTAGGCAAAATGCCGCCCGGCGGATCACTCGTTATGGGGCTCCACGCAGGTATCTTCGTTGTGTGGTTGCCAACAGTGTTGGTGGCAAATCGCGTGGCGAGAGGAATAAATCGAAAAGACTTTTGGAAGGTCGTTCTAGCTGGATCTCCGCCTTGGATGCGCTATGCCCTTTACGGGCTTTTCGCGTATGCCGTTTGCAACTTCGTTCTATTTATTTTGACCGCCGGCGGAAACAACCACGCTTCAAAGGCCGTTACACCTGAAACCATTCGTGGTTTCTCCGGCCATTGGATGGTCTTTTACGGGGGAGCTTTCGCTACGCTCTACTCCATTTTGCGCGCGCCCCAACTCTTGCGAGAGCGCCAGTGTGTCAACGGCCACGCTGTCTCATCAACAAATGCGTATTGCCCGACCTGTGGCAACGCGCTGCACAAACAACCTGATTGATGGCTAACAGGCATTCTATTCGTCCGATGCTCGTTTTGATCTAAAGCAAGAATTCTCATGACTCAGTTCGCAAGCAAAGTCATCTGGATCACCGGCGCTTCAAGCGGTATTGGCGAGGCGCTTGCGATTCAGGCTTCCCGGCTCGGCGCGAAGCTGGTGTTGTCCGCGCGCCGCGAAGCGGAGCTTGAGCGGGTGCGCGCGGCTTGTGCCGATCCGCAAAAGGTTGCGTTGCTTCCGCTGGATCTTACCGACTTCGATGCCAGCAATGCGGCTGCTGCAGCGGCGAAGTTTTTCGGGCCGATCGATATGCTCGTCAACAACGCGGGCATCTCGCAGCGCGGCTTTCTGAAGGACACCGAGATGGCGGTGTACCGTCGCATCATGGAACTGGATTTCTTTGCGACGGTGGCGCTGACCAAGGCCTTGTTGCCGTCGATGCTGGCGCGCCGCGCGGGACATCTGGTGGTCATCAGCAGCGTCGTCGGTAAATTCGGTGCGCCGCGACGCACCGGTTATTGCGCGGCCAAACATGCGCTGCACGGCTTCTACGACGCGGCGCGCGCGGAGCTTTGGCGCGATGGCATCAAGGTCACTTTGATCTGCCCCGGCTATATCAAGACGCAGGTTTCGGTGAACGCGATCACTGCCGATGGTGGCCAATACGGGCAGATGGACAAGGGCCAGACCGGCGGCATGTCTGCGGAGAAATGCGCCGCCGCGATCGTGCGCGCGATCGAAGCCGATCGCGAGGAAGTGCTGATCGGCCTGCGCGAAGCGATGTTCGTGAAGATCAAACAATATGCGCCACGACTGTTTTCAGCGCTGATCAAGCGCGCCAAGGCGACTTGAAGCGAGACGCCTGATCGGCAAGAGTTTAATTTTCAAACGTAAGGCTGGAATCGAATACTGACCAGCAATTGCTGGGGTTTACGCCGGATTCCTGCCGAGTATTCTCTGCATGAACACCAGATCGAGCCAGCGATCGAACTTGCGGCCGACTTGCGGCAAACGGCCGGTTTCGACGAAGCCGAGCTTGGCATGCAGGTCGATCGAAATCTGGTTGCCGGCTTCGATGCCCGCGATCATCACATGCTTGCCGAGTTCTTCGGCACGCGGGAAAAGCGCTTGAATCAGCGCCACTCCGATCCCGCGGCGGCGCGCCGTGTTGTCGACATACACCGAATGCTCGACCGTGTGCAGATAGCCTTCAAACGGACGAAAGTCGCCGAACGAAGCGAAGCCGAGCACGGTGCCATCGGCGTCGATGGCGACCAGCACCGGATATTTTCGTGCGCGCCGCTCAATCAGCCAGGCGTGCCGCGTGGCCAGCGTTGCCGGCGTCATGTTCCAGACGGCGGTGGTGTTGGCAATGGCATCGTTGGTGATGTCGAGAATGCGCGGCAGATCGCTTTCGATGGCATCGCGGATCAAGATCGTCATGCCGGTGATCGACCTGAAATGCGCCAGCATTTACAGGCGTTCAGAAGAATATCACGCTGCATGAAGTTCGATCATCCGCAGCGCCTGCGTTTCTGCCCAGCTTTCAAAACGCCAGTTCTGGATGAAGCCGCAATGTCCGCCGTAGTCGGTGGCGAGATATGCGAGCACTGCGCCGTGTTCGCGCAGTCCATCGAAGTCGCTGAAGGGAATCACGCTGTCGTCGCGCGCGGTAATCAACGCCAGCGGTGTGGGTGAAGCCATCAGCTGTGGCGGCGTCAGCGTATAGGCGGCGAGGTATTGGTCGAGCGTGTCGTACTCGGTGTGATTTTCGACGAATGCGCGCGTGATTTCGGTAAAGCTGTCGATCCGCTTGAGCCGCGTGAAATCGTAGCGGCCCGGCCACGCGGCGGCTTTCTTGTCCATCGTCTGGCGCCACTTGCTGAGGAAATAGCGATGAAACACGCGCGGTCCTTGATCGATCGCGCTCAGCGTGTGGCCGGGCACCAGTACCGGCGAAATACCGATGCAGATGCGTAGATGAATGCCAGCGGCCGGACCGTGCAGCCCAACGCGCAAGGCGAAGTTGCCGCCGAGCGAAAAGCCGATGACGGAAAGTGCTTGTGCCGGTTCGATCAGCTGCGCGGCACGGATCGCATCCAGCACTTCGTCGATGCGCGCGGAGTGGAACATCTGCTCGTTCAAGCCATGCGTTTCGGCGTGGTCGCGCAGGTTCAGACGGAACGTGGCAAAGCCTGCGAGATGCAGCGCGCAGGCCAGTGAATACAGGTAATTGCTGTCATGGAAGCCTTCCCAGCCGTGAATCAGGATCACCAGTCCGCGTGCTGGCGATTGTATGGCCGGCGTATGCCGCCCGGTCAGGCGAACGCCGCGCGCGCTGGTGAGAATGTGATCCACCGAGATGCCATCGATGTCGACTCCGCGCCTGCGCCACAGCCGCTTCGCTGGCCGCTTCGTTCCGAGCAAGGCTTGCAGGCTCGCATTGCGCAGACTGCGCGGTGGAGCGTAGCTTTCGGCGGGGCCGATGATGATGTCTGGGGCTGAGTCGAACATGCGGCGAATAAGTAAGTGATGAATGCCGCAGTTACGTCGCAGCCTGAGTCTGCGGATGCGTCGACATCTAATGCTGTAGAGGTGTCAACAGCCGCCGCAGCACACCTTCATAAATCAGCGAAAGGCGTTCCAGATCGTCGATGCGAACGTGTTCGTCGATCTTGTGAATGCTGTCGTTGATCGGCCCGATTTCGACCACTTCCGCGCCCAGCGGTGCGATGAAGCGTGCATCCGAAGTGCCGCCACCGGTGAAGTGTTCGGGGAAGTTTTCCAACCAGTGTCCGGGAGAATGCACCGCAGAATTTCCCGGAGAGTTTTCGGCGCGCGGCTCGTTCGTATCGCTGCCGACGACTTCACGAATGGCTGCCTCGGCGGCTGCGATCAAGGCGCCATTGAGCGTCAGGAAGGGTTCGCCGGAATGCCACCAGCTGGCCTCGTATTTCAGGCCGTGCCGGTCAAGCACTTCGTGTACGCGCGCCTTCAATCCCTCGGCCGTCGATTCGGTGCAGTAACGGAAGTTGAACACCAGTTCGGCCTCGCCCGGAATCACGTTGTTGGCGCCGGTGCCGGCATGAATGTTGGACACCTGGAACGACGTCGGCGGGAACTGCGCATTGCCGCTATCCCATTGCGTCGCCACCAGTTCGGCCAGCGCTGGCGTGAGCCTGTGGATCGGGTTGTCCGCCTTCAGCGGATAGGCGACATGACCCTGTTTGCCGAGCACGCGCAGGTTGCAGCCGAGCGATCCGCGCCGGCCGACGACGATGCGATCGCCCAGCGTCTGATGACTCGAAGCTTCGCCGACGATGGCGTAATCCGGCACGATGCCGCGCTCGCGCAGCACTTGGGCGACATGCTTGGTGCCGTACTGTGCTATGCCTTCTTCATCGCTGGTGATGAGAAACGCGAGCGTGCCGCGAATCGGTGTGGATGCCAGCAAACGCTCGGCTGCGCAGACCATCGCCGCGAGTCCGCTCTTCATATCGGCTGCGCCGCGGCCGTACAAAACACCATCGCGGATTTCCGGCTGGAACGGATCGCTGGCCCAGCGTTCGCGCGGACCGGGCGGGACGACGTCGGTGTGGCCGGCGAGAATCAGCAACGGATGCGCTACGTCGTTGCCGCGATCTTCGCTGCGATAAGTCGCCCACAAATTGGTGACGCCTTCGCAATTCATCCATTCGAGCTGGAAGCCGATTCGGCTCAGGCGTGCGCCGATCAGGGCGCAACAGCCGGCATCGTCCGGCGTCAACGAACGGCAGCCGATCAAGGCACGCGCGAGATCCAGCACCGGACGGCTTGGCAAGTCATCAGCCATAAAAAAATCGCAGCAGGCGAGAGAAATGAAAGGAGGTAAAGGATAGCAGCGTCGCCGCCGATTCAAGCGAAGCGCCGGCTAAATCGCTGTTGGTTTGCAGGCATTCGTGCGTTTGCGCGAGCAGCGCAGTAGCGAATCCATGAAGACCGCCGAACGCATTGCCTGGCGTTGCAGTAACCGATTGCAGGTTCGCGGGCGGATAATACCAATCAGTTATCGCCGATACCGCAGAGACTTCGCACTCATGCCCGATGAACCGATCACCAGCATCGCCCATGTCATCCAGTTGTCGGTTGCGCCGGTGTTCCTGTTGTCGGGCATTGCCGCGCTGCTGAATGTGCTGACCAATCGGCTGGCACGCATCGTCGATCGCGCGCGCAGCATGGAAGCGCAATTCCCAAGTGCCGCGCCGGGGCGGCTCGACCCGTTGCGCGCCAGCCTTGCGCGGATGGCGGTGCGCGCACGCTGCATCAGTTGGGGCATCAGTCTGTGTACGGCGAGCGCGATCCTGATCAGCGCGGTGGTGATCGTGCTGTTCCTGGATACCATCGCCAACGCTAATGGCCGCTTGCTGGTCGCCGGTCTGTTCATCCTGGCGATGCTGGCGTTGACGGCCGGGCTGCTGTGCTTCCTGCGCGAAATTTATCTCGCCACACGCTACCTGCGTATCGGCGAACCCGAACCGGCTGCGCCGACGGTGGTGCCAACACGCTAATGGTAAGCAGCGAGCCGCGCGAGCTTGGAGCCAGCAAAACCACAGGAGCGGCTGTTTTGCGCCGTTCAAACCTTGCGCGGAAAATCGCTGCTAATGCGCCGCTATGATTCGGACATGGTCAACGAAGAAACGCTGGAATTGCTTGCCGAGATACTCGACAACATCGAGTCGATCGACAAGGTTGCGTTAACACTCGACGAGTCGAAGCAGTCTGTCAATGTCGAGATCCAGAATCTCGATGCACCGTGGTTTCGTCGATTGATTTATCTCGCAGCGTCGAAACCTTAGCATCTGCCTAAATCGCAACCGACGCCGAATCTGGTCGGCGCCGGTTGCAGGTCTGTTTAGCGCCAGTGACCCGGCACGAAGCGCCAGTTCGGCCCGTGTTGCACCCAGTGTTCCGGCACCCAGCGATAGCCCGGACGCTCGGCGACGTAATGGCCGCCGACCCAGACGTGCTGGGCGCCATCCCATTGCCAGTAACCCGGAATCCAGACGACGTGTGGTCCCGGTGGCGGCGGCGGCGCTTCATAGCGCGGCGGCGGAGGTCGTACGCCGATTTCGACGTTGACGAAAGCCTGCGAAGCGGTCGGCAACAGCACTGCCGAAAGTGCGGCCAGCATGCCTGCCGCCAGCAATTTGGTTTTCATTCTTGTGTTCCTTTTATGATTTGCTTGGGATTAAGCCGTTGGGTCGTTCGCTCATCTTACGGGTTGAAGTGCGCAGTCGTTGTGCGGCTGCTCACTTGACCGGACTATGACACTGGTTTGCTCGGGATGAGTTCATTCAACCGATTTGCGGCGCCTCATAACGCCAGTGATGGCCACCAACCGGTACGATGATGCAACCGCTCAGGCTGGCCAGAACGATAAAACTGACGATCAATTTCAGTGACAGGCTTTTCATGGCTTGTCTCCATTAGCTGCTGGATTGCAGTGCGGACACGATGACGTTCAAGCCCTGAAGCGAAGCTTAATGAAACAGTTCTTTACCTGAATAGCTCAGACAAAGCATCGCGCTGAGCATGGCGCGCGAGCGCTTTTGAAGATCCCGGAGCCTGTGCCGAAAGCTCCGGGCGGGAATAAGAGAGGTGCGGTGGGCGCACCAATATTTTTGGCGAATGTCGTCGGCTGCGCAAGGCCGTAATCAAAACGCAGCGTGCTTGCGTAGTCCTCTTCAAAGGGCCACGCTTATTTTGGAATGCGGAGCAGGCCGGCAAAAATCCCGGCGATTTGGAATGGCGGCTGAGCCTGGCTTTCCGCATCGAAGCACGACAGATCGATTTCGATCGGCGCATAGGATGGCGCCGAATTTTCCGATCGCAGCGTAACCTTACTCCCGCGCCGCGAATAACGCTTGAGCGTGATCGCCTGCTCGCCGGTTTTCGGATGGGGCAAAACTGCGGCGATAATCTGGCCGTTATCGGCATCTTCCTGAGCGTGGATAGCAACGATATCACCATCGAAAATTGCCGCTTCCTTCATCGAATGACCGGCGACGCGATGCAGGAAATCTGCGCGCGGATGAAATAAATCCGGATCGATGCCTAGCCAGCTGTCGATATTTTCCGCCGCCGCGACCGGCGTGCCCGCTGCAATAGTGCCGATCAGCGGCAGCTGGAATTGATGCGTCAGCGCGAGATCCGCTTCGGTCAGCAACCGGATATTGCGGCGATTGCCTTCGACCAGCTGAATCGCGCCCTTGCGCTCCAGCGCCAGCAGATGATTTTTTGCCGCGGTCACCGAACTGAAGCCAAACGCCTCGGCAATTTCATCCCGGCTCGGCGGAAACCCGTTCTCGCTCACGCAACGGCGGATGAACTCAAGGATTTCGTATTGACGATCGGTTAAATCGGACATGAGGACTTGAAAAGAGTCTGCCAGGCGAGTAGTGTCTAATAAAACACTACTGTTGTAAAGGACACTTTATGCGCTACTTCCATTTGCGGTCTCCGAATACTTTACCGCTCGATTTCGAACCGCGCCGAGCGCGTGCGCGACGAAAGCCGCCTGCGGCGGTGCGCCGGGCTACGGCGATTCGCAATCGCGGCCATCTGGCGAACAGCGGCGTCTCGGAGGTACAGCTTGGAACCTGGCTGATTCAGGGCACAATCATCCTCAGCATGCTAGCCATCGTTGCGTTTTTTCATGTTCCCTTGATGACGGTTTTGGGCGCCTGGTTTTAGCTGCACACTCTGGCAAGCTCGATGGTATGGGCGGGAGTGGAATCGGGAATTGCAAGGCCGGGCTGAATAGAGCGCTCATTTAGCGTAAGTTGCCGTTCTTCCAAACTGGCCGATGCAAAGGTTCAAATCGAATCATGGCGCTCAAAGCCACTATCTTCAAAGCGCAGCTGCAGATTGCCGATATGGATCGTCCGTATTACGGCGATCATGCATTAACGCTGGCGCGGCATCCCTCCGAAACCGACGAGCGCATGATGGTGCGCTTGCTCGTTTTTGCCCTGCGCGCGCACGAGCATTTGCAATTCGGCAAGGGCTTGAGCGATCCGGACGAGCCGGATTTATGGCGCAAGGATTTAACCGGCCTGATCGAGGACTGGATCGAACTCGGTCAGCCCGACGAAAAAGCCGTACTAAAAGCCTGCGGCCGCGCGCGGCGCGTTTTTGTCTATGGCTACAACCATGCCGCAGTGCCTTGGTGGGTATTGGCCGCGCCCGCATTGGAACGTGCAAAAAATCTCGCGGTATACCGGTTCGAGTTGCGCGGAGAAATCTCACTCGCGGCACTCGCGCAACGCAACATGCAGTTGCAATGCACGATCCAGGAAAGCCAGATCTGGCTCAGCGATGCGAACCAGACGGTGCAGATGGAATGCATCACGCTGCGGGCGTAGCGCACGCCGGACTCCTCATTGGAAAAAGCCCTGGCTTAAAAACTGATCCCAAAGCTTGATCTCAAAGTTTGCCCAGGAAATCCGCTTTGCCGAGTTCCACGCCGCTGCTGCGCAAAATGTCGTAAGCAGTGGCGACATGAAAATAAAGGTTCGGCAGTACGAAGCCGAGCAGATAATCCAGGCCTTCAAAGTGAGTTGGACCGCTGGGTAATTTCAGCATGATCTCCTTACCCTCCGAGCCGTCAATCTGCTCGGCTTTGAAACTTTTGAGGTAGTCGATGGTTTTGGCGATACGCGCTTCGAGTTCGGCAAAGCTCGTTTCCGTATCTTCAAACTTCGGCGCCTCCACGCCGGCTAGACGTGCAGCGCCGTTCTTCGTCATATCCGTAGCAATTTGCACCTGGCGGCTCAACGGAAACATATCGGGAAAAAGGCGCGTGCCGGTGAGCACGAGCGGGTCAATCTTGCGAGCTTCGGCATGCGCCGCAGCTTTCGCCAGAATCGCACTGAGATTGGTCAGCGCGCGGATGAAGCCCGGCACCGAAACCTGATACATCGAAATCGTCATGACTACTCCTTGAATGGGTGAATCTCTAAAAAAATCTGTCTGCAGATTCGCGGATGAATCCGCCACTCGAAAGCTGCAGTTGCATCTAAACCTGCCACGACTCATCGCCCGGGTTTTGTAAGAACGACATTCGCTGGCAAAGCTTCTTCAGCAATTGATCGAGCATCAAGCAAGGCCGCGCGCGAAGCCTAGCCGATTGTCGACGCGCTTGGATGATTTACAGCCGATGGATCTCAAAAATGCTGCAAGGGCCGTGTCCAGCGGCTACGATGCGCGGCCCAAAATTGCAGGCTACTTACGGCTTATCCGGCGTTCAATTTCCCGCCGTAGCCATCCTCGATCCGCAGCGAAATGGTAGTGATGACCGCACCGATGACCATGCCTTCACCGATGCGCGCCAATGCGCCGCCGCTACTGGTTTTAAGCGCACTGGTCGCGGTTTATCTGATCTGGGGTTCGACCTATCTGGCGATCCGGTTTGCGCTGGAGGGTTACCCGCCGCTGTTTTTTCCCGGCGTCCGTTTCGTCTTCGCTGGCGGCGTTCTACTCATCATTTTGCGATTGCGTGGCCATGCAGGTCCAACGCGGCGGCAGTGGATCAACTCATTGGCGATGGGCGTTCTGTTGCTGAACATCGGCAATGGCGGTGTGGTGCTGGCCGAGCGTTCGGTGGGGTCTGCGCTGGCGGCCACTGCGGTTGCCACGGTGCCATTATGGGCGACTCTGTTTGCCGGCATCTGGGGGGCGTGGCCGCAGCGTTTGCAGTGGATCGGCCTGCTGCTGGGTTTTGCCGGCATCGTCACGCTTAATTTCGGCGGCGACTTCGCGGCCAATCCGATCTCCGCAGGTCTGCTGCTGTTCTCCGCCGCGTCCTGGGCTTTCGGATCGGTCTGGAGCCGTCGCCTCGATCTTCCGAAAGGTCTGATGAGCAGTGCCGCACAAATGCTGATGGCGGGTCTCGTGTTCCTGATCGGCAGCCGAATCAGCGGCGAACACTGGCATCTGCTCGCAGCGCCGCGAGCGATGGCCGGGCTGCTGTATCTCACGCTGATGGGCAGCTTACTGGCGTTCAGCGCGTACATCTTCCTGATCCAGAACGTCAGCGCCGCACTCGCCACCAGCTATGCCTATGCGAATCCCGTCGTGGCCGTGCTGCTCGGTGTTACCTTGGGCCACGAAAGCTTCGTGCGCAGTGAATTGCTGGCGATCGCACTGGTGCTCATCGGCGTGGTGCTGATCGTTTTATACAACCAGAAACCTGATGCGAATACTGCCGCTGAAAACAGGTCCTGAAAAAGCCCCGTGCAACGACGGGGCTTTTTGCAAACCCTACAGCCGCGGTCCGCGCCGGCCATTGAGAAAATAGACCGCAACGATGACCAGCACGATCAAACCGATCGGGCCGATACCCCAGCCGGCGCCGAGGCCCCAGTAAATGCCGCCGCCGCCGCCGAACAACAACAACAAAACAATCAGGACGATTAACAGATCCATAGCCGACTCCCTGCTGGCGTGCGAACGCGCGCCTCTGCAGCTATGAGCGCGCGCGGCCTGAATCGTTCGGAAACGGCTTGATAAAGCTTGCCGCCGTTCACGCGGTTGCGTCGTTTAGAGTGGATCGCGGCTGAGAAAGGTGAAGCCACGCTTATCGCTGAATGAAGTTCGCAGGCAAACTAATCGCTTTAATGGAAATCATCATAGGCAAGGCGGTAGTCCGGTCCAAGGCTTGTGCCTAAAGCGTCGCCAGCCGCCTGCGCAAAATTCCGGCGATATCGCTGGCACGTTCGAGATGGGCATGGTGACCGCAATTTTGCAGCACGGTTAATTGTGACTGCGGCAGTTTCTGTAGATAGGCTTGCGCACCCGATATCGGCGCTAGACGATCGTGCGTGCCCCAGATCAAATCGACCGCGCAGGTCACATTGACGAGGTCGATCGGGGCGGCGAGTTCTTCGCCAATCTGTCGCAGCGCAGCGATGTGCCGTCTTGCGCGATGTTCATCGTAATGACTGGCGTAATCGAGATAAACCTGTTCGCTGATCGCCTCCGGTGCGACGAAGCAAGTGCGACGAAAACTCTGCACGAGGTCGGCAATCATTCGATCCAGCGGCTTTGCGCGGTTAATCCCGCTCACGCCATTCGCCAGCGCGGCGTTGCGCACCAGCATGCGTTGCCACGGCGGCAAATCCAGCGGCGCGGGCGCGATCGCAATACAGGCCGGCACTTTCGCGCGCGTGCCTTGCGCCAGCGCGTTCAACAGCACACGGCCGCCGAGCGACTGGCCGACAGTCACCACGCGGCCGTCGAAATATTCAATTGCCGCGCGAATGAACGCGACGAACTGGGGCAACTGTGCGCCGGGCTGCAAATCATCGGCGCGGCCGCAGCCCGGCAGATCGAGCGCAATGCCGCCAATGCCGGTGAGCGCCAGTTCGCGTAACAAGGGCTTGAAGGTATCCGCGCTGTCGCTCCAACCGTGAAACAAAACCAGCTTGATATCCCCGAGTCCAAGGCCGATCGAACTTTGCAAAGTTCGCGTGTTGAAGCCTGCGAGTCGCAGAGAACCTTGCTCGAAAGGCTCGGCGCCGCTCACGCCTGCTTGATGCCGATCGTCTTCAGCAGCGCGCGCGCCGCACCGGATAATGTGCGCCGCTCGTGCCACACCGCGCCGAGTTCGCGTTGCAGTTTGATACCCGAAACCGGCAGTGCGACCAGCGTTTGATCCAGCATCGAAGCTGGCAGTACGCTCCAGCCAAGGCCGATCGCCGCGAGCATTTTCAGCGTCTCCATATAGTTCGTCGCCAGCCTCACGCGCGGCTGCAAACCCTGCGCCTGCAAGGCGGAGGTGATGATGCGATGCGTGTACGTAGCGGCATCCGGCAGCACTGCGGGATACGCCGCAAGATCTCGTAAATGCAGGCGTTTGCGCGAACTCAACGGATGCTCCGGGCTGGCCACCACCGCCAGCGGATCGCGCCACACCGAGCGGGTTTGTAACTGCGGCAGCGGCGACGTCGGCAGCGTAACGATGCCGAGTTCAAGCCGGCCGCTGAGCACTTCCTGGCAGGCGATTTCGGAATCCATGAAGTGGATATCGAGATCGACATCCGGAAATTTCTGCGTATAGCGCTTCAGAGCCGGCGGCAGCCGATGCAGACCGATGTGATGACTGGTGCCGATCGAAAGCCGTCCGCCGATCTTGCCGGAGAGTTGCGACAGCGCACGCCGGCCATCCTCGATATCGTCGAGCACGCGCCGCGCGTGCGGTAGCAATGTGCGGCCGGCATCGGTGAGCGTGACCTGCCGGCCGACGCGATCGAACAGCCGGCTGCCGATAACGGCTTCGAGCGCGGCGACGCGCTTGCTGATCGCCGGCTGCGACAGATGCAAGCGTTCGCCGGCTATCGAAAACGAGCCGCTGAGTGCGACTTCCAGAAATGCGCTTAGGGATTGCGTATCCATACTTCCATTCTAGATCGAATTCTATAAGGGAATGCGAAGTATGAAAACGATTCATTGGAGTAATGAATCGGACGCTCCTAAACTCGCGCGCTGAATCTGGAAAGCAATACCGAGGATCACTCCACATGGCCGGCAAAACGCTCTACGACAAACTTTGGGATTCGCATGTCGTTCACGATAGTGGCGACGGCTCCGCGCTGATCTATATCGATCGGCATCTGGTGCATGAAGTTACCAGCCCGCAGGCGTTCGATGGCTTGCGGCTGGCGTCGCGCAAACCCTGGCGCTTGTCGGCGAATCTCGCGGTGGCGGATCACAATGTGCCGACGACCGATCGCACCGCAGGCATCGCCGATCCGATTTCGCGCGCGCAGGTGGATGCACTCGATGCCAACTGCGCGGAATACGGCATCACCGAATTCAAGATGAACGACGCGCGCCAGGGTATCGTCCACATCATCGGCCCTGAACAGGGCGCGACATTGCCGGGCATGACGGTGGTCTGCGGCGATTCGCACACCTCCACGCACGGCGCGTTCGGCGCGCTCGCGGTCGGCATCGGCACCAGCGAAGTCGAGCATGTACTGGCCACGCAAACGCTGGTGCAGAAGAAGGCGCGCAACATGCGTGTCAGCGTGCGCGGCGAAGTTGCGCCCGGTGTCACCGCGAAAGATATCGTGCTGGCGATCATCGGCGAAATCGGCACGGCTGGCGGCACTGGTCACGCGATCGAATTCGCCGGTGAGGCAATTGCTGCGCTGTCGATGGAAGGCCGTATGACGGTGTGCAACATGGCGATCGAAGGCGGCGCGCGCGCCGGCATGATTGCGGTGGATCAAACCACCATCGATTATGTGCGCGGACGTCCGTTCGCGCCGAAAGGCGAGCACTTCGATCGCGCGGTGGCCGAGTGGAAAAACCTGCATAGCGATGCGGATGCGAAGTTCGATCGTGAAGTCGTGATAGAAGCCGCGTCGATCAAGCCGCAAGTCACTTGGGGCACTTCGCCGGAAATGGTGTTGCCCATCGATGGCCGCGTGCCCGATCCCGCACGCGAAGCGGATGCGACCAAGCGCAATGGCATCGAGCGCGCGCTCAGCTACATGGGTTTGCAGGCGAACATGCCGATCACCGATATCATCATCGACAAGGTTTTCATCGGCTCCTGCACCAATGCGCGCATCGAGGATCTGCGTGCGGCAGCACAGATGGTTGCGGGCAAGCATGTCGCTGGCAACGTCAAGTTGGCGATGGTCGTGCCGGGCTCGGGCCTGGTGAAACGTCAGGCCGAAGGCGAGGGGCTTGATCGTATTTTTCGCGCCGCCGGTTTCGAGTGGCGCGAGCCGGGCTGCTCGATGTGTCTGGCGATGAATGCCGATCAATTGCTGCCAGGCGAGCGCTGTGCATCCACTTCCAATCGCAATTTTGAAGGCCGCCAAGGGCAGGGCGGACGCACGCATCTGGTGTCGCCGGCGATGGCGGCAGCAGCTGCGATCGCGGGCCATTTTGTCGACGTGCGCGCCAGCTGAGTCCCGAAGACACGGCGATGAATCCTTTACTCAAGCTGACGCTCGCGCAGGCGCAGCAGGTGATGATCGATGTGGTGCCGCAGTCGCACGCGCTCGGCTTGGAGCTCGTCGAATTCGCACCGAGCCGCATCGTCGTCGATCTGCCTTACGACGCGCGGCTGATCGGCGATCCGGAAACCGGCGTATTGCACGGCGGCGCGATCACGACGCTGGTCGATAGCACCTGCGGCATCGCCGTACTCACCACTTTGCGCACATTGCGGCGCTGCGCGACGATCGATCTGCGTATCGATTATCTGCGCGCGGCACGCCCGAATGAAACGGTGCGCTGCATCGCCGAATGCCATCGCGTCACCCACGAGATCGCGTTCGTGCGCGCCACTGCGCACGATGGTGACGCATCCGATCTCTTGGCCACCGCAGCCGGTACTTTCGTGCTGTTCGAGACGCTGGACGCGCCTGCCGTTTTCGGCGAGGTAAAAACATGAGTGCGGCTGATGAAAATGTTTCGGCGCAGCAGATCGACGCGATGCTGCCGAATATCCTGAAAATTCCGTACGCGCGTCATCTGGGTTTTACGCTGTTGCGCGACGGTACCGACATCATCGGCCGCATGGCCTATGCCGAGGCGCTGATCGGTAATCCGCAGGTGCGCGCGTTGCACGGCGGCACGCTCGGCGCGCTGATGGAACTGACCGCGGTGTGCAAGTTGCTAACACTTGCGCGTACCACGCAGGTGCCGAAAACGGTGGGTATCTCGATCGAGTATCTGCGTAGCGCCGGTCGTGTCGATACCTTTGCGCGCGCCACGGTGACGCACCACGGCCGCCGCGTCGCCAACGTCCGCATCCTTGCGTATCAGGATGATCCGCTGCGGCCGGTCGCCGCCGCCACCGCGCATTTTCTGCTCGCCACCACGCCTATAGTTCCGCGCGAGCCGAAACCCGCATTCACCGAGGATTTACCGAGGTCCACGCCATGAGAGCTTTTACCCTCCTCAGCGGCAAAGTGCTGCCGCTGGATCGCGCCAATGTCGATACCGACGCGATCATTCCCAAGCAATATCTGAAGTCGATCCGCCGCAGCGGCTTTGGCCCGTTCCTGTTTGATGACTGGCGCTATCTCGATCCGGGCACGCTGGATATCGACCCGACAACGCGGCGCATCAATCCGGATTTCGTACTGAATCGACCGCACCATCAAGGCGCTACGATCTTGCTGGCGCGCGAAAATTTCGGCTGCGGCAGCTCGCGCGAACATGCAATCTGGGCGATCCAGGAATACGGCTTCCGCTGCGTGATCGCGCCGAGTTTTGCAGATATTTTTTTCAGCAACAGTTTCAACAATGGCGTGCTGCCGGTAGTGTTGAAGGCGGAGGAAGTCGAAGCGATTTTTCAGGGTGTCGCCAAAAATCCCGACGCACAGTTCACGATCGATCTGCCAGCGCAGGAAGTGCGTCTGCCGTGTGGCAATGCATTCAAGTTCGATATCGATCCCGGCCGCAAGGACAAGCTGATTCGCGGGCTCGATGCGATCGGCGAAACGCTGCAACACGCCGATGCGATTCACGCTTACGAAGCACGGCGCAGGGCAGCAGCGCCGTGGTTGTTCGCCTGATGAACGCTGAAGCGCAGACGGTGGTGGTCGATCAAATTGCCGGGCTGATTCAGCACGATCTGGTTCCGCAGGATCAGCATCACGCGCGTCCCGCTGCTGGCCAGTTGTGGGATGCGGCGGCTTATGCGCGCAACGGCCGCTTCGTCGCCGATCTCGGCGCAACGCTGCTCGACTGGCTGGCGCCGCAGGCCGGTGAGCGAATCCTCGATCTCGGCTGCGGCGATGGCGTATTGACGCGGCGTATCGCTGAATCCGGCTGCGACGTTATCGGCGCCGATGCCAGCGCGGAACTGGTGGCTGCCGCGCGCGAACTGAGTGTGGACGCGCGCGTCGTTGATGGTCAGGCGCTGCCGTTCGCGCGCGAATTCGACGCAGTGTTTTCCAATGCCGCGCTGCATTGGATGAAGCGCGATCCGGATGCCGTGCTGGCCGGTGTGGCGCGCGCCTTGAAGCCGGGCGGCCGCTTCGTCGCCGAGCTGGGCGGTGCCGGCAATGTCGCGGCGATTCGCGGCGCACTGCATGCCGCACTGGCGCGTCGCGGCATCGACGCCGCCGCGTTCGATCCCTGGTATTTTCCGAGCGCGGCCGATTATCGTGCGCGGCTCGAAGCGGCTGGCTTCAAAATGCTGCGCATCGAAATGTACCCGCGGCCGACGCCGCTGCCGGGCGATGTCGCCGCCTGGTTGCGCACATTCGCGCAATCATTTCTGCAAGCACTGCCGCTAGCGCAGCGCGATGAGTTGTTGCTCGAAGTTCAGGAAGCCTTGCGTCCACAGCTGGCCAGCCGCATCGCCGGTGCGGTGTGGGTGGTGGATTATGTGCGGCTGCGATTTGTCGCCGTTCTGGAACCTTAAGCCCGCGTACCCCAAAACACGGTTACAGAAGCAGTCATTCCAGGTAGTTATTCGATCCGAAAAAGATATGAGTCAACAGAATCCCAAAATCCTGATTCTTCCCGGCGACGGCATTGGTCCGGAAATCACGAAGGAAGCCGAGAAAGTTTTGCAGGCACTGCGCGCGCGGCACGGTTTTGCGGCGACGTGGACGCACGGCCTGATTGGAGGTGCCGCCTACGACGACTGCGGCGAGCCTTTGCCGGCGGCGACACTCGAAGCTGCACGCGACGCCGATGCGGTATTGATGGCTGCGGTCGGCGGGCCGAAGTACGATCTCGCGCCGCGCGAATTGCGGCCGGAGCGCGGCCTGCTGGCGATCCGCGCCGGTCTGGGTTTGTACGCGAACCTGCGACCGGCGCTGCTGTTTCCGCAACTGGCGGCGGCTTCTTCGCTGAAAGCCGAACTGGTGGCCGATCTCGATCTGCTGATCGTGCGCGAGCTCACTGGCGGCATCTATTTCGGCAAGCGCGAATCGGTGGTCGAAGCGGATTATCAAGTCGGCGAGATCACGCTGCCGAGTGCGCGCGTATCGCGCGATACCGAGGCTTATTCGGATTTTGAAATCGCACGCATCGCCAAATCCGGCTTCGAGGCGGCGCGGCTGCGCAACAAGCGGCTGTGTTCGGTCGACAAGGCCAACGTACTGGAATCGTCGCAGCTGTGGCGCGAAGTGGTGATCGAAGTTGCGAAGGAATATCCGGATGTGGAGCTGTCGCATCTGTATGTCGACAACGCTGCGATGCAACTGGTGCGCGCGCCGAAACAGTTCGATGTGATCGTCACCAGCAATCTGTTCGGCGACATTCTTTCGGATATCGCCGCGCAATTGACCGGCTCGATCGGCATGCTGCCGTCGGCCAGTTTGAACGAGCGCGGGCAGGGCTTGTACGAGCCGATTCACGGCAGCGCGCCGGATATCGCCGGCCAGCAGCTGGCGAATCCGCTGGCGATGATTCTCAGCCTGGCGATGCTGCTGCGCTACAGCCTGAAACGTGCCGATCTCGCCGACAAAGTGGCTGCTGCCGTGCGAGCGGTGCTTGCAGACGGCCTGCGTACGGCGGACATCGCGCGCGCCGGCGAAGCGCGTGTGAGCACCTCGGCGATGGGCGATGCGGTGGTCACCGCGCTGAACTCGAATTGAGCCTTATCCCTGCGCAGGCGGATGTCTGGTTTTTTGATTGATCCCGCGTTGAGTCCCAACCGGATCGCCGCCGTTGGCAAGGAATGCTGTGTTGCGTTGAACGGGATGACGATATCCCTCCAAGGAGTTTGAAATGAGCAAGAAGTACGATATTGCCGTGGTCGGCGCGACTGGCGCGGTCGGCGAAGAAATGCTGAAGGTGCTGCATCAGCGGCGCTTCCCGGTCGGCAAGGTTTACGCGATCGCGTCGGCGCGCTCGGCTGGCGAAGAAGTCGATTTCGGCGACGAGGAACTCGATGTGCAGGATCTCGCGCAATTCGATTTCTCGAAAACGCAGATTGGCCTGTTTTCGCCGGGCGCGGAAGTCTCGAAGATTTATGCGCCGATCGCCGCGGCGGCCGGTTGTGTGGTCATCGACAACACCAGCCAGTTCCGTTACGACGACGACATTCCGTTGATCGTGCCAGAGGTGAATCCGCATGCCATCGCGCGCTACAAGACGCGCGGCATCATCGCCAACCCGAACTGCTCGACCATCCAGATGCTGGTGGCGCTGAAGCCGCTGCACGATGCAGTGGGCATCACACGCATCAATGTTTGCACCTATCAATCCGTTTCCGGCACCGGCAAGCCGGCGATCGAGGAACTGGTAAAGCAGACCGGCGAAGCGCTGAATGGCCGCGACATCGTGCGCAAGGTTTATCCGAAGCAGATCGCGTTCAACTGCCTGCCGCAGATCGACGTGTTCATGGACAACGGCTACACCAAGGAAGAAATGAAAATGGTCTGGGAGACGCACAAGATCATGGAAGATGCGTCGATCGCGGTGAATCCGACCGCAGTGCGCGTGCCGGTTTTTTATGGCCATTCGGAGGCGATCCATATCGAAACGCGCGACAAGATCACGGCTGACGTCGCGCGCAAGCTGCTGGCGAAAGCGCCGGGCGTGAAAGTGCTGGACGAACGCAAGGACGGCGGCTGGCCCACTGCCGTGTCGGAAGCGGCGCATCACGACGAGGTTTTCGTCGGCCGTATCCGCGAAGACATCTCGCATCCGCGCGGGCTCGACCTCTGGGTGGTCGCCGACAATATCCGCAAGGGCGCGGCGCTCAACAGCGTGCAGATCGCCGAAGTGCTGATCCGCGACTATCTTTGAGACGCAGGTCTCATCGGGCGGTTGGATCGCACCTAAAATCTAGGGTATAAGATCACGTACGTCGTATAGTGAACGCTTAAGTGACGCCGGGGAGTAACGCGGACGAGCTGGCGCGGGGTGCTTCAACTGCTTCTAGGGAGATGATTATGTTGCGAAGACTGGCGCGTCTCGTGGCGGCCATGGGCGTTGTATGGGTAATGCCGGTACATGCCTTGGGGCTGGGTGAGATCGATGTCCGATCCAAGCTCAATCAAAATTTTTCCGCCTCGATTCCCGTGATCGATTCTGCTCCGCAGGAACTCGATTCTCTGCAGGTGGTGATGGCCAACCCGGCCGATTTCGATCGCGCCGGCATCGAACGCGCAGACTATCTGGCGAGCATTACGCTGAAGCTGGAAACCGGTGCGGGCGGCACTCGCGTGCTGGTCAGCAGCAACAAGATTGCGCACGAGCCATTCCTGAATTTTCTGGTGGAAGCGCACTGGCAAGGCGGTCGCCTGTTGCGCGAGTACACCGTGCTGCTGGACCCGCCGAATCTGCCGAGCAGCCAGACCGCTGCCGCGATCGCCCCGGCGGCGCCGGCAAGCGCCGAGGCAGCGCCTGCTCCAGCGATTGCCACCATGCCGGAACCCGCTGCGGTGGCTGAAGCGCCAACGCCGGAGGCTGCGACTCCAGCTTTAGCTGCGCCGATGGCCAGCGCGCCGGCCCAGCCGGTTGCCGAGATGTCGAAGCCTGCCGCCGCGAGTCAAACCGCTCCAAATCCCAAGAACGACAAGGCGGCTGCGACCGCCTCGGGTGCTGACCCGTTTGCATCGAAAGCTGCAACGGATGTCGGCGCCGGGGCAAAGACCTATGGCCCGGTTGATCCCACCGAAACACTCTGGGGGATTGCCGGCCGCGTCAGGCCGGAGGCCGCGTCGACCGATCAGACCTTGCTGGCGCTCGGCTTGGCCAATCCCGAGGCCTTCGATCATGGCCTGTTCAATGGTCTGCTGAAGGGCGTGACCTTGAAGGTACCGTCGGATGCGGCGATCGAATCGGTGCCGCCGAATGTGGCAGCCGAGCGGATTGCGCAATGGCGTAAAGGTGGCAAGCTCGCTGCCGAAAGCAGTAAAACTGCTGCCGCGACACCTGCGGAAAAACCGGCTCATTCCGCCGCGGCCAAGCCGGCGGAGCCGTCGGCCGCTGCTACGCCAACGCCGTCCAACTCGGGTATGAAGCCTGCGCCTGCCAGCACTGATAGCGCTGCCAAATCCGTCAAAGGTTCCACTCCATCGCCGGCTTCATCATCGGTATTCCCGACCGGACCGGCTCCGGTGCCGAGCGTGCCTGCACCGCTGCCATCGACCGGTCCGGCGCCTGCGCCCTCAGCGCCCGCCGCGACTGCGACCAGCGCAGCGGCTCCAGCCACAACCGGTGCGACAACTTCCGGTGTAAGTCCCGCACCAGTCGCTACTCCCGCAGCAGCGTCGACCACGCCGGTCGCTGCGCCTGCACCGGCGTCCGTATCGACTGCGGCAGCACCGGAGTCGCCAGTCGTTGCTGCAGCAGCAGTATCGAACACCGGTGGTAATGTCGCGGGCGCCACCTCTGGCTCCGCTGCGCCTTCGGTTGCGGCGCCGGCTCAGGCCGCGAGTTCGGGCGGCAGTTCGGCTTGGTTGTGGATTTTGCTGCTGCTAGCCGCATTGATAGGCTTCCTGGTATTCCGTTCAAAGCGCGCGAAAAAGCCCGTCGCCGAGGCGCCGCCGCCGATGAGCCCGCCGATCAAACTTTCATCATTGACTCCGCCTGCACCGAAATCTGCTGCGCCGCCATCGCAGAACAGCCCAGCGGCGGTTACCAATTCGGAGTCGAACCGGGCGCAGAGTTCTGGCCCGGCTGTGGTCAAGGCGCCGGTTGAAACGCGCCCATTCAGCGCGGCCGATCCGGTATTCGAGCCGATCGCAGAGGTGGCGCCGGCGAAGTCCGCGCCAGCGTCAAGCCCGGCGAAAATCGATAGTCCGATCGGCGCTTCCGATCCGCTTTCGGAAGCCGATTTCCATCTCGCCTATGGCCTGCACGATGAGGCTGCGAACCTGTTGCGGCGCGGCATCGAAAGCGATCCGACCCGCAAGGATTTGCGCGTAAAGCTTGCCGAAGTTTATTTCGCGGCGCGCAAAGCCGCCGAATTCCAGCAGACGGCCGTGCCGCTGCGTGGTCAGATTGCCGCGGGCGATTGGCAGAAACTTGCCGCTTTGGGTCGCCAGATTACACCGGACGTCGCCGCGTTTCGGGATGACGCAGACGCCGCTGAAATCGCGTCTCCGCGCGCCGCGAGCCCGGCGCCTAGCGCACCAACCAGCGCACCTCCGCCCAGCAATCCGCCCAGCAATCTGCTCGATTTCAATTTCGACGAACCAGCCAAGCCCGCGCCGAGCGCTGCTCCGCCGGCAAAAAGCAGCAATCTGCTGGACTTCGATTTCGATGCCGAACTGGCCAGCCTGCAACCCACCTCTTTGAACAAGAGCATGGCTTCTGCGCCCGACCTGTCGCCGCACGAGTTTGATCTATCGCAGGAAATGCAGGAACTGCAGGACTCCAAGCCGGCTGTGTCGCCGCCGGCCGCAGATACTTCTCCAAGCGGTGAAGTCGATCTCAGTCAAAGCTTCCCTGAAAGTCCATCGAGCGCCGGCGACGAAATTGGTACCAAGCTGGATCTCGCGCGTGCTTATGCCGACATGGGCGACAACGAGGCGGCAACCGAGTTGCTGCGGGAAGTCGCACTGGCCGGTAACGCGGCGCAGATGCAGGAAGCCGAGGCGCTGGCGAAGCGGTTGCGCTCGGCCTGATAGCCGGGCGCTAAAATCGCCCGGCTATCGCGCAGGAGTCGCGGGCCATGCCTGAAAAACGCTGGGCAGCCGGGGTCGAGTATCTGGGAACCGGCTTTTCCGGCTGGCAGACGCAGCGCAGCCTCGTCACGGTTCAGGCGACGCTCGAAGTCGCGTTGTCGAAAGTCGCCGCGCATCCGGTTGCGCTCACGGCCGCTGGCCGCACCGACTCTGGCGTTCACGCGCTCGGGCAGGTCGTCCATTTCGATTCTGCGGCGACGCGCACGCCCTACGCCTGGGTGCTGGGCACCAACAGCAATCTGCCGCCGTCGATTTCCTTAAGCTGGATTGCCCCGGTTGCGCCGGATTTCGACGCGCGTCACAGCGCTACGCAGCGCCGCTATCGTTATGTGATTCGCAACCAGCGCGCGCGGTCGGCGCTGTTGAGCGATCGCGTCACCTGGATTCCACAGCCGCTCGATGCGGACGCGATGCATCGCGCTGCGCAGACTTTGATCGGCGAGCACGATTTTTCAGCGTTTCGCGCGGCCGAATGCCAGTCGAGCACGCCGATGCGCAATCTGCGCGAGATCGCCGTTTTCCGTCAGCATGAATTCGTCGTGCTGGATGTCTGCGCTAATGCCTTCCTGCATCACATGGTGCGCAATATTGCCGGCAGCCTGATCGAAATCGGCAAGGGTCGGCGCGCCGAGAGCTGGCTCGCGGAGTTACTGGCCGGGCACGATCGCACCAAAGCCGCGATGACTCAGGCCGCGCGCGGCTTGTATTTTCTCGGGCCGGAATATCCGGCTGAATTTGCGCTGCCGCCGCCGACGCGTGCCTGGTTTCCCGGATAATGGCGGGATGCGCACTCGCATCAAATTCTGCGGCATCACTTCGATCGAAGATGCGGCCAAAGCTGTCGATCTCGGCGTCGATGCGATCGGCTTGATCCTGGTGCCGGGCAGCCCGCGCGAACTCACGCTGAGCCAGGCTGCCGCGATTCGCCGATCGCTGCCGCCGATGGTCGCCGCCGTGGTTTTGCTGCGCAATCCAGAGACGGCGATCGTGCAGCAAGCCTTGGAGCAATTGCAGCCGGACCTGCTGCAATTCCACGGCGAAGAAAGTGCGGAATTCTGCAATCGATTCGGCGCGCGCTACATCAAGGCGATTGCGATGCGCGATGCGAAAACGCCAGTCGATATCGCCATCCGTCCTTACGCCGCGGCCACCGCGCTGCTGTTCGATGGACACGCCGCTGGCGCGCTGGGCGGGCAGGGCCAAAGCTTCGACTGGCGCCTGATCCGCAACGCCGCCACGCAGCCGCTGATCGTCGCCGGCGGTTTGTCCGCAGACAATGTCGGCGACGCAATATGCATCGCGCGGCCGTTCGCGGTGGATGTCAGCAGCGGTATCGAAAGCACCCCCGGACGCAAGGATTCAGGCAAAATGGCGGACTTCGTTCGCGCCGTTGCACGCGCTGATGCAGCCACCTCGAATGAGCCGTGAAATTGAGTCGCGGCCCTCAATATTGATCGATCAAGTTGACCACTCAATCCGCAGATTCCTCGCCCGAAGCACCCCGAAAATGATTTACGAAAACCTGCCCGATGCACGCGGCCATTTCGGCCCTTACGGCGGCCGTTTCGTTGCCGAAACCTTGATGCTGCCGCTGCAGCAGCTCGAAGATGCTTACAACCAGCTCAAGAACGACGCCGCATTCCGCGCTGAGCTGGACCGCGACCTCGCGCTTTACGTGGGCCGCCCATCGCCGCTGTATCCGGCCGAACGTCTGACCAAAAAATGGGGCGGCGCGCAGGTGTTCCTGAAGCGCGAAGACCTGAATCACACCGGCGCGCACAAGATCAACAATACCGTCGGCCAGGCGCTGCTGGCGAAGCATCTCGGCAAGACCCGTATCATTGCCGAAACCGGCGCTGGCCAGCACGGCGTGGCTAGCGCGACCATCGCCGCACGACTCGGCTTGAAGTGCGTGGTCTACATGGGTGCGGACGATGTACAGCGGCAATCGCCGAATGTGTATCGGATGAAATTGCTCGGTGCCGACGTGGTGCCGGTGCAGAGCGGCACGCGCACCTTGAAGGACGCGCTGAACGAAGCGCTGCGCGATTGGGTGACGAATGTTGACGATACTTTCTACATCATCGGCACCGTCGCCGGCCCGCATCCGTATCCTATGCTGGTGCGCGATTTCAATGCCGTCGTCGGCCGCGAAGTCATCACCCAGTCGCAGGACATGCTGGGCCGCCAGCCGGATGCGCTGGTCGCCTGCGTAGGCGGCGGCTCTAATGCGATCGGTCTGTTTCATCCCTTCATCGGCAACGAAACCGTGAAAATGTACGGTGTGGAAGCCGGCGGCGACGGCATCGAAACCGGTCGTCACGCCGCGCCCTTATCCGCCGGCGCGCCTGGCGTGCTGCACGGCAATCGCACTTACATCATGGCGGATGCGAACGGCCAGATTTCCGCCACCCATTCCATTTCCGCCGGACTCGACTATCCCGGCGTCGGCCCCGAACATTCCTGGCTCAAGGATATCGGCCGCGTGAACTACGTCTCCGTCACCGACGACGAAGCGCTCGCCGCTTTCCACGAATGCACGCGAGTGGAAGGCATCATTCCCGCGCTCGAACCCTCGCACGCGCTGGCCTACGCGAAGAAGCTGGCGCCGACGATGTCGCGCGATGCGATTCTGGTCGTCAATCTTTCGGGACGCGGCGATAAGGATATTTTTACGATTGCGAAGCGGGAAGGCATCAGTTTGACGTGATCGTTATCCTGTTCAATTGCTATCTAGTCTGAGCACGGGTTATTTAACTAGCTTTATGACAAGAATCAAAGCAGTGCTCCAAGCGTTGAAAGCCAACGGCCGCAAAGCGCTAATCCCCTACATCACCGCTGGCGATCCGCATCCAGATCACACGGTCGGGCTGATGCACGCGCTGGTCAAAGGCGGCGCCGACGTCCTCGAACTCGGCGTGCCGTTTTCAGACCCGATGGCCGATGGCCCGACCATCCAGCTCGCCTGCGAGCGCGCGCTGCTGCACGGCACCAGTTTGTGGAACGTGGTCGAGATGGTGGCGGAATTCCGCAAGCGCGACACGACCACGCCGGTGGTACTGATGGGTTATCTGAATCCGATCGAAGCGCGCGGACTCGATGCGTTCGCGGCGTATGCCAAAGCGGCCGGTGTGGATGGCGTGCTGATCGTCGATGTCGCCGTCGAGGAAGCGCCGGAAATCGCGCCGTGCCTGCGCGCGCACGGGCTCGATTGCATTTTCTTGTTGGCGCCGACCAGTTCGGCGGAGCGCATTGCCGCGATCGCGCACGAGGCCAGCGGCTATTTGTATTACGTGTCGCTGAAAGGCGTGACGGGCGCTGCGACGCTCGATGTCGGCAGCGTCGCTGCGAAGCTGGATGAAATCCGTGCGCAGACCGATCTACCGATCGCCGTCGGTTTCGGCATCCGCGATGCGGCTTCCGCCGCGGCAGTGGCGCGCATCGCCGATGGCGTGGTCGTCGGCAGCGCGCTGGTTTCGCAGATCGAAAAACATCAGAATGAGGCGCAGAAGTTGCCAGAATTGCTGCGCGCGCAACTTGCTGAAATGCGTGCGGCGATCGACGACGTTGCTGTGCCCGAAAGACTGGCATCCTGACTCGATTAGAATCCTGGAATCTGATTAGAATCCAACCATGAGCTGGCTCGAAAAAATCTCTGGATCGAAACTGCTGAGCGGCGGCGTGCGCAAGAAGAGCGTGCCCGAAGGGCTCTGGATGAAGTGCGAAAGCTGCCAGTCGGTGCTGTATCGTGCCGAACTGGAACGCACGCTGGAAGTCTGTCCGAAATGCGGCGCGCATCGCGCGATCGGCGCGCGCGCGCGGATCGATCATTTTCTGGATACCGATGCGCGCGTCGAAATCGCACAGGGTTTGCGCGCGAATGATCCGCTCAATTTCAAGGACAGTCGCAAATACACCGAGCGTCTCGCCGAGGCCTATGCCGATACCGAGGAAGACGATGCGTTGATCGTCGTGCGCGGCCAGTTGATGGGTCTGCCGCTAGTGGTTGCGGCGTTCGAGTTCGGCTTCATGGGCGGCTCGATGGGCAGCGTGGTCGGCGAGAAATTCGTGCGCGCGGTGAACCTCGCTTACGACAACGGCATTCCACTGGTCTGCTTCGCCGCGAGCGGCGGCGCACGCATGCAGGAATCCTTGTTCTCGCTGATGCAGATGGCGAAAACCAGTGCTGCACTCGCACGACTCGCCGAGCGCGGCCTGCCGTTCATTTCGGTGCTGACGCATCCGACCATGGGCGGCGTTTCCGCAAGCCTGGCCATGCTGGGCGACGTGCATATCGCCGAACCGCGCGCGCTGATCGGTTTCGCAGGCCCGCGCGTAATCGAACAGACCGTCCGGCAGAAATTGCCGGAAGGTTTTCAGCGTGCGGAATTTTTGCTGGAAAAAGGCGCTATCGACATGATCGTCGACCGTCGTGAACTGCGTGAAAAAATCTATCGCCTGCTGACCGCGCTGACCCATTTTGCGCCCACCTTTTGCCCGATCAACACCAACCTGCGATCGAAACTGGGCAGTACCTCGGCATCGTCTGCGGCCAGTCACTGAGCCATCATTAACGCACAGGTCAACGCACGGGATTTTTCCGGCTGGCAACTCGCTGACTGGCTTGAATATCAGCAAACACTGCATCCCAGTGCGATTGCCTTGGGTCTGGATCGCGTTCGCAGCGTCGCGCAGCGGCTCGAATTATTGCCGCCCGCCGCAATCACGCTTATAATCGCAGGCACCAACGGCAAGGGTTCCAGCGCTACGCTCGCCAGCGATATTTATCGCGCCGCCGGTTATCTCGTCGGCTGCTATACCTCGCCGCATTTGCTGCGTTATAACGAACGCATTGCGATCGATGGCGTGCCAGTCGCCGATGCGGAATTATGCAGCGCTTTCGCGCAAATCGAACAGGCGCGTGGCGAGATCCAATTAACCTATTTCGAATTCGGCACCCTCGCCGCGTTGCTCTTGTTGCGCGCCGCCGCGGTTGAAATTCAGGTGCTGGAAGTCGGGCTGGGTGGCCGGCTCGACGCGGTCAATATCGTCGATGCTGACTGCGCAATCGTCACCAACATCGGGCTGGATCATCTGGATTGGCTGGGCAGTGATGTCGAGCAGATCGGCACCGAAAAAGCCGGCATTTTTCGCAGCCACCGGCCCGCGGTGTGCGTGCAGCGCGCGCCGCCCGCCAGCGTGCTGCGAACAGCCGCAGAAATCGGTGCGCCGCTGGCCTTGCTCGGCCGCGATTACCAGGCGAGCTTGAATGATGATGGCCGCACCTGGCACTGGCGGCATTCGCGCGGAATGTCATACGCGCAGTTGCCGTTGCCGCGATTGGCCGGGCGCGCGCAGCTGGATAACGCTGCCGGTGTGCTGGCCGCAGTCGAGGCCTTGCAGTCGCGTTTGCCGGTGGCCGAAAAAGCGATTCATCGAGCCTTGTCGGAGCTTCATCTGCGTGGCCGCTATGAACGCATCGGCCGGGTGATTTTCGATGTCGCACACAATGCCGAAGCGGCTGCGGTGCTGGCTGAAAATCTGCGAGCCGATAGTGATGCAAACCATGTTCTGCTGGTGCTCGGCATGCTTGCGGATAAACCCGTCGCCGCAGTTTGTTCGTTGCTGAAGCCGCGCGTCGAACAAGCATTCTTTGGCAGCCTGCCGCCGCCGCGCGGACTCACAGACCAGCGCTTGCGCGAGCTTGCCTCGCAAGGCGGCATGAATGGCATCGCCGCCGGCTCGATCGAACAGGCGTTTGAGCAGGCATGGCGCACAGCCGGCGCTGAAGATATCGTGCTCGTTTGCGGCTCGTTTCTCAGCGTA
Source organism: Rhodospirillales bacterium (assembly GCA_903970615.1). GTDB lineage: Bacteria > Pseudomonadota > Gammaproteobacteria > Nevskiales > Nevskiaceae > Nevskia. The sequence goes on from CAJCJH010000085.1 coordinate 74,162, forward strand.
GCGGCGATCGCGCAGCTCGAAGGAAAGTTCGGAAATTTTGCATGAACGAAAAATTCAAACAGCGACTGGTTGGCTTGATCGTGGTGCTGGCTCTGCTCTTTGGCTTGAGCTGGCTGCTGCCGCGGCAGACCGGCGGCGGCGATCGGGACGTACCCTCGACCGTGGTGCCGTTGAGCACTATTCCCGTCGGCAGAAGCAACAGCACCGGCAGCAATGAACCCGCCGACAGCAGCAAGACCGATGAACTCGGCGATGCCGAAGGCGCTCCACAAATTCCGCCCGAGGAGCGCGTGCCGCCGCGCGAATGGGGCAAAAGAAGGGCGAACGCAAGCGGCCAGACGGCGACTGCCGATGCCGAACTCGGCGCAGACCAGCTCGCAACGCCGCCTGCGATCCGTGCCGACAAGACACACGTAGCCGAGTCGAAGCCTAAGCCGAATCCGCCAGCGACGCCCGCGATGGTGAATTCGTCCAAGCCAGCGCCGCCGGTCGTTACGGCCAATACCGATCGATTGCAGCCATTTCCATTGGCTGCATCCGCTCCGTCGACGCAGCCTGCCAAGCCTGCAAGCGCGTCGCCAGCGCCGAAGCCGGTTGTAGCTGCCACATCGAGTCCACCAACCGCGCCGCCACCGGTTTCGAGTAGCGCCACTAATTCGTCAGACGCGAAGATCTGGTACGTGCAGATCGGCAGCTTCGCCGATCAGAACAATGCGCAGACCACGCTCAGCCTGATGCAGAACATCGGCTATCACGGCGAATCCAGCCCGATCACAAATGCGAGCGGCAAGCGGCTATATCGCGTGCGTCTAGGGCCGTTCCCGAACGAAGCGGCCGCGCGCGCGGCGCAGGACAAAATCGCACACCAGGGTTATCCGCAGAGCCGCGCAATTGCGGAGAATTCCAACGGACGCTAGCAGTGCCGTCGTGATGGCCCCCGTTCCAGATGTAGTGACGCGCCTCGGCGTGATCCGCAACCCGACCAGCCAGCGCAATCGGCGCCGGGTGGCGATCAAGCATCCGCGACACAGTGCGGTAGAGCTGGTCGAAATCGAACCGCGCTCGAAGGACGACTTGCCGGAAGTCGTCGAAGAAATGAGTCAGCGCGACATCCGGCATCTGGTAGTCGATGGCGGCGACGGTACGCTGCGCGATGTAATGACGGCGCTGCCCGCAGCTTACGGCCACGCGCTGCCGACGCTCACATTGTTCGCCGGCGGCAATGCCAATCTCGCTTCCGCGGATGTCGGCACCGCCGGTCACGGCGCGGCGGCGATGGCGGCCTTGCTGGCCTCGCTGGCGCAGCCCGATGGCGGCAAGCGAATTCGACGCGCGCCGATCCAGGTGCGCTGGCCGGACGATTCGCATCGGCCGGTGCTGGGCTTCTTCATCGGCGCGGCCGGGTTTTATCACGGCTGGAAACTGGCGCGTGGCAGCGTGCATCAGCGCGGCTTGCTGCATGGTCCGGCGGTCGCAGCGACCATCGCCGCCGCCGCATTCAAATCGCTGGCGGGTAGCTCGCGCAACCAATGGCAGAGCGGTACGGCGATGGACGTCGATGTCGACGAAATGCCGAATCCGGAAGGTAATCGCTTCCTGTTCATCGCAACGAGTCTGCATCGGCTTTATGGCTCGCTGTGGCCATTCTTCGATCACGATGAACGCAGCATCCGCTGGCTCGATATCGCCGCACCACCGCCGGGTTTCGCCCGCGCCTTGCCTTCGCTATTACGCGGCCGGCCGCGGCCATGGCTGCGCGAAAGCGGCGCTTATCGCAGCGGCGGCGCATCGCAGTTAAGGCTGCGCCTGGAAACGCCGATCGTGATCGATGGCGAAGTCCACACGCCCGGCGCTTACGGCATCGTCGAACTGCACAGCGGCCCCGAGATCGAGTTTTATACGCCATGAAAACTCCGCGCAGCCGGCATCGCACGATCGCAAAGCCAGCGCACTCGATGACTTCGGCGCAGGCGCTCAGCGCGCTGTCGTCGCACATCGCCAGCGAATTGCGCGAGCCGCTGCCAGAGGCGGTGCAGGCGTTCGCAGCCGAGATTGCAGCGCACGGCGGCGTGCATGTCGCGGCAGTGCTGTTCTACGGCTCGAACCTGCGTAGCGGCGCGCTGGATGGCGTGCTCGATTTCTATGTGCTGGTGGATTCGCTGCGCGGCTGGCATCGCAGGCGACTGCCGGCCGCGGCCAATCGGATTTTGCCGCCGAATATCCTGTTGTTCGAGCGCAAACATGCCGGGCAGACGCTGCGCGCAAAGGTGGCTGTGCTGCGGGTCGATCAATTCCATAAAGCCATGCATCGCCGCAGCCTCGATACGACGATGTGGGCGCGCTATGCGCAACCCGCCGCACTGGCATGGGTGCGCGATGAGGCCTCGCACGTGGCGACGGTGCAATCCATCACGCGCGCGGTGGTCAGCGCTGCCGACTGGGCCGCGCGGCTGGGGCCATCCAGCGGCAAGCCGAATGATTTCTGGGACGCCTTGTTCCGCCGCACTTACGCGGCCGAATTGCGCGTCGAAAAAGCCAGCCGTGCGCGCACGCTCACTTCCTTCGCCAGCGCGCGCTACGCCGCCTTGCTGCCGCTGGCATGGCGCGCGGCCGGCGTACATGCCAGCAGCGAAGCGGACGGCCGCTTGCGCCCGCTGCTGAGTGCGCGATTACGCCGCCGCGCCATCGCTGAATGGAAACGCCGGCAATTACTCGGCAAACCGCTGAATCTGGCGCGCCTGGTGAAAACGGTCTACACCTTCAAAGGCGGCGTCGATTACGTGATCTGGAAAATCGAGCGTCACAGCGGCTACAAACTCGAACTTAAAGCCTGGCAACGCCGCCATCCGGTACTTGCCGCGCCTTCGGTGCTTTGGCAGTTGCGCAGGCATGGCGCAATCCGCTAACGCTTATTGATCGATGCGACAACAATTGCGTCAATCGCTGTGGATGGCTTCCATTGCTGAACCAATTGCAGCTCCAGCAGACGAAACGCCGGACATCGGCGTCGCCGGATGCACGATGCGGCTGTAGCCGGACATCGCTGGATCGAAGATGAAATGCCATAGCACCGCGATCCAGGAATCATAAGACGCCAGCCCGGCATACGATTCGCCAGCCAGCCGCCTGACCTTCGGCAGATGGTTCCACGGCACATTCGGGAAATCGTGGTGCTCGTTGTGATAGCCCATGTTGAAGCAGACGCGATTCAGCGGGCCGTAGTAGGAATAAGTGTCCTGGCCTTCGCAGGTGACGTGATGTTCCTGAATCCAGCGGCCGCCGAGCGGATGCAGGCCGAGCGCGAATAACGTCGAGAGCGCGAGATAGCCGAGTGCGGCCGGGCCGAGCAGCAGCGCGATGGCGGCATCGAGCGCCAGAATCAAAATCAGATTGGCGACGATCCAGCCATCCCAAAGTTTGATCCCACGCAGCTTGCTGAGTTTGCTGGGTCGCAGAGCCTGCGACACCGGCAGCAGGAACACCCAAAGCGCTTTGCGCCAGGCGGAATTGCCGATCAGCCGCGCTTCGCCGTGGCTGAGAATATCCGGGTCCATTTCATACTGGCCGAGATAGCGGTGGTGCATAAGGTGATATTTGTGGAAGCCCATCGCGCTCGGCAGCACCAGCGCGAAGTCGCAGAGAATGCCGAACACGCGATTGAGCCGCGCCGACCTGAACACCAGGCTGTGCGTACATTCGTGAATCATCACGTACAGCGCGTGATTAACGAACGCGCCGAACAACATCGCCGTCGCAAAAATGATCCAGACACTCGCGCCTGGCATCTGTGCGGCAACCAACCACTGCGCCGCGACCAGCAGCACGATCCACAACGCCGACCACGGATTCTTGACCATCAACTCGCGCACCCGCGGATGCCGCGCCGCAATCTCGCGGCGCCTGATCGTGTGCAGCGGCGGTTCGTCAACGTAAGTGAAATCCTGCTTCATGCGGATCGAAAGATTCCTGGAAATTTCTGGATTCGCCGCAGCCGGCGAACGCTTGCTTGAAAGTGATACTGGATGGTGCAGGCTTTCCGTCGGCAGTTCAAGCGTGAGCTGTGCGGTTGCGACCGCAGATCAATTCGTTGCGGCGGAACCGCCGACGGCTTCCTGAAACTTTGCTCGCAACAGTTTCTTGTCGAGTTTGCCGACGCTGGTTTTTTCCAGCGCATCGACGAAGATAATCGTTTCCGGCACGCCGTATTTCGACATCAGTCCGCGATCGGCAAAGGCTTGCAGATGCGCCCGGATTTCGGCGGCATCAACCGCATTCTTTTGCGCTGCATGCAGCACCACGATCGCGGCCGGGCGTTCGCCCCAGCGCTCGTCTTTCAAGGCGATGACGGCGACTTCGCTGACCGCCGGATGTTGCGAAATGAGATCCTCCACATCGAGCGATGAAATCCATTCGCCACCGGTCTTGATCACGTCCTTCACGCGGTCGCTGATGCGTAACACTCCATCGGCGCCGAAGCCACCGATGTCGCCCGAATGCATCCAGCCGCCTTTCCAGAGTTGCTCGGAAGTCTCCGCATTTTTGTAATAACCCTGCGTGTTCCAGGCTGAACGGAACACCACTTCGCCGGTGGCCTGGCCATCGTGCGGCAGCAGGTTCATTTGCTCGTCCGCAATGCGCACATCGCACATCAGCGCCGCACGGCCGGGGCGCGTGCGCATTTCGGCTTGACGGTCGAGATCTCCGCCGAGTTCCGAACTGTGCAATTGATTGACCACCTGGATCGGCCCGGTTTCCGACATGCCGTAACCGATGGTGATGTCGATGCCGCGCGACAGCGCAATTTTTGCCAGACCCTTCGGCAGCGCCGAGCCGCCGACCACCATTTTCAGTCGGCTCAAATCGACCGCTTTCGCCAGCGGACAATTCAGCAGCATGTGCAGCACGGTCGGCACGCCGTGACTGAACGTCACCTGCTCGTCGCGGATCAGTTGCAGCAGCATTTCCGGCGCATAACGACCCGGATAAACCTGCTTCAGCCCGAGCATCGTCGCCGCATAAGGCATGCCCCAAGCATGTACATGGAACAGCGGCGTCATCGGCATGTAAACATCTTCCGCGTGAATACGCCCGTGTGTAGCACTGGTGCCGAAGGTGCCGAGCACGGCCATCGTGTGTAGCACGATCTGTCGATGGCTGTAGTAAACGCCTTTCGGTAAACCGGTGGTGCCTGAGGTGTAAAAAGTCGTTGCGCGCGTATTCTCATCGAACTCGGAAAAAGTGAATCTATCCGATGCAGATTCCAGTAATTGCTCGTATTCACCGAAGATTGTTAGTATTGACTTCGGCTGAGAACCGGCTTCATCGATCAGGATGAAAATCTTCGTCGTTTCGAGTTTTTTGCGGAGTGATTCGAGCAACGGCAGAAAATCCGCATTGACGATGATGATACTGGCGCCGGCATGGTTAAGTGTGTAGACCAACTGCTCCGGCGACAGCCGCACGTTGGCGGTTTGCAGCACGCAGCCGATCATCGGAATCGCAAAATAACATTCGAGATAACGATGACTATCCCAATCCATCACTGCAATTGTCTCGCCCGGCTTCGCACCCGCATGCGTCAGCGCATTGGCCAGCTGGCTGATACGCGAAATCAATTTCGGATAGCCGAAACGCAGCTGGTCCCGATAGACGATTTCGTTCGCCGTTGCTCGCGCGATCGGCGTAATCAGTAGTTGCTTGATCAGCAGCGGAAACTCGTAGGCGGACGGCGTATGAACAATCGATTCGTAAGCGCTCAAGGGATTGCCTCTATTTCGTCAGTGCAGCGCGCGCAGAAATTTTAGGATCGCGGGATTAACGATATCCGGATGCGTCAGATTGGAAGCGTGGCCGCCGCCCTCGACCACCACAAGTTCGGCTTTCGGCAGCGATTGCGCGAGCCGCTCGCCGCGATCCAGCGCGATCGCAAAGTCCTTGTCGCCATGAATCACCAGCGCCGGAACCTCGATCGCGCCGATTGAGTCACTGATGTCGTCGCGGCCGCCAAGCGTTGCAAAGCACTGCATCAGATTGTGTGGCTTCACCTGCTGCCATTTTGCCTTCCACGCGGCGGCGCCAGACCAGGCTTCGCCGAGAATGATGTGTTCCAGCATGCCGGCGATCTCGGGCGACAGACCGTGTTTCGACCAAGCTTCCAGCATCAGTTTGTAACCCGGCATTTTCAAGGCGTCTTCGGGCAGCGCCTGCGTGTCGATCAGAATCAGCGCACGCACGATCTGCGGGTGCCTGAGCGCGCAACGCAGCGACAGATAACCGCCCTGCGACATTCCGGCCAGCACCGCGCGTTCGATGCCGAGATGCGCCAGCAGCGCGGCAAGATCGTCTGCCGAATCGTAATAGCTGAACGGTTCGAGATGATCGCCCGCAGTCAAGCCGTGACCGCGTTCATCCCAGGTGATGCAGCGATAACCGGCGCGCAGCGCGTCCACTTGCGGCGCAAACATTTCGTGATCCATCAGCAGTCCGTGCGAAAAGATCAGTGCGGGATCATCGCCTCCGGTGTCCTCGAAATAAAGGTTCTGGCCGCGCAGATTCGCGTACGGCATGGGTTCGGTTCGCTCCTCGTTTCAAACGCCGCGTTTTCGCGGTCGTGTCCTTACTGCATTTTCTTCGCGGCCAGCTTACGCCAATCCACCTGCCAGAAAGCCGCCATCGACCGTCAGCGTTGTGCCGGTGACATAGCTCGCGGCGTCGGATGCCAGGAACAGAATCGCCGGAGCGATTTCCGCTGGCTGCGCCACACGCGCCAGCGGAATGTTTTGCAGCGCGCTCTTCAGTATCGCATCGTTCTTGGTCAGCGCCGAGGCGAATCTGGTATCGGTGAGGCCGGGTAGCACGGCGTTCACGCGCACGTTCCACGGCGCGCATTCCTTGGCAAAAGCCAGCGTCATGTTGATCACGGCGGCCTTGGTGATCGAATAAATGCCCTGAAACATTCCGGGCCTCACGCCGTTGATCGAGGCGATGTTGACGATAGATCCGCCGCCGCCTTGCTTCATCAACTTGCTCGCCAGCGACGACAGCTCGAAATAGCCCTTGATATTCACCTGCAAGGTTTTGTCGATCATTGCGGCATCGGTGTCGGCGATGTGGCCGTAATAAGGGTTGGTCGCGGCGTTGTTGACCAGAATATCCAGCCGGCCAAATCGGGCTTCGATTTCGGCGATCAGACTTTTCAGTGCAGCCGAATCGCCTTGGTGCGCAGCGATGGCGGTAGCCTTGCCGCCAGCGCCGACGATGGTGGCCGCAACTTCATCGAGATCGCTCTGCTTGCGCGATGAAATGATCACATGCGCGCCTTGCTCCGCGAGCAGTTCCGCGATGGCGCGGCCGATGCCGCGCGATGCGCCGGTGATGAGCGCCACGCGGCCGCTCAGATCGAATAATTGGGTTGCCACCTTGAGTCTCCTGCAAATTTTATGAGATTCCGGTTGCGATCACTTGCGCTGATAAACATGCGGAGTCGTCGCAATCGGCGAGGGCATTCTTGCCCGGCGGCGCAAGTCTAAAGCCTGCTTCGGGAAATCACTCGCTCGGCGCTGCGGATGAAGATGCTTGCCAGTAAACCGAACGCCGCGAACCGGGAATAAGCTTGCGGCTTGCGCTTGAAGCGATGGTAATACTGCTGTGCCAAAACCGCCTGCCGGAACAGGCCGAATGCGTAGTAGAAATCGAAATTGTCGATGCGGACTCCGCTACGAATGGCATAGCGCTCGACGATTTCATCGCGCGTCAACATGCCCGGCAGATGGCTCGGCTGCATGCGTATTTTTTGCAAGGACGCCGGATCGTCGGCCTGTACCCAGCCGGCCAGCGTGTTGCCAAGATCCATCAGCGGATCGCCGATCGTGCAGGTTTCCCAGTCGAGTACGCCAATCATGCGGGTGCCATCGTCGGCCGACAGCACTACGTTATCGAAGCGGTAATCGTTGTGAATCAAGCCGGGCCTGGAAGAATCCGCAGGCGTCTTTTGTCGCAGCCATTGCTGCAGGGATTCGCAGCGCGGCACGTCGTCCGTCCAGGCATTTTCGTATCGAGCGCACCAGCCGCTGATCTGCCGCGTGACATAGCCTTGCGGCTGCCCTAGATCGATCAATTGCAGCGCTGCGACATCGAGCTGATGCAAGTCCTGCAAGGTATCGAACAGGTTCAGGCACGCGCGGCGAGCTTGCTCGGGCGCGAGCTTGAGGCCAGCGGGTAAATCGTGCCGCAGGATGATGCCGTTGAGTTTTTCCATCAGCATAAATCGGCTGCCGATCAGGCTTTCGTCTTCGCAGTACGCGAGCGGGCGAGGGCAGGGAAAATGGCTTGCCAGCGCGCCGAGCACGCGCATCTCGCGGCGCAGACTATTCGCGTCATTGGGGTTTTTCGCGCTGCCGGAGCTTTGCGGATTAGTGACTGGCGCAGACCGCCGCAGAACAAACTCGCGTGCGTCGACAGTCAGCAGATCGTTGAGATGCGAAGCACCGCCATCGAATGGCTCAAGCTGGATTTTTCCGGCAGGTAAGTCGGGGATTTGCGCCCGCAGAAAAGACAGCAATCGCGCCGGATCAAACGGACCTTCTGCTCGCATGCGAATCGGGCGATCGTGCGCTAGCGCTGCGAAATTCCCCGTCGGGATTGCATGCGGGATTTCGTGACCGCGATTGCGCCGTCGGCGGCCAAGTGGCACTCGCTCGTTGCGTCTTTGAAATGTGTTCTAGTGAACGTAAACCGGGCCTTTCACTGTTATGCCCAGTGTTTTGCCTTCAATGCTGGGAACATTGGCGCCGACCGTCACGGTATATCGGCCGGGTGCTGCCACATGCAGGATCATCATGCGTGGATTGGGTGCCAAGGTCCACGAGCCGGGTTCGGTTTTGCCGTCGGCGCTCGTAACCTTGATATGACTGCCGGCGATGGCCGCGCTTCCGATCGGCATGCTGAACAGCAAGGCGATCGCGCGCGTCGATGCCGCTTCGCCGGCGAACGACAAACCGAATCCATTGGCGGCACCGCTGGCCGGCGCCCACCAGGCGATATTGCCGGAAGGCGACGATTCATCATGTTTGGCTGATGACGAAGCCGAATGCAGCGGCTTGGCCTGCGCAACTTTAGGTTCTGCTTTGGCTTTTTCGGCGGGCGCATTTTCGCCGGCCTGCGTTGTTGCTGCCGAGGGCGATGGCTCTGCAACGGCCGCGGGCTTCGCGGCTTGATTGTCTACCGCGTTCGCCACTTCCGTCTGCGCAATGTGGTGAACATCGGCGTCGCTGATGCCGGTGCCTGCCGGAGCCTCTGCAGATGCTGGATTGTTTGCGGCCTGCTGTTGCAGCAATTGCTGCGCAACCTGTGTCGCCACCTTGCGGCCGACTTCCTCGGCAATCTTGCGCGCCTCGGCTTCGGTCAGCCGCTTATCGCCGTTATCACCGGTTGAGTTGGTCTCGGCCGTATCCGATTGAGCGGCCGCAGGCGCAGATTCCGCCGTGGCCGATGCCGCCGAAGTGCTGGAGCTGAAGACTTCATCGGGGCTCGGCCCGCCATCCAGTTTGGGTTCGATCTTGCGATGCGGGAAGATCAGGCTAAGGCCGAAATAGACGATAACGGCAGTGGCGACAACGGCGATGCTGATGCGGGAAAATTTCATGAAGCACGTTCAAGTCTGGAGTGCGTGGGCGGATTTAACAAGTGATGTTGACTGCCACTCAGTCTATGCAAAACCACGCGCGTCGTCAGCGACTTTTCAGCGAGTTCCTGCCGCTGCCTGTGATGTGGCTCGCGCAGCTTCGTTGTGGGCGACATCCATATCGCCACTGCGATCCGCAATCATTGACCTGGTAGTTTGTGCGGCGCTGTGCGCGGCAATCCTGGCGATCATGCGCGCCATTTTCTGGCGCTCGCTCAAGCCGGTCTGGTCGACCGCATTTGCTGCCGCTAAAGCCGCGCTGTGATGTTGCGACGACCGACTCCAGAGATGAATAGCGGCGTTGCTGCCTGAAGCGGCCACGACCAAAATTCCTCCGAATACCCAAAGGTTCTTCATTTTTCGACTCCCGAGCGCATAGCGTTCTCAACGGTCATCGTTACACTCGCGTGACACGTTGATTGAACTATGCTCAAGCGCGCTGTCGCCGTCAATCAGCCGGATCGCCAAAAACATCGACCCAAACAGCACGGATCGCACAATCGCCAAGCGCTGATCGGGCACTCAGGTTGGGCGCAGCGGTCAATGCAGGCGACGCCGGGCTGCCCGTACTGTCACCGCCCAGGCTTGGCTGCGATAATGCCGCAGATCATTCGCCTCGAATAATTTCTCCCCAATTCCCCTTGTCGAACCCGGAGTTGCAATGACCGATCGTTATCTCGAATTCACTCACTCGACCTTGGGCCGCGCCCTGGCCGATACCTTCGGCCTGCCGAAGCCGCCGATTCTGCAACGCGCCCAAACGGCCTATCTGGCGCAGCCCCTGAGCGAGCAGAACGTGCTGTTCGGCACCACTCAGGGCGGCGAATTGCCACAGTCGGTGCTGGCTGCGCTCGCCGCTGCGGGCGCGACCATTCGAGTGGTTGCAGATCATCCCGCGCTGGCCGAGATCAAAAGCGCCGCCGCGGCGGTGAATGCGTCACTGAAAACGGAAGCCGGGCTTGAAGACAAGGCCGCTGCGGCGTCTATATTCGTGTTCGATGGCTCGGGCTTGTCGTCGGTCGAAGACTTGCGTCAGCTATACGATTTCCTGCAGCCGCGCGTTGCCCGCATTCCGGCGAATGGCCGTGTGTTATTGCTCGCGCGCGCGCCGGCCGATGCGGCGACACCCGCCGCCGCCGCCGCGAACGCTGCCCTGCGCGGCTTCATGCGCTCGCTCGGCAAGGAAATCGGCCGGCGCGGCGCCACTGCCAATCTGCTTGAAGTCGGGCGCGGTGCGGAGCAAGGTCTGGCCGGCGTGCTACGATTTTTTTTGACACCGCATTCTGCATATGTCGATGGCCAGAACCTGTTGCTCAGCGCGCCGCCGAAAGGTGCCAGCCTGCCGAACAATTTCGTCGGTCCGCTGAGCGGCAAAGTGGCCGTGGTCACCGGTGCGGCGCGCGGAATTGGCGCAGCGATTGCGGCGACGCTGGCGCGCGAAGGCGCACGCATCGTCGGCATCGATCGGCCGCAGGAAGAAGCCGCTCTGGGCGCCACACTCGCAGCATTCGATGGCTATGGCTTGCCGCTGGACATCACCGCCGCCGATGCGCCGCAACGGATTGGCGAGGAGCTCGAAAAACAGTTCGGCGGCGCGGATATCTTCATCCACAACGCTGGCATCACGCGCGACAAAACCTTGAAAAATATGTCGCCGCAGGCCTGGGACCAGGTGCTCGGCGTGAATCTCGGCGCGATCCTGCGGATCAACGACGCGCTGCTGAAAAAAGGCTTCAACGACGGCGCGCGGCTGGTCTGTATTTCGTCGATCGGCGGTATCGGCGGCAATGCCGGCCAGACCAATTATGGCGCGACCAAGGCCGGCATCATCGGCTACGTGGAAGCGATGGCGCCGCTGCTGGCGAAGCGTGGCGGAGCGATCAACGCGGTGGCGCCGGGCTTCATCGAAACCCACATGACAGCGGAAATGCCGGTAGGTCCGCGTGAGGTCGGGCGACGTTTGAGTTCCCTCAGCCAAGGCGGTTTGCCGATCGATATCGCCGAAGCGGTGACGTTCCTCGCCAGCCCGCTGGCGGTTGCGGTGAACGGCCGCACCTTGCGGGTCTGCGGCCAGAATTTCATGGGCGCGTAGAACCTGGAACCTGTCAGAACGAGAACTGGAATCGGCGGAATCGCATTAAGGTTTCGCTGCTTTCATGCTCAGCCGGAATCTGTCCACTAGACTTCCAACGTACTGCCTTGCATGCGAGGCGGCTTGCGTACGGGACTCGTGCAAGCCGCTGCTCGCCCAACATTATCCAGCCGTGATTCTTCCGCTATATTCACTCAAGACGCTGATTCGTGAGCACGATCGAAATCGATAAACTTGTGGATGCTTCCCTGAAACCGCTGACGCATATTGCAACGTCGATATTGCCGACGCCGTTTGCCGAGTTCGTCATCCATGCTTACAAGAGCGGCGATGGCAAGGAGCATCTGGTGATGGCGCTTGGCGATCTCAGCTTAGGCTCGCGCAAGGGGTTACAACCGATTGATGGCGATGCCGCACCGCTGGTGCGTATCCACTCCGAATGCCTCACCGGAGACGCGCTGTTTTCGCTGCGCTGCGACTGCGGTTTTCAGCTGCGCGGCGCACTCGAAGCAATCGCCCGCGAAGGCCGTGGCGCCTTGTTGTATCTGCGCCAGGAAGGTCGCGGCATCGGGCTCGGCAACAAGATCCGCGCCTATGCCTTGCAGGACCGTGGCAGCGATACGGTCGAGGCGAATCACCAGCTGGGCTTTGCCGCGGATTCGCGCGAATACGGCCTTGCGGTACAGCTATTGCGCGAACTTGGACTGTGTCGAATCCGCCTGATGACCAACAATCCGGCCAAGCTCGACGCGCTGGTGAAGGATGGCGTCGAAGTGGTGGAGCGCGTAGCCGTCGAATACGGGCGCAATCGGCACAACGCCGATTATCTCGATACCAAAGCGGCGAAAATGGGTCACTTGCTGAAGTCGATCGACAGTCCGCTCGGCGACCAATAATAATGTGCTGCAACGCACAGACAGGCTTATTTTTGGCACGTCATTTGCAAAACCTAAGCCAGTTATCAAGGCTCAGGATGAAGTGCTCTGTCGGGTCGTCATCAAGTCCATGTAACTGATGTCACGGACAGATCAATAGCTTTATCTCAAGTTAATGAGTTCAACGGTTTGTCAGATTCTTGAAAAGGAGATTCTCATGAAGAAGCTTGCACTGGGTATCGCACTCGCCGCGTCAGCACTGGCCTCGCAGCCTTCGATTGCAGCCACGCCATCGTTGTCGCTTTCCGCACTCCCGCTCGGTTCGTTAAGTAGCCTCACTTCGCTTACAAGTCTTGGATCACTTGGGTCACTAGGGTCCAGCGCCGGGCTATTGAATGGATTGGGTACATCACTGGTTCCAACCTTAAGCTCCACCCTCGGAACCACGGTAACCTCGCTAGGTCCGGTTGTCGGCATTATTGGCCCTGTGCTGACTACCAGCGGATTGATAACCACGCTTTCCGGCGCGATTCCAACCGTCAGCTCCATCACGGGGCCAACATTAATTACGCTCGGTCCGGTTGTCAGCATTTTGGGCCCGGTATTGAGCACCAGCGGTTTGATAAGCACGCTTTCAGGCATAGTTCCAACGGTGTCGTCGGTAACCGGTACGGTTATACCGACTCTCGGTTCGGCATTGGGCGCGCTCACCCCGATCACTGGAGTAATTCTCTGAGGAGGTGTTGCTGAACCGCGCACCAGCTTGAGTATGACTTAACAAGTAGCAATTCACCGGGGTCTTCGGCGGCGACTTTCTCTGCCGAAGACCCAATAAAACAAGCACTGAGTTAGTTGGAAGTTGAAACTAGCTTCCGTTTAACATCAAGCTTCGATAATGTCGCTGGACATTACTGCGAGCTTTGCCCGATGGCTTCTGTCAATCGTGACAGAGGCCATGCACCCTAATCCAACGTCTGTGCATGCCTTAAGCTGAACGCTCGACGCCTGCAAGCCTTGACCATTTGCCCTGGCGTGCCAGAATCAAGACTTCCTCCGAATCTGGCAACTCGACATGAGCGCCTATAGCCTTGCCCGCTCGGCTCTGTTCCTGATGGATGCCGAGCGCTCGCATGAGCTCACTCTTGCAATGCTGTCGCGGTATCCGCAAACCGGTGGCCTGCTTGCCGGCGCCATCGTCGACGATCCGGTGCGCTTGATGGGCCTCGACTTCCGCAACCGCATCGGTCTTGCCGCGGGTCTCGACAAGAATGGCGAATGCATCGAAGCCTTCGATCGCATGGGCTTCGGCTTCGTCGAGGTCGGCACTGTTACGCCGCGCCCGCAGCCGGGCAATCCGCGTCCGCGAATGTTTCGCCTGCGGTCGGATCAGGCGCTGATCAATCGTCTCGGCTTCAACAATCAGGGCGTGGATGCGCTCGTCACCCGCGCCAGCCGTGCGCGCCGCCGCTGTGTGCTGGGCATCAATATTGGCAAGAATGCGGATACGCCGCTGGAACTCGCCGAGTACGACTATCTCGCCTGTCTGCACAAGGTTTACCCGGTCGCGGATTACATCGTCGTCAACATTTCTTCGCCGAACACCGCCGGCTTGCGTCAACTGCAGGAGGCCGAGCGCTTCGATCAACTACTGGTGAAGCTCGGCGAAGCCCGCGAAACCCTGGCCCAGCGGCATGGCAAGCGACGGCCCTTGCTGGTGAAGATCGCGCCGGACATGGAAGACCAACAGTTGCTCGAAATCGCCAACGCTGTGCGACGCCACGGTATCGATGGCCTGATCGCCACCAACACCACTATCGCGCGGCCCGGCCTCGAAGCGCTGACGGTCGCCGCCGAAAAGGGTGGCTTGTCCGGCGCACCGCTGAAGCCGCGCGCGAACCAGGTCATCGCAAGCTTGCGCACCAGCGTCGGTGCGGATTTCCCACTGATCGGCGTCGGCGGCATCCTCTCCGGCGAAGACGCGCTCGCGCGCCGCCAGGCCGGTGCAGACCTGTTGCAGATTTACACCGGCCTGATCTATCGCGGCCCCGGCCTCGTCGCCGAATGCGCGCAGGCACTTGCCGCGCATCGCTGAATCTGCGAAAAGCTTCGCCTCATGTCGATTACAAACCTGCAGAATTCGCCGATGGAAGTGGAATCGCCCTGCAATAAGATCTGCACCTTGAATGCGGCCGCCATCTGCATCGGCTGCGGCCGCAGCCGCGAAGAAATCAAGCAATGGTCGCAAGCCTCGCGATTCCAGCGGCTGCGTATCATCGACGCCGCCGCCGCACGCCGTCAGCAACTCGCTGCTGCCGATCAGAAACCGGCCGAGTGAACATCCCCGCACGCGAGGAATTCAGTCAGTTCATCCGCCTCGCCGTACGCTGGGGCGATTGCGACGCGCTCGGGCATGTCAACAACGCCAAATTCTTCACCTATTCCGAATCCTCCCGCATGGCCTACTTCGAGGCCCTGACCCTCGAAGACCCTCGATTCTTCAAGGACTACGGCTTGATCGTCGCCAGCACGTCTTGCGACTTCCTCGCGCAACTGCATTACCCGGCTGAGCTCGACATCGGCATGCGTATCGAAAAGCTCGGCCGCAGCAGCATGACCGCCCGCACCGGCATGTTCGTCGAAGGCCAGGCGATCGCGCGCTTGAGCACCGTCATCGTCTGGTTCGATTATCAGCAGCAGAAAGCGCAACTCATTCCGGACTACGCCCGGCGATGGGTCCGCGCCCGCGAAGTCGTCGCACCGCTCGAATAAGGCGTCAGCCGCGCAGGGCCTGCGGCCGATCAACTTGCCTCAGTTTCGGCCGGCTTGCGCCGCCGCCCGCACTTCCGGCCACCCGCCAAACGCCGCGTAACACACAGCGATGTCAGGGATAACCACCCGCGATTATGAGTATATTGGCCTCTATGTGCATGCTAACTGCCATCAATGTGTAGGCGCATCGCCGCCGGTGCAGGGCTGTGCGTGCTCCGGGTTGCGAGCCTCCGGCGGAGATTGCGCGAGTGGGCACCCTAGCTAAAACATCGAAAGCCGATCCGAAGCGGGGCAATCTCCCGCTCCTGTGTGCTATCCAATGTCCGCATTGGCACGTTAGGCTTTGTCTATCCCGGGTTTACTGGATTTCGCCGTCTCTCGTGAAGATCGATTCTGTCCGCAAGCACGCGATGTCCCTGGAGGCGGTGACTGAAGAGCCGCACCATGACTATTCGTCGTTCCGGGTGCGGGGCAAGATCTTCGTGACAGTGCCGCCGGATGAAACCCGCATTCATGTGTTCGTCGGGCAGGAGGACCGCGATCAAGCCTCGACGCTTTACCCCGGCTTCGTAGAACCCTTGCTGTGGGGCGGCAAGGTCGTGGGGCTGCGCGTGCTGCTGAAGTCGGCCACCGCCAGCGCCGTCAAATCCCTCATCATCAAGGCCTACCAAGCCCGTGTTCTGAAGGACGCCGGGCCAAAGAGATCAGGCAAATTGGCCGCGCGCGCCAAGCCATGAACGCGGGCGTTTTGCATGGCCTGGATTGCCGTTCGCGCAAGGCAGTAAAAGCACGATGGGCAAAGCGTAGCGCGCCCATGCGGGTATTTTCGGTAGATGCGAGGCGAAGCTCATCTGTGCGCGCTGAGAGCTTCTGTTCCGCCCCTGCCGGGGCGTTCGCTCGATGCTGGCGATGACATCGAGTCATCGCCAAAGCACGCATCGGCTTACCCTGCGCTTCTCGCCCGCGCCGGGCTTTCCGACGCGACATCCGTGTCGCGGCGGAAAGGCTTCGCGGCCTATTCGTCGTCGGCTGCGATGCTCGGCGCACTCAAGTGGAGTTCAATCAAAAGCGAAAAGCAAAGCGCTTCCGCTTTGACTTCTTCTTTCTGTTGATGTTGGTCCCCTCTGGATTGGCGCCGAGTATCGCAGCGCAGACGGGATGCGGTTTTCATGGATGAAAACCGAGTGACGCCGGGACAAGGATCTCCCGTCGGCACGTCCCTGGCTGCGCGAGAAACGCAGGGACACCCGCGTGGCGGGCGCAATCCCGAGGGTGTGCTTTCTTTGCACAAGCAAAGAAAGTAAGGTGCCCGGCATGGGCGGAATAAAGCTATCAGTTAACGCAGGAGCGTCCGCCTTGCATCCACCCAGACATCGGCGTGGGCATGTTATGTTTCGCCCATTATTGCTAATTCACGAGAGTCCCTTCGATCCACTGTTTTGTTTGGTTGTCCCAGTTAAAAACTCCGGACACCGAAACATTTTCTATTCCAAATATGCGGTAGCGAACGTCGATGATTGCTGTGACGCTGACGAACGGATCAGTGATGCTAATAGCGTGACGAAATTGGCATTGATATTGAGCTTGTTGCATCGGCGCCAATGAGATCGATTTCTTAGAATCGGTAATCCCTACATCCGTAAAGCTGGACCCTCCTTTTGTTCGTGCGCTTTTCAGATCGCATAAGAAGGTAACTTCGTTCATCTCAAAAAGAACACTTGGGTTCTTTAGCAAAAATCTTACGACAAAAGGATCGTCTGTTTGCGCAGTATTTGCCTGAATCATCGGAGGAACTGGCCAGGGTGGCCCCCAAATTGTATCGATCGTAGCGGCTAATCCAGCGATCCCAAAAAAATGGAATTGCCGATCTAATCCAGTTCCACATACGCGGACGTAATGATTTTGGCTGAATTTTTGGCGGAAGCATGGCTGTTTTTTTGATTGGCTTTGCTCAAAGTTTTTGCAGTGGCTTTTGCCTCCGCCTTTGCAATCTTTCTTCGCCGGCTATTTCCGCCCATCACGCCCCTAAAACCTTATCGTGAAGATACTGTCTCTGCCCGTGCAAGACGAGACATCGTCCCGCCTAATGTGTTCGATAAACCACCATTGCCTAGCTTCGATTGACCGCTCGCCACAGTAAGCCCTACGAATCAAGCCACAAACCCCTTCGCCTGCTCCGCCGCATCCCCCACATAACTCGCCGGCGTCATCGCCAGCAGGCGCTGACGATCTTCTTCCGGCAAATCCAATCCCTGCACAAAACTGCGGATCGCATCGCGGCCGATCTTGTTGCCGCGGGTGAGACGCTTGAGCTGTTCGTAGGGTTCGGGCAGGCCGTGGCGGCGCATTACCGTCTGGATCGCCTCCGCCAGCACTTCCCAGTTATCGTCCAGATCGCGGCCCATGCGCCAGGCATCGGCTTCGAGTTTGTTGATGCCCTTGATGAGCGATTGATAGGCGACCACGCTGTGCGCCACGCCGACGCCGAGATTGCGCAGCACGGTGGAGTCGGTGAGGTCGCGCTGCCAGCGCGAGATCGGCAACTTTTCGGTGAGATGGCTGAGAATGGCATTCGCCACGCCGAGGTTGCCTTCGGCATTCTCGAAGTCGATCGGGTTCACCTTGTGCGGCATGGTCGACGAGCCGACTTCGCCTGCCACCGCGCGCTGGCGGAAGTAGCCGACCGAAATATAGCTCCAGATATCGCGGCAGAAGCCGATCAGGATGGTGTTGGCGCGCATCAGCGCATGGAAGTAGCGCGCGATGAAATCGTGCGGCTCGATCTGCGTGGTGTATTCGCTGCGCGTGAGGCCGAGCGATTCGATGAACTGGTCCGCGAACATATTCCAGTTCACGTCTGGATACGCCGCCAGATGCGCGTTGTAGTTGCCGACGGCGCCGTTGATCTTACCCATCAGCGCGACCACGCCGAGCTGATGCCGCTCCACTCGCAGCCTGTGCGCGAACACCGCCATTTCCTTGCCGAGCGTGGTCGGCGAAGCGGGCTGACCATGCGTGCGCGCCAGCATTGGCTGCTCCGCATAGCGCTGCGCCAACGTGCCGATGTGGTTGATGATCTGCTCCAGCGCGGGCATCAACACCTGCGCGCGCGCATCGCGCAGCATCAGCGCATACGCAAGATTATTGATGTCTTCCGAGGTGCAGGCGAAGTGGATAAATTCCTTGATCGCGCTCAACTCAGCGTGATTGCCGATGCGCTCTTTCAGGTAATACTCGACCGCCTTCACATCGTGGTTGGTGGTTTCTTCGATCGCCTTCACACGCTGCGCTTCCTGCACGTCGAAGCCCTCGACGATGGCGGCGAGGCGTACGGCGGCGTCATCCGATAACGGCGGCACCTCGGGAATGCCCGGATGCAGGCTCAGCGCTTGCAACCAGCGCGCTTCCACCTGCACGCGATAGCGGATCAGGCCGTATTCGCTGAAGATCCCGCGCAGCGAGTAGGTCTTGTCGGCGTAACGTCCATCGATAGGCGAGAGCGCGGTCAGCGAAGTAAGGTTCATCTGGGTTTGGAGTGTTCGGCGTAGGATCGGGCAACTATCTTGTCCGGGCATTTTATCCGACCGGGCCGGCACATCCGGTTTTCGCCGTGGTCGAAGGCGGATTCCGCAGCATTGGAGCAGCACGATGAGCGAAGCAAGCCGCAGCGAACACGACAGCATGGGCGAACTGCAAGTCCCGGCGGACGCACTTTGGGGCGCACAAACACAACGCGCGGTGAACAACTTTCCGGTGTCCGGATTGCGCATGCCGCGCGGCTTCATCCGCGCACTGGGCTTGATAAAAGCGGTTGCGGCGGAGGTCAACAGTGAACTGGAACTGCTCGATCCTGCCATCGCGCAGGCAATCGCCGCCGCCGCGCTGCAAGTGGCGGAAGGCGAGCACGACGCGCAGTTTCCGGTGGATGTGTTCCAGACCGGTTCCGGCACGTCGAGCAACATGAATGCGAATGAAGTGATCGCGCATCTTGCGAGCGTGGCGGCGAACACGAAGGTGCATCCAAACGATCACGTCAATCTCGGCCAGTCGTCGAACGATGCCATTCCCACCGCGATTCATCTGGCGGCGAGCCTCGCCCTGCGCGAAGCCTTGCTGCCGGCTTTGAAACATCTTGCCAAGACCATCGAGAAGAAGGCGCATAGCATTGCCGGCATCACCAAAACCGGCCGAACGCATTTGATGGATGCGATGCCGGTGCGCTTCGATCAGGAACTCGGCGGCTGGGCGCAGCAGATTCGCAATGGCATCGATCGCATCAAGGCCGCCGAGCCGCGCATCCACGAACTCGCGCAAGGTGGCACCGCGGTCGGCACCGGCATCAACGCGCATCCGCGCTTCGGCGCGAAGTTCGCCAAGCGCATGGGCAAGCGCACTGGCATCCGGTTCGTTGCGAGCCCCAATTACTTCGAGAGTCTGTCGTCGCAGGATGCCGCCGTCGAACTCTCGGGTGCTTTGAAAACCATCGCCGTATCCTTGACCAAGATCGCCAATGATCTGCGCTGGATGAACTCCGGCCCGCTCGCGGGCTTGGGCGAAATCGCGCTGCCCGCCTTGCAGCCCGGCTCCAGCATCATGCCGGGCAAGGTGAATCCGGTAATTGCAGAAGCCACCGTGATGGTCGCCGCACAGGTAATCGGCAACGACGCAACGATCACCATCGCCGGTCAGGCCGGTAACTTCCAGCTCAACGTGATGCTGCCGGTAGTGGCTTACAACCTGTTGCAGTCGATCGAGCTGCTCGCCAATGTCTCGCGCTTGCTGGCCGATTCCGCCATCGCCGGCTTCACCGTGAACACTGCCAGGATCGCCGAGGCGCTGGATAAGAATCCGATCCTCATCACTGCATTGAACAGCGTGATCGGCTACGAAAAAGGTGCCGCGATCGCCAAGAAAGCTTACAAAGAAAGCAAGCCGATCATCGAGATCGCCAAAGCCGAAACGGAGATTGGCGAAGCAGAATTACGCCGCCTGCTCGATCCCGCGGCATTGACGGAAGGCGGCATTCAGGGCGGTGGGGCAGGCGGCGGCTGAGCCGAATGCGGCTGTCGACGACTTCATGACATCACTGGAACCTATCTCAAAATCGGCGGCGCTCGCGGTTTTGAGATAGGTTCTAATGTGATGGCGTACGAATCACTCCTCTCCGCTCAGAACCTATTCCGGAACGCATTACTCCTTATGGAATGAGCAGGCTGGCACCGGAAGTTTTGCGTGCTTCCAGATCGGCATGCGCTTTGGCGACATCGCGCAACTCATAACGCTGGCCGATTTCCGGTTTGACGACTCCATTGCGGATGACTTCAAATAATGCATTCGCAGCCGTCTCCAGTTCGGCGCGAGTGGACGTGTAATGCGCCAGCGTGGGTCGGGTCAGGAACAACGAGCCTTTCGCCATCAGCATGGCGGGATCAACCGGCGGCGGTTTGCCGGAAGCATTTCCGAACGACACCATTAGTCCGCGCAACCGCAGGGAATCGAGCGAAGCGTCGAGCGTGTCTTTACCCACCGAGTCATAAACCACATCCACACCCATGCCATTGGTGATTCGTTTCACTTCATCGGCGATGTTGTGATGGCGCGATAAAATCACTTCATCACAACCGGACTTGCGTGCGGCCTCGGCTTTGGCTTCCGATCCCACGGTGCCGATCACGAATGCGCCCAGCGATTTCGCCCACGGCACCAGCACGCTGCCCACACCGCCGGCCGCGGCATGCACCAGCAGGCGATGGCCGGGTTTCACCAGGAAGCTCATGTGCAGCAGGTAGTAGGCTGTCATGCCTTTCAGCAGCAGCGCTGCGGCGACGGTTTCATCGATATCGTCCGGCAACTTCAGCAGTCGTGCTGTGGAGACATTGCGCAACTCGGCATAAGCGCCGACCGGCCCACCGGCATAGACCACGCGGTCGCCGATGTTGAAGCCCGCGATATCCGCGCTCATCGCAGTAATCACACCCGCCGCTTCCTGGCCCAGACCACTCGGCAAGCTCAGCGGATACACGCCGGAACGGTGATAGGTGTCGATGTAATTCAGGCCGATTGCAGTTTGCTTTATCGTCACTTCGCCGCTCGCCGGCGCGCCGACTTCGGTCTCGATGCATTGCATCACTTCCGGGCCGCCGTGTTGTTGTATGCGAATCGTCAAAGCCATCTTTGAGTTCCTTGAATGTTGCTTGCTCGATCGAGAATATTCAGCGAATGATTACTGCACGAATTGCGATGCCCACAGGCTAACGCTAACCTGTCCACTCCCCATTTTCGACACAACCCGCCACGATGATCCAGCGTTACAGCTTCCGCCAGTTAGCCGGTTTCGGTGCTATTGCCTGCGCACTTGGACTGGCCTTCGCACTGTACCTGCAGCAAGGCCGTGGCTTCGTGCCCTGTGCCATGTGCATCGCGCAGCGCATCGCCTTGCTCAGCGCCGGCAGTGTGCTGCTGATCGCCGCCGTGCATGGGCCTCGCTATGGTGGCCGCTGGTTTTATGCCGGCGGCGCGATTCTCGCAGCGCTCATTGGCGCGGGCATCGCCGGCAGGCAGGTTTATCTGCAATCGCTGCCACCGGATGCCGCTCCCGCCTGCGGACCCACGCCATCCTATCTCTGGAACATGCTGCCGAAAGGCGAAGCGGTGCAGCGCATTCTCGAACTGGTGCTGAAAGGCGATGGCGATTGCGCCAAAGTCGATGCGCAATGGCTCGGCCTCGCATTGCCGGCGTGGACGCTGATCGCATTCATCTTCCTCATCATTTACATACTGATCGCCGTGCTGCGCACGCAGCCACAGGAACGGCTGATCTAAGAGCCTGTTAACTCAGAACCAACTGCTCCCGGATTCCATCCAGATTCCACTCTCAATCAAAGGCCAGAAACCATGACCGCCAAAAGCACCCTCACCACCGATCTCTCCGACGCACACCCCGAAGCGCAGGTGGCCGAACCGATCTTCGCCGATTTCGGCGGCGTGATTAACTTCTACGGCCCGATCAAGACGCTGAAAGTATTTGAAGACAACGCCAGCGTGCGCGCCACGCTCGAAACGCCGGGTGAAGGTCATGTGCTGGTGGTCGATGGCGGCGGCTCCACACGCTGCGCACTAGTCGGCGGCAACCTCGGCGTATTGGGTGTCAAGAACGGCTGGGCCGGCATCGTCGTCTACGGCTGCATCCGCGATTCCGAAGAAATTTCATCGCAGGATATCGGCGTCAAAGCCATCGGCACGCATCCTCGCAAGAGCGAGAAAGGCCTGCACTCGGCACAGGCCGGAAAGACACTCAGCTTCGCCGGCGTCACCTTCAAGCCGGGTGCGTGGCTGTATGCGGATGCGGATGGGATTGTGGTTTCGGATGTGGCGATTCACGACTGATCGGCTGGCAATCAATCATCCTTCCGGCGCGCATAATTCTTCGGCAGCGCGCTGCCTTTCGAGGCCAGTTTGGATAAGCAAGGATGGGCAAAGCTCAGTGTGCCCACGTTACTGTCTGGTCGGCCTGAGCAGATAAAACCTGTCCCTGCTAAATCCACTTCATTCAGTTTATAGCAGCACAATGGCCAGATTATCGGACATCGTTGGGTCCACTATTTAGCGTTGGGCTTAATAAAGGTGGAAGGGAACCAACATGTCGAGATGGATACAAATGTGCCGGTTCACCTTAGTCGCTCTAGCCACTCTGGCAGGCTGCGTGCCGATCTCAATTCCACAGGTTGCGGAGCATCCGGGCGGAAAAACTCTCGGTGTCGTAAGCCTGATTCCAGATGTTATGTTGCACTATCACTACGGCATACTCGCCGGAATCTCCAACTCGCACGGCGTTTCTCCGGCGCCGCTCGATGTCGGGCTGGAGATGACACAGCAACTCAAGGACGCGGTAGAAGCGAGGTCTGGCTTCAAGGTGAAGATCATTCCTGCACCAGATTTCCTCACAAGCCAGCCGGTGCGGACGGCGGATGGCGCGGTGTTCGGTACGCTCTGCGGCGCCAGCGCCAGCAGCGTGCCGTTGACGGAGTCGACGATGGATACGCTGGGGCGCTTCGCCAAAGTGATCGCCTAGCAGGTGGACCGCGAATCGGCTTTATCCGCCTCCCGCCGCGATAACGAGGAACTGCGCGCGCATGCGCTCACCGATCAGCTGACGGGCATCGCCAATCATCGCGGCATGGAGCTGGAGCTGCAGATGATCGTGGCGCGCTGCGAGCGTAACAACGAAGGCGTGCAGGTGGCGCTGATCGATCTCGATGGATTCAACGCGATCAACGATCAGTATGGTCACGAGTTCGGCGACCGTTTCCTCGTCCACATCGCGCGCCGTTTACGTGGGGCGGTGCGGCCGGAGGATCTGGTGGCGCGCACCGGCGGCGATGAGTTCGTGGTGGTCGCACCCGGTTCGACTTATTTCAATCTGCGGGAGCGGCTGGAGAGCGCGATGATTGGAAGGTTCGCGCACGGCACGATCGTGATCGACTACGGCGGCGCCAGCGTCGGCTTGATCCAGACAGCTTCTGCCGGTTTCGACATGGCCAAGCTGCTGCGCAACGCGGACGAGGCGATGTATGAGGTGAAGAAATCGCGCAAAGGGAGCCGCACCGCTTCGACCGGTTGATCGCAATATGCATTGTCGCGCCCTTGTGAGCTCATCAGATGCTCGTTTGTGTGTAGTGCGCCCATGACCATAAGGTGGCTACACTAGATTTTTTTGGTGCGAGAGGAGTTTCTGCATGGCAGAAAAGACGATCGGCGAATTGATGATTGATAGCATCGTTGCTGGGCGAACACGGCAGGACGAGAAACATTTTGCTGAACTCGGCCAGTTAATTGTTGCGCATGCTCATGCAGAAGCATCGATTTTGCGTGAGCCATGGGCGTATAAACCTACGCCTAATGATGTTAGAAATCGTAAAAACCGTCCCGTCAAAGCTAAAAAAGATCTGACTAAGGAAGCCTAACTCCTCCTCGACTTTGCGAGCGTAGTGTGAGCAAAGCATCGCGTGCCAATGTGCGTTTTTATCCGCGCGAACCGATGAAGCCTGCCCAGCCCAACATCAAGCTGTCCGGTTCAACAACAAAAACGGGCGCCGAAACGCCCGTTGTTCTTGAAGCAGGCTGAAGCCGGAGCTTATGCCGCCAGCTGCCTCAGCATGTAATGCAGTACGCCGCCGTTCTCGTAATACGCCCATTCCTTCGGGGTATCGATACGCACCTTGGCTTTGAAGGTGACGGTTTTGCCGTCGGCTTTCTTGGCATTGACGGTGACTTCCTTGGCGCCGTGCTTGAGGCCTTCGATGTCGAAGGTTTCGGTGCCGTCGAGGCCGAGGCTGGTGACGCTCTGGCCGTCGACGAAGTTCAGCGGGGCCACACCCATGCCGACCAGGTTAGAGCGGTGGATGCGCTCGAAGCTCTCCGAGATCACCGCTTTCACGCCGAGCAGGATGGTGCCCTTGGCGGCCCAGTCGCGGCTGGAGCCGGTGCCGTATTCCTTGCCGGCGAGCACCACCAGCGGTGTGCCGTCTTTCTGGTACTTCATGGCGGCGTCGTAGATGCTCAGCTGCTCGTCGTCCGGAAGATATTTGGTGATGCCGCCTTCAACACCCGGCACCATCGCGTTCTTGATACGGGTGTTGGCGAAGGTGCCGCGCATCATGATTTCGTGATTGCCGCGGCGTGAGCCGAAGCTGTTGAAATCCGCTTTATGCACGCCGTGAGCTTCGAGATACACGCCTGCCGGACCATCTTTCTTGATGTCGCCGGCCGGTGAGATGTGGTCGGTGGTGATGGAGTCGGCGAGGATGGCGAGCGCGCGAGCGCCCTTGATCGACGGAATGCCAGGAGGCGTTTTGGTGATGCCATCGAAATACGGCGGGTTGGCAACGTAGGTGCTCTTCGCATCCCAGGGATAGGTTTCGGATTTGGCGACGCTGATGCCCTGCCAGCGCGTATCGCCTTTGAACACGTCGCCATAGCTCTTCTTGAACAGGTCGGCGGTCATCGTGCCGGCGATGGTTTCCTGCACTTCCTTGGTGCTCGGCCAGATGTCTTTCAGATACACCGGCTGGCCATCGCTGCCGGTGCCGATGGCATCCTTGCTCAAGTCCAGATCGACCGTGCCGGCGAAGGCGTAAGCGACCACCAGCGGCGGCGAGGCGAGGTAGTTCATGCGCACATCCTGATGCACGCGGCCCTCGAAGTTGCGATTGCCGGACAGCACCGCGGCCACGCTCAGCTTGTTCTTCTGCACGGCTTCGCCGATTGCATCATTCAGCGGGCCGGAGTTACCGATGCAGGTGGTACAGCCGTAGCCGACTAGGTTGAAACCGGCGGCATCGAGGTCTTTGCTGAGGCCGGCCTTGTCGAGATATTCGGTGACGACTTTCGATCCCGGCGCGAGCGAGGTCTTGACCCAGGGCTTGACCTTCAAACCTTTCGCCAAAGCCTTCTTCGCCACCAAGCCTGCCGCGAGCAGCACGGCCGGATTCGAGGTGTTGGTACAGGAGGTGATCGCGGCGATGACGACGGCGCCATCCTTCAATTCAAACTCGTTGCTGCCGTCTTTCACCTGCGCCGGGCCGGCGGACTTGCGCAGCTTCTGTTCGCCCTCGAACGCCTTCTTGAAGTTCGGCTGCACGTCGGTCAGCAGCACACGATCCTGCGGACGCTTCGGGCCGGCGAGCGAAGGCTTGATCGACGCGAGATCGAGATCGAGCACGTCGGTGTATTCGGCTTCCGGCGAATCCGCCGTGGCCCACATGCCTTGCGCTTTGGCATAGGCTTCCACCAGCGCGATCTGCTCTTCACTGCGACCGGTAAGGCGCAGATAGTTCAGCGTTTCATTGTCGATCGGGAAGATGCCGCAGGTGGCGCCATATTCGGGCGCCATGTTGGCGATGGTGGTGCGGTCGGCGGCGGCGAGATTCGCCAGACCGGAACCGAAGAACTCGACGAACTTTTCGACCACGCCGCGCTTGCGCAGCATTTCGGTGACGGTGAGCACGAGGTCGGTGGCGGTAGCACCTTCCGGCAGCTTGCCGGTGAGGCGCACGCCGATCACATCCGGCATCAACATCGATGAAGGCTGGCCGAGCATCGCCGCCTCGGCTTCGATGCCGCCGACGCCCCAGCCGAGCACGCCGATGCCATTGACCATTGTCGTGTGGCTATCCGTGCCGTAGCAGCTATCCGGGTACAGCACGCCATCTTTCTCGAATACCACGCGCGCGAGGAATTCGATGTTGACCTGATGCACGATGCCGGTATCCGGCGGCACCACCTTGAAATTGGTGAACGCCTCCTGGCCCCACCGCAGGAACGAATAGCGTTCCTTGTTGCGATCGAATTCGATCTTTGCATTCAAGTCGAAAGCATCCTTGGTGCCGTATTTATCCACCTGCACCGAATGGTCGATCACCAGTTCGGCCGGGCACAGCGGATTGATCTTGCTGGCGTCGCCGCCGAGGGTTTTCATCGCATCGCGCATCGCGGCGAAATCCACCACGCAGGGCACGCCGGTGAAATCCTGCAGCACCACGCGCGCGGGCAGGAAGTTGATGTCGGCAGCGGGCAGCTTTTTCAGATCGGCGCTGGCGAAAGTCTTGATCTGCTCGGCGGTGGTATCGACGCCGTTCTCGGTGCGCAGCAGGCTTTCCAGCAACACCTTGTACGAGTAGGGCAGACGCGAAACCTTGAACTCCTTTTCGAGCCGGGTGAGGTCGTAAAAGGTGTAGCTCTTGGAGCCGACTTTGAGCGTGGACTTCGCCTTGAAGCTATCCGACATGATGATCTCCGATCCGGGAATTGCGCAGGTAAATGAGCGGCGCGAATTATACTGACTGGGAAGCCCGTCGGCAGTTCGCACGGCCAAAAATCCTTCGGCAATTTCCGCTCGAAGCCGCGAATCTCCCAATTAGCCAGATCGGGCTGAGATTCAGCGCGACAACGCACGGCCGCTCACGCCGCGGCTGTCCGCACCCAGCAGCCACAGCAAACCCGGCACAGCGGAGTCGGGCTGCGGCACCCTCTGCAAATCCTCGCCGGGATAGCCGCGCACCCGCAGCCGTGTGCGCATCGGGCCGGGATCGTAGCTGTTGATCCGCAACTGTGGCTGGATTTCCAGCTCCTCGGCCCAGCTTTTCACCAGACCTTCGATCGCATATTTGGTCACGCCGAATGCGCCGCGATAGGCCTTCGGTTCGCGGCCGCTTTGATCGGCCACGAAGACGATGCTGGCGTCGGCACTTTTACTCAGCAACGGCAGGCACAGCCGCGTCAGCGAAAACGCCGCAGTGAGATTGACCTGCAGGCTCTCCACCCATTCGCGCGCGCCGACATCGGCCAGCGGCAGGAAGCCGTTGAAATGGGCGGCGCAATGCACAATGCCATCGAGCCGGCCGAGTTCGCGTTCGATCGTCGTGGCCATTTCGGCGTAGTCGTTCCAGGTGGCGCCCGCGAGATTGAGCGGATAAATCGCCGGCTTTGCCAAACCCGCCTCGGCAATCGAGTCGTAAACCGCTTCGAGCTTTTTCACGGTGCGGCCGAGCAGCACCACGGTTGCGCCGTGGCGCGCGCAGGCGAATGCGGTGGCGCGGCCAAGGCCATCGCCAGCACCGGTGATGAGGATGATGCGATCTTTGAGCAGATCGGCAGCGGGTGAATAATCGGCCGGCGACGCCGGCAGCCGCTCAGGCGGCACGGCGCAGTTCGATCATCTCGATCAATTCAGTGGGGGTGTCGACCACGACATCGGCATTCCAGTCGTGCGGATTCGGATGCAGGCCGAGATAACCCCAAGCGGCCGCGACTGTGCGCATGCCGGCCGCAGCGCCGGCCTGGATATCGCGCAGATCGTCGCCGACATAAATGCAGTCACGCACCGCGAAGCCGCTCTGCTGCGCAGCCAGCAGAATCGGGTCTGGCGCCGGCTTCGGGTTCGGTGTGCAGTCGCCGCAGACGATGCTGGCCGCTTGCTGGCGCAGATCGAGCGCATCGAGCAAGGGCTGCGTGAGCGAGCCGACCTTGTTAGTGACGATGCCCCAGCGGATGCCGTTGCGCGAGAGCCGTTGCAGCATATCGGCCACACCCGGAAACAGGCAGGAATCGTGTGCCAGATGCGATCGGTAATGCTGCAGAAAGCTATCTTTCAGCGCGGGGTAATCGGCATTGTCCGGTTCGATCTCCAGCGCGACTTTCAGCATGCCGCGCGCGCCGCCCGAAGCCGAGCTGCGGTAATCGTTAACGGCCAGCGGTTGCAGGCCTTGTTCGATGCGCACCTGATTGGCGGCGTAAGCCAGATCGGGCGCGGTATCCACCAAGGTGCCATCGAGATCGAACAGGACGCAGGCGGGCTGCAGTTTCATGGAATGGGAAGAGTCGGGCATAAGAGTGAGTTGCGCGCTGCGGTTTAGGCCGGCTTACGGCAGTGCATGAAGTAATTGACATCGAGATCGCTGGCGCTGAGGCTCGCGCTTTTGAGCAGCGGGTTGTAGCGCAGACCGGTTACGTTTGCCGATTCCAGGCCAGCAGCGCGCGTCCAGCGCAGCAGTTCCGACGGACGGATGAATTTCGCATATTCGTGAGTGCCGCGCGGCAGCAGGCGCAGGGCGTATTCGGCGGCGACGATCATCAGCGCATAGGATTTCGGATTGCGGTTGATAGTGGAAAAAAACACGTCGCCGCCGGGCTTGGTCAGCCGCGCGCAGGCTTCGATGATCGAAGCCGGGTCGGGCACGTGTTCCAGCATTTCCATGCAGCAGACGACATCGAAACTGGCCGGCGTTTCATCCGCCAGTAGTTCGGTGCCGATGCAGCGGTAATCGATGTTCAAGGCCTGCGCCTGCGCATGCTCGATGGCGATATCGATCGAAGCTTTTGCAAGGTCGATGCCGACCGCGTGTGCACCAGATCGGGCCAGCGCTTCGGTGAGAATGCCGCCGCCGCAGCCCACATCGAGTGCGGATTTTCCGCGCAGGCGGCCGCTGTTTTGCTCGATATACCGCAGCCGCACGGGATTGATCACATGCAGCGGCGCCATTTCACCGCGCGCATCCCACCACTGCGCCGCGAGTGCCTCGAAGCGGGAAATTTCGCCAGTGTCGACGTTGGTGGTCATGTGTTAAATGAATAATGTGGGCTAAATCATTGCAGCACAAGCGGAATCGCCGCCTGATTTGTGACCTGGATCATATTTAGTCTGCAGATTTTGCGCTGAATCGAGGCTGAACCTGATTCGGCTGCTGGAAAGTTGCCGCAGACGCAGCCTGGCATGAATCGACAAGTGTCCGTCGTTGGAGCGGCCTCTCGCGTGCCGCGTTCAACCGCGAATGCAATCGCGCCATTCACGTCCACGCGCGATCGCAGCGTCCTGATCCATCGTTTGCAGCTGTCCTTTGCGCAGCAGCGCGCGTCCGCCGACAAACACATCGGTGACCTGATCGCGCGAGGCTGCATAAACAATTTGCGACAGCACGTTGTAAACCGGCTGCGTCGATGGATGATCCAGATCGATGGCAATGAAATCCGCCGATTTGCCCTTCACCAGCGAGCCGATTTCAGCCTCCAGACCGAGCGCGCGAGCGCCGCTCAGCGTGGCCATCTGCAATGCCATCGGCGCAGGCAGCGCGCGCGCATCGCCGGCCACGGCTTTCGCCAGCAGCGCGGCGCTGCGCATTTCGCCGAGCATGTCGAGATCGTTATTGCTGGCCGCGCCATCGGTACCGAGCGCGACGTTCACGCCTGCCGCCAGCAGCTTTGCGATCGGTGCGAAACCGCTCGCCAGTTTCAGATTCGATTCCGGACAATGCACTACCGAAACGCCGAGCGTGCCGGCTTCGGCGATCTCGGCATCGCTGAGCTGCGTCATGTGTACGGCGATGAAATCGGTGCCGAGCAGATCGAGTTCGCGCAGCCGCGTCCACGGCCGTTTGCCGCTGGCAGCGATCGCGTTTTTCACTTCGCCCGCGGTCTCATGAACGTGCATATGCACCGGCACATTCAGTTCGTTGGCGAGTTCTCGGATGCGCAGCAACGGCGCGTCGGAAACGGTATAAGGCGCATGCGGCGCGAACGCGGTGCTGACCCGCGGCAGGTTGCGCACGCGCTCGAACACATCCAGCCCGCGATGCAGATACTCCTGCCAATCGGCGGCCCAGGCCGTGGGGAAATCCATCACAATCATGCCGACGACTGCGCGCAGCCCAACCTGTGCGGCAACTTCCGCAGTTGCATCCGGAAAGAAATACATATCGCTGAAACAGGTGGTGCCGCCGCGGATCATTTCAGCCGCGGCGAGTCGCACGCCGTCGGCGCAGAACGCCTTGCCGACGTGCTTGCCCTCGGCCGGCCAGATGTGATTTTGCAGCCAGTCCATCAGCGCCAGATCATCCGCCAAGCCGCGCATCAGACTCATCGCCGAATGCGTATGCGCGTTGACAAATCCGGGCAGCAGCGCGTGATGCGGCAGTGTGATCGTCTCGCGCGGTGCGTAAGTCTGCCGGGCGAAATCCACCGGCAGCACGTCAACGATGCGGCCGCCATCGACCGCCAGCGCATGATCTTCCAGCACGCGGTCGGCGGCGGGCTCGATCGGAATCAGCCAGCGCGGAATCACCAGTAGATCGATGGTTTGCGGGTTGGTCATCGAGAACGTCTGCTCGGCGATTCAAGGCATTGCGGCGTGATGGAGACCGGCGGCTCAGTTTGTCCTTCTGCCGGTTTAGAATGCGCGCCATTAAACCTGCCGGACGAGATGATGACAAGCCAGCCCGCGCACGCGCAAAGCGCCGTGCAGCCGATCATATGGACCGGCGCCAGCCTGCGTCTGCTGGATCAGCGCGTGCTGCCCGCGCAGGAGCGCTACCTCGATTGCAAAACCGCGGCCGAAGTGGCCGAGGCGATCCACAGCATGGCGGTGCGTGGCGCGCCGGCGATCGGCATCGCCGCGGCGTATGGCTTGGTGCTGGATGCGCGCACCGATGCGCAGGCTTTCGATCACGCCGATGCACTGTTGGCGGCATCGCGGCCGACCGCGATCAATCTGCGCTGGGCGCTGGCGCGGATGCGCGGCGTGTGGACTCATGCGCGCGATGTTGCGAGCCTCGAAAAGGAAGCGCGCCGCATTCACCAGGAAGACTTGCGCCAGAACTTGCAGATGGCCGAACTCGGTGCCGCGCTGTTGCCGCAAGGCGCGCGCGTGCTCACGCATTGCAATACCGGCGCGCTTGCCACTGGCGGCCACGGCACCGCACTTGGCGTGATCCGCACCGCGCACGCGCAAGGCAAACTCGCCGCGGTTTACAACACCGAAACGCGGCCCTGGCTACAGGGCGCGCGGCTCACCGCCTGGGAATTGCAGCGCGAAGGCATCGCCGCCAAGCTGATTGCCGACAGCGCCGCCGCGCATCTGATGAACCGTGAAAAAATCGATTGGGTGATCGTCGGCGCCGACCGTATCGCCGCCAATGGCGACACCGCCAACAAGATCGGCACTTACATGCTCGCGGTCGCCGCGCAGCGCCACGGCACGCGCTTCATGGTGGTCGCGCCGACCGGCACGTTCGATCCGAATTGCGCCAGCGGCGAGCAGATCCCGATCGAGGAACGCGAGCCTGAAGAACTCACGCGCTTCCGCGGCGAAGCTATCGCGCCGCCGGGTTTCGATGCCTTCAATCCGGTATTCGATGTCACGCCAGCCGAACTGATCGACGCCATCGTCTGCGAGCGCGGACTGATCGAAGAACCGACTGCGGCGAAGATTCGTGCGCTGTTAAGTTAGCTCGACTTTATTAGAAGCTCGAATCGGAACAGTTGATGATCCATACCCTCGGAAACCGCCAGCCGGAAATCGCAGCCGATGCCTGGATCGCGGATAACGCAAGCGTGATTGGCAGCGTGTATCTGGCGGCGCGGAGCAGCGTGTGGTTTAACAGCGTGCTGCGCGGCGACAACCATCACATCTATCTCGGCGAAGGCAGCAATGTGCAGGACGCTTCAGTGCTGCATACCGACGCCGGCATCGATCTGCGCATCGGCAACGACTGCACCGTCGGCCATCAGGTGACGCTGCATGGCTGTACGATCGGCGATAACAGTCTGATCGGTATTCACAGCGTGATCCTGAATGGCGCGGTGATCGGTCGCAATTGTCTGGTCGGCGCCGGCAGCCTGATTACCGAAGGCAAGACATTTCCCGATGGCGTGTTGATCGTCGGCAGCCCCGCCGTCATCAAGCGCGAGTTGAAGCCGCAGGAGATTCAGCGCATTACATTATCGGCGCTCAGCTATGTGGAAAATGCACGGCGCTTCCGCGAACAATTGAAGGCGCTGCCGGTCTGAGCGCTGCGGTTTTGATGCCGCACTCAAATTAAAAAATCAACGATGCCCGGCATGAATCTCAACCCAATGCGTTTTGTCGATCACGGCAAAGGCGGCGATGCCTCGGTGCTGAAGCTGGCGACGATGGCGCGGCCGCAGCCACTCGCGGATGAGGTCTTGATCGAAGTGGCCTTCGCCGGCATCAACCGGCCGGATATCGCACAGCGCGCCGGGCTTTATCCGCCGCCGACCGATGCCTCGCCGGTGCTAGGTCTGGAAGTGGCGGGCGTCATTGTCGCCATCGGCACGGAAGTGGTTCGCTGGAAAATTGGCGATGCGGTGTGCGCGCTCACGCCCGGTGGCGGCTATGCCGAATTCTGCGTTGCGCCCGCTGCACATTGCCTGCCGATCCCGGCCGCGATGTCGCTATGCGCCGCTGCCGCCTTGCCGGAAAACTGGTTCACCGTCTGGGGCACGATCGCGCAGCAAGGCGCGCTGAAACGCGGCGAAACCCTGTTGGTGCATGGTGGCAGCAGCGGCATCGGTGTGGCGGCGATTCAACTCGGAAAACTGCTGGGCGCGTGCGTGCTGACGACTGTCGGCAGCGCTGCCAAAGCCGAGTTCTGCCGCCAGTTGGGAGCGGATGCCGCAATCAACTATCGTACGGATGATTTCGTTGCGGAGGTCCGCAAAAATGCCGGGTCGGTCGACGTGATTCTCGACATGGTTGGCGGCGACTATCTGGCCAAAAATGTCTCGCTGCTCGGCTTCGGCGGCCGGCTCGTGCAGATTGCGACGCTCGGCGGCAGCAAGGCCTCGCTCGAACTCGCGCAGGTGTTGATGAAGCGCCTGATCGTCACTGGCAGCACCCTGCGGCGCCGCAGTCGGGAAGAGAAATCGCTGATCGCAGCAGCACTCGAAGACAATATATGGCCGGCGGTTGCCGACGGCCGTATTCGCAGCATCGTCGATAAAGTGTTTCCGATCGAACAGGCTGCCGAGGCGCATCGTCTGATGGAAAGTTCG
The DNA here is from genome assembly GCA_903970615.1 of Rhodospirillales bacterium. Lineage (GTDB taxonomy): Bacteria > Pseudomonadota > Gammaproteobacteria > Nevskiales > Nevskiaceae > Nevskia. The sequence continues at coordinate 107,922 of CAJCJH010000085.1, forward strand.
CAGCACATGGGCAAGATCGTATTGGCGATGAAGTAATAAGTTTCGTGGCATTTGGAAATGGCATTGCCAAGGATTTCACAAGTCATTACTTGAAAAGAGTCATTACCATTAAAAGCCTTATTCTGAAAACCAGTTTTCTCGCTCGCTTCCGTGCGATTTTGATGATGTTAGTGATGTCATCACTCGCGGCTTGTTCGATGCAGCCGGATGAGTCGATAGCGCCTGCTGATAAGCAGATTCGCGCACTGATGGATGCGCAGCAACTGGCCTGGAATCGCGGCGATATCGAAGATTTCATGCAAGGTTACTGGCACGATGATCGTCTGCGATTCGAATCCGGAACGACAACGATGTCCGGCTGGCAGGCGACTTACGATCGTTACCTCAAGCGTTACCCGGATCGTGCCGCGATGGGCACCCTGCAATTCTCGAATGTGCAGATCACCACGCTCGATAAGGACCATGCCACGGCGACCGGCGGCTGGGCATTATTGGGGCGAGCGAACGATGTTCCACATGGCACTTTCGTGCTCGATCTGCGCCGCTTCGACAAGAACTGGAAGATCGTCAAGGATCACACCGAATCGGCGTCGTGACCGCTTCAAATCGAAAGGCGCAATGCTTGATCTGTGGATCGACGCCAGGCTTTGCGCATCACTACTCGGAGGCTTTCGGCGTGTCGTACCGCAGCAGTTCGCCGTCGCCTGGATTCAGCTTATGCCAGACGCGAAGTCCGAAGCGCAGATGCGCAGCCGCGCAGGTCGGCATTTCGATGAACGGACAATCCGCCAGCAGCCGGGCGAAATCCGAGAAGCCCGGATTGTGGCCGAACATCAGCACATGAGTATCGGCATCGTCGAAGGCGCGCACGATTTCCAGCAGCGTACCCGGCATGGCTTCGTAAATCTTTTCCTGCAGGACGATTTCGGACTGCGGAATGTTCAGGGTGTCGGCGAAAATCTGCGCCGTCGTCAAGGCACGCAGCGCCGGGCTCGATACCAGTCGAACCTTGTTGATGGTCTCGCGTTGAAGCACTGCGGCAAAGCGGCGCGCCATGGTCGGTGCATCCCGCAGACCGCGGGCATTCAAGGGCCGCTCGAAGTCACTCAGCGTGCCATCGGCCCAGCTGGATTTGGCGTGACGGATCAGCGTCAAACGCCGCTCGGACTTACTCATGCTGCTGCGCCTGTGCTGCGATGACATAAACATCGAAGCGCAATTGCGTGGATTGCAGGCTCATCGAAGGCGCGCGTCCGGCGAGCCAGGGCGCCTTCGATGGCCGCTTCACCACCACACGCAGCCGCGCCGCGCCGAGTGCCAGCGGCAGTAGCGAATCCGCATCTTCATCGCCTTCGGTGAGGTCGCGCAAAATCTGCATTTCCTTTGACGGCAGCGCGGTTTTGCCATCTTCCGGATACATCGGATCGAGATAAACCACGTCGTATGGACGATCCAGAATATGTGGGTCTTTTAGCGCGCTGGACGAATCGAGTGCGAGCAGATCGATGCGTCCTGCGACGTCGGCCTGTGCGGGATTATTCAGTGCGCGTTGATGTGCATCGCGCAGCAATTCCATCACGCTCGGATTCCGCTCCGCGAGGGTGACCTGCGCGCCGAGTGCGGCCAGCACGTAGCCATCGCGGCCCAGCCCGGCAGTGGCATCGAGAATGCGCAGCGGCCGGCCGGCGGCTTTATGCAGGCCGACTGCGCGCGCCATCGGTTGGCGTTTGCCGGCGGCGATACGGCGTTGTATTTCCGGCTGCATCCAATCGATGCTGATCGCGCCAAAGGCGGGCCGATGCCGCGCGCGCAAGCTCAGGCGCGGCGGCGTGAAATCCTCGCAGATTTCCAGCGCAAACGAAAAACCCCGGGTGTGATCGCCCGGGGCCGGTGCTTCGATCGCGTTTTGCGTCTGCTCAGGCAAGCTTGGAAGCGTCGAAAAATCCCGACATGCGCTGCGCCAGCATCAGATCGCCATCGATCTGTAGCTTGCCGGTCATGAACGCCGTCATGCCGTTCAGTTCGCCTTTCAGCAGCGCGATGAGATCGTCGTCTTCCATTGTGATGGTGACGTCGGGGCTGGGCGCGGCGCCTTCGGTGACTTCACACTTGCCGTCCTGAATGGTGGTGTAAGCCGGCTTCGAGGTGTTGAACTGGATTACGCAGTTGGTGCCCGCCGCATCTTCGGGACTAAACGCGGCCGGAAGCAATTTCAGAAAATCGAGTGCGCTCATGGTGTGCTCCAAAAAGTGAGGCCGCAGCTTACCCGCGACGCGGCGCTCAGGCAATGCGCGGATGCATTGCGCCGTCGTCCGTTTGAGGTAGTTCAGGATGTGGATCCGGAACGGCTTGCAAAAGTTCGCCAGCCTTGGCGATCGCTTCCATTCAGATCAGCACGCGCTCGATGGTGGTCTCCGTGCAGCGCAGATATTCCTTTCGTTGTGGAGTCCAGTCCGCCAGCACGATGCGCTCGACTTCACGATCATTCACCTGCATTCGATGCTCTGCCGGCCGATGCGTATGGCCGTGAATGATGCGGTCGATCGGAGTTTGCTTGAAGGTACTGATGATCGCATCGTCAGTGACATCCATGATCGCCGCCAGCTTATGGTACTTGCCGATTTCACTGCGGCCACGCGCCGCGCCGCCGATGCTTCGACGCAGCTTCTCCGGCAATTTCAGGAATACCGACTGCACACCGCGATGATGCGCGAAGCGGCGCCAGCGTAGATAAGCGGTATCCGCAGTGCAGTAAAGATCGCCATGCGAAAGCAGCGTCGGCAGGCCCGCGAGCATCAGCTCGATCGGGTCATTCAGCAGCGTCATGTTGGTCGCGGCGGCGAAACGCTTGCCGACCAGAAAATCCCGATTGCCGTGCATGAAATAAAGCGCGACTCCGGCGTCGCTGGCCGCGCGTAGTTGAGCGACTTCATCCGCATAATCGACCAGGCCGACATCGTCGCCGAGCCAGGTTTCAAACAGATCGCCGAGGATGTAAACCGCGTCCGAGGTTCGCGCCGGGCCTTGCAGGAATGCAGCAAAGGCATCGCGCAGCGGCGAGGGCGCAATCGGTAGATGCAGATCCGATAACAGTAAGGTCACGCTCACGGCTTGAAGCAGGCCGTGGGCACCAGCGCCGCGGGTATCGGCGTGGGAGCATCGCGCGGCAGCCGTTCGGCATGTTCGATCAACACCGGCGTCAGCGGCGCATCCTGCTCGAACGGCCCGCTCGTACCGGTGCTGACAGCGGCGATTCGATCGGCCACGTCCATGCCCTCGACAACGCGGCCGAATACCGCATAGCCGTGCTCGCGGCCAGGGATTTCTGCGTGCGGATCGAGCTTCCGGTTGTCGGCGAGATTGATGTAGAACTCCGCCGTCGCGGAATCCGGCGCTTCATCGCGCGCCATGCCAAGCGTGCCGCGCAGGTTGGAAAGTCCGTTGCCGGCTTCGAGTTTGATCGGCGCATGCGCCGGCCTTTCCTGCTGCGCGATATCGTAGCCGCCGCCTTGAATCACGAAGCCCGGCACCACACGATGGATCAGGCTGCCGTCGTAATGGCCTTCGCGCACATAACGCAGGAAGTTGTCGACGCTGAGCGGCGCATGTTCACGATCGAGCTGCACGACGATATCGCCCATCGAAGTCTGCAAACGCACGCGCGGCGCAGGATCCGCATCCGGTGCCAGCAGACTGCAAGCGCCGAGCGCGCAGCTAAGTAATATGCCCGCGATTTGCGCTGCGATCCCAAGCCGTTTTGTGTGCCGATGATCGGGCATCAAACGCTCAAGCCGCCGCAGCCCGTTGATGCGACTGTGTTGCCGCCAATGCCGCTTCGATCACCGGCCAGCCTGCACCCGCGCGCGGAGCCTGTTCGGACAGCACGCGCCGGAAGGCACGTCCTCCGGCTTCGCCTCGATACAGCCCGAGCATGTGCCGCGTGATACGCGCGAGCGGCGTACCGGCAGCGAGTTCGCGCTCAATATAAGGCCGCAGGCGATGCAGCCATTCGGCCCGGCTCAAACGTGGTGTTGAGTCGCCGAACAGCTGCGCATCCACAGCCGTCAACAGGTAAGGATCTTCGTAAGCTGCGCGGCCGAGCATCACGCCATCCAGCTGTTGCAACTGGGCTTCACAGGCATCGAGCGTCGCCAGACCGCCGTTCAGCACAATGTTCAACTGCGGGAAATCCTGCTTCAAACGCGCCACCGTGGGATACGACAAGGGCGGCACTTCCCGGTTCTGCTTCGGCGACAGACCACTCAGCCAGGCCTTGCGCGCATGCACGATGAAAGTCTTCGCCCCCGCCGCGCTCACGATGCCGACGAAGCGCTGCAGGAAGGCGTAGTCCTCCGAGTCATCCACGCCGATGCGGCACTTTACCGTCACTGGAATCGTGCAGACCTCGCGCATCGCCTGCACGCCATCGGCCACACGCTGCGGCTCCAGCATCAGGCAGGCGCCGAAGCGGCCTTCCTGCACGCGATCGGAAGGACAGCCACAATTCAGGTTGATCTCGTCGTAACCGAACCCAGCACTAATCGCCGCCGCCTGCGCCAGCAGCTGTGGCTCCGAACCGCCCAGCTGCAAGGCCAGCGGATGCTCGCAAGGCTCGAACCGCAGATGACGTTCCGCATCGCCATGCACGATCGCGCCCGCGTTGATCATCTCGGTATACAAACGCGCATGACGGCTCGCCCGCCGATGAAATACCCGGCACGCAGAAGTCGTCCAGTCCATCATCGGCGCCACGCAGAAGCGCCAGGGATTGCTTGCCGTTGGAGTCACAGTGGTCGCCTTATCGGGCCCGTATCGTGTGGCTTATTGTCGGACTTCCGGCGCTCGGCCGTCCAACCGGCTGCGGCATGAATGTGCTGCCAGCGGCTGCCACGAGGTGGATCAAGTCGAGTCCGGAGCGCTAAGGTGTGATGGACGATTCGTGACGATCGATAAGCTCTGCGTCCGGCAGCAACGCCAGAATCCATACGCCTCACCCGATACCGCTCTCGTGGAAAGCCCGAACGAACCTCAAACCGCAAGCCTGCAGACTCATCAAGGTCAAAGCCCGGTTCAAGGCCTGCAGCATGGTAGCCCGGCGCAACCTTCCGGCGGCAATGCCAATGAAGGTGCCACTCGCCTGCTCGATCTCTATCGACTGATCTGGCGCTTCGCTGCCGGTGCTCGCACGAAATACATCACGGCGATGTCGCTGCTGATCGCCTCGAATCTGGTGCGGTTGGCGATTCCGGTGCTGGCCGGCGAGGCCATCAACTCGGTGCAGCTCGCCGGCAATGCCAGCTTCCTGCAAGCCGGCCTGCTGGTGGCCGCCGTGTTCGGTGTGCAGATGACGGCTTGGCTGCTACAGGCGCCGGGGCGGGTGCTGGAACGTAACGTCGGCATCCGCGTGCGCACCGCCGCGGCGGATGCGCTGTTCGCCAAGTTGCTGAGCCTGCCGCTGGCTTGGCACGACCGGCATCATTCCGGCGAAGTGCAGCATCGCGCCGAGCAGGCCACGCGCGCGCTGTACGATTTCACCCAGAACCAGTTTATCTATCTGCAAAGTGCGATCAATCTGGTCGGCCCCGTCGTCGCCTTGTTGTTGATCTCGAAGCTGACCGGTGTGATCGCCATCCTCGGCTTCGTATTGCTCGCCGGTGTGATCATCCGCTTCGACATCTCGCTGATGCGTCTGGCGGTCACCGAGAACACCGCCGAGCGCAAATACGCCGCCGGCCTGCTGGATTTCCTCGGCAACATCTCCACCGTCATCAGCCTGCGCGCCGGCAGCGCGGTGCGCCGCCTCGTCAGCCAGCGCTTGCAGCAGGTATTCGCGCCGCTGGGTCGCAGCATCGTCCTGAACGAAGCCAAATGGTGTTCAGTGGATCTGCTCGGCGTCGGGCTTTCCTGGTCGCTGGTCGCGGCGTATGCGTGGCAGGCGCATCAGGCCACTGTCGGCGCGGGCGGGCTGCTGCTTGGCAGTGTGTTCATGGTTTACCAGTACGCGCAGCAGGCGGCGAGTGTGATCGGCTCGATGGCCGCCAACTTCCAGAACTTCGCCCGCGTGAAAACCGATGTCGCCAGTGCGGATGTGATCTGGAATGCCGCATCGCGCCCGCAGGCGGATACGACGGTGAACGCCGACTGGCGATCGATAAAGCTGCAACAACTCGGCTTCACTTACGAGCGCGGCGGCGGCATCCACGACGTTTCCTTGACCTTTCATCGCGGCGAACGTGTGGCGCTGATCGGCCCCAGCGGTTCCGGCAAAAGCACGCTGCTGCGAGTGATGGCCGGGCTGTATTCGCCACAGCAGGGCGGCTACGCCGTCGATGGCCAAGCGATCGACGGTCTGCGTAGCCTCGAATCGATCGCCACCCTCATTCCGCAGGAGGCCGAAGTGTTTGAAGCGTCCCTGCGCGAAAACCTCACCTTCGGCGCAGACCGCGCGCAGGCCGCCATCGACAACGCCGCCTACATCGCCGTATTCGATACCGTGCTGAACGCATTGCCGCAGCGGCTCGATACACCCTTGTCCGAACGCGGCTTCAACTTCTCCGGCGGTCAGCGCCAGCGTGTCGCCTTGACGCGCGGACTGCTCGCCGCGGGCGTCGGCAAAGGCCCGCCCGAACACCCGGACAAAGTCCCCGGACTAGCCTCGACCCGCTCAAAGCCTGAAGGATTAGAAGGCAAGCGCGGCCCCAGTGAAGCCGCCGGACCAGCCCTGTGCAGCGCTATGCTGCTACTCGACGAACCCACCAGCGCCCTTGACCAGGCCACCGAAGCGCGCTTCTTCAAACGCCTGCGCGAGTGCCTGCCGCAGCTTTGTATCGTCGCCGCCGTGCATCGTCTCAGTGTGCTGGAGCAGTTCGACCGGGTGGTGCTGATGGCCGATGGCCGCGTGATCGACAGCGGCACCCCGCAGCAATTGCAGGCCCGTCAGCCACTGTTCCGCGAAATGCTCCACAACGCGGTGGAACAGGACCCGACGAAACCCGCGGCCTAGCCGCAACCCCGCTCAGTGCTTGCGCTCAACCGCGCCGCATCCGGGTGCGGGCCTCTCGCTGATCGCCGCGAGAAGCGCGGTTTTCACAGGCGAGCAGCAGGCATTCTGTGGTCAGGGAATATCATTCCGTAGTCTGGGAGCAGCGTCCCTGTGGTCAGGGAAAGCAGTCCCCGTCGTTGGGGATAGCTTTTCCTGCGATCAGAAAACACCTTTCCTGGGATCGGAATTGACCCTGTCGTTTGCAGGATTTTCCGGTTTCCGGACTCGGAAAGCGGCCTGTCCTTGAAAAATCGTTGTAAGAATGTGACCTAGGTCACATTTTGCCCGCAGTTGGCCCCCACAACGGCTTTGAACCGGTGCAGAATTTCGCTGCCGCATTGTGACGGCTTTCTGTGGGAAGGCTTTGATGCAGCCTAAATTGATCATCGCTTTCAAAGACCCCGGCAACCCGGCCTTTCCGACGCGGGCGGAAGGCATCTCGAAGGCACTCACCGGCAACACCCATTTCCCGGAACCGTGGCCGGCGCCGCTGCCTTCGTCGGCACAGCTGGCGGCGGATGTGGCGGCATATCAAAGTGCTCATATCGCGGCCCGGCCAGGGGATAAGCAGAAGATCGCGCTACGCGATGCGGCGCGGGCAGTGGTGACGGCGGAGCTGAAGCGGCTGGCGCTGTATCTGGAGATGGTGGCGGATGGCGATGTGGCGGCGTTGATGAGCACCGGTTACGACCTGCGGCATGCCACGGTCAAGGCGTCTGGTGCGAACCCGGATATCCTGCCAGCGGCGGAGGATTTCCGCGTGAGCCGCGGGGTGTTGTCCGGCACGATCACGCTACATGCGCGCAAGCTTGCAGGGGCAGGGGCGTACGAGGTGCAGACGACCGTGGCCGACCCGACGCAGGAACCGGGCTGGGTCGGCGGCGGGGTGTTCACGCGCTGCTCGAAGATTGAACTCAGCGGTCTTGCGCCGGGTGCGGTGGTGTCGGCACGCCTGCGCGGCATCGGCTCGCACAGTCCGGTGGCGTGGCCGGTGGTGGCGAGTTTGAGGGTGGTTTGAATGCGGGCGGGTGAAGGGTGGTGAATGATGAACACAAGGGCGGGGCATTGTCGCGCCAGCGGTATGACGATGATTTTTTCGTGAGTGGGTCGCCGATCACTGTTAACGGAGTTCCAAAGTTTATGCGTTCAAATATTTGTCCAAGCTATTCTGCCGTTGCAGGCATTTTGCTTGTCCTCTCGTTCGGCAGTGCGTACTCCGCCGATCGCAAACCGGTCGATACCCAGGCTGATCTGCCTAGATTCAGTTATCCGGTAAGCGGGAAGGTCGAAACACTGCTCGACGCCGATCAAGCAACATTCGCTGCGTTCGCGGCTCCGGTAGAAGCCGATATCGATAGCGTGCTCCGTGATTACGATATCCGGGACCACGCCGCACTGCGTGACCTGCTTCAGGCCAAGCTCAATCTGCAGATCATTTCGGGAACGGCGGATGGCAAGACGCTCGAACAGCTCCACCAGTTGCGCGCGCTGGAGGATAAACCGTCCGCCCGTCTCATCGCTCATCTGGATCAGGAAGCCTTCATCAAGGCCCGGATGGCGGCACCGCAGTCTTCCGGCGCGTCAGAAGCGTGCCCGGAAGGATTCGAGGCGGCTTACAAAGGTGCGGTCGATCCGCTTCCGTGGGAAACCGTCGGGACTGATCTCAAGGGGTTGAAAGGCTTCATGGGTGTTGCAAGCCATAATTTCTTCGAGGGTTTCGCGGTGTCGAACCTTCAGGCGTCGGTTGATCAAAATCATGCGCTCGATTTGCCCGGCGCGGAGGCGCTGATCAGAGCCAGGGCAGCGATCCAGGTCATGGTGGGCTGTCATGCGCCGCTGGTTGCGGTACTCACGACCTATGTCGAACAACATAACGTGACCAAGCCCGACATCTGGCAGGCGCGCGCAGCCGTGCTTCCGGATGCCGGCGTGCTGACACCGGTCAAGGTCGCGATCTGGGATTCGGGTATCGACACCAGCCTGTTCCCCGGACGTTTGCTGGTCGATCCGAAGCCGGGACATGACGATCCAGATGGAATCGCCTTCGACGTGAGGAACAAGCACACGCACGGCAGCCTGATTCCCTTGACGCCGGAGCAGCAGGCCGAATATCCGTCGCAGGTTGCGGACATGCAGGGATTCAGTGATGTCGCAAACGACATCGAAAGCGATGCTGCCGCTGCGGCCAAGAAGAAGCTTGCGGCCATGTCGCCGGAGGAGGTCAAGCATTTCTCGGACGAGGGCGATTTCTTCGTAAGCTATGCCCACGGCACGCATGTCACCGGCATCGCTGCCGAGGGCAATCCGGCCATTCGTCTGGCGTATGCCCGCATGACATTCGATACCAGTCATCCGCATAGCCCACCCACCGACCGGCTTATAACGGACCTTGGAAAGTCCTACGCGGAAGATGTCCGCTGGTTCAAGAAACACCGGATTCGTGTCGTCAACATGAGCTGGTGGAACTGGCCCGCCGCCTATGAAAAAGATCTGGCCGATAACGGCATCGGCAAGGATGCGGAAGAACGCAAGAAGCTGGCGCGCCACTATTTCGACATCGAGAAGCGGGCGCTGTATATGGCTATCAAGGGCGCACCGGACATTCTCTTCGTCACCATCGCCGGCAACAGCGACCATGACAATGCCTTTCAGGAGAT